>JBEKCO010000030.1:0-21250 GCA_050014835.1 Acidimicrobiales bacterium
GGAACGTGGCCGGGGGCAGCTCGCCGTCGGCGCGCGCTTTCGCCAGCAGATCGCCCCACCAGGCGAGATCGTCGAGCATGACCGTCATGGCCACCTCGGACATCGGGTCGATCGGCGCGTGCCGGCCGTCAAAAGCGGTCGCGACCCTGGCGATGAGGACGGTGTCGCGCAAAGGAACCATCTCGGATTCGGTCGCGACATCCATCAGGTGCTCGACGGCCCGCACCCCGGCGGCGATCCCGCTGCTGTAGCCGACGACGGCGAGCGGCTTGTGGCGGAGGGCGAAGCTCACAAACACACTGTCGAGGGCGTTCTTCAAGGTCCCGGGGATCGAATGCAGGTATTCGGGGGTGACGACGAGCAACGCGTCGGCCTCCCTCATCTTCTGGTTCCACCGCCGCACGATGGGGTCGGAATAGGTCGGGTCGTTGATGTCGCCGATGCTGCCGGCGTGCTCCTGGAACGGGGGCAGGGGCCAGTCCCGCAGGTCGAGTACCTCGATGTCGAACGCCCCGTGGGCGCTCGCCCGCGCGAGGACCCAGGGCAGGACCAGGTCAGCCGACCGGCCGGGTCGGGTGCTTCCGACAAGGATCTTCAGGTTCAGCATGTGCACTCCATCGCATTTGTTCTCATGCTCGATTATTGATATCATCAAGCATACAGCATATACTTGATGATGTCAAGGGATGACCGGACGGGCGTGGCAACTGACCGAATGGCGGACGACGGAGACGACGGCCTCGTCGACGGCCTTCTCGGGGTGACCCAACGGGTGGAGAACGTCGTCGCCGCCGTCGCCGTACGCCACGACCTCACGCCGCAACAGGTTCGGCTGCTGCGGATGCTCGACGCCCCCGTGTCGATGCGGGCCTGCGCCGAGGACCGGTCGTGCGATCCGTCCAACGTCACCGGTCTCGTCGACCGGGCCGAGCGTCTCGGCCTCGTGGAACGCATCCCGGATCCACGCGACCGCCGTGTCCGGTTGCTCACGCTCACCCCGAAGGGTCGCCAGCTCCGCGACCTCCTGAACCGGGACATCGCGGCCGGGCTACGGGACCTGCTCAGCCTGTCGCAGGACGACATCCCCGATGCCGCACGCCTGCTCGGGGCGATGAACGCATCGACGAGCGGGCGGGCGAGCACCCCCGATCCACGCTGCTGAGGCGGCGCCTCGCCGTCCGACGAGCCGCGCCCGTCCCCCGGCGGAACGCGGGCGGTCGTGACCGTTGCGGCCCTTGGGCGGCCTGTGGGGACGGAGGGGCTCGAACCCTCACTGTGAGCGTTTTAAGCGCTCTGCCTCTGCCGGTTGGGCTACGTCCCCGTGTGCTCTTCGTTCTCGGGGGCGACGAGCGCGACGTCGCGGCGTCGGGCCCCCTCGATCGGACCGCCGACACCGTAGCGGCCGAGTCGCCGCTCCCAGAACTGGCGCTCGGTCTCGTAGGGCGCGTCGGCGAGCTCCGAGTGGGGACCGAATCGCAATGTCGCGCGCCGCGGGGTGTCGTAACGGGGCCAGCTCCCGACGAGGTCGTTCGACGGGTCGCCCGAGGCGGCGAAGGCCACCCACGACGCCTGCACCTCCTCTGAGAGGCGGAAGGCGTCCTCCCCGGTCCCCGAGAACAGCCCGATGACCGGCTCGTGGACCGTGCCGAACACGAAGGGCAGCTCGACACCGTGGCAGGCGCCGAGCGCGCCGCCGGCGAAGGGAGACGGCCAGTCGAACAGGTAGGCGTAGGTCGCCGGCGTGCGGAACCGGTGGGCGTCCGCGAGGCGGAGCTGGGGGACACGGAAGATCCAGTCGGTGACGATCGCGTCGAGCAGCTCCCGCGCCGTCACCGGCTCGCCGCGTCCGTCCCGGCTCGCCCGGTACTCGGCGATGGCGTCGCCGGCGATCGACCCGTCCGCGATCCCCGCGCCCTGCACGTATCGTCCGACGACCCCCTCGAGTTCGTCATCGGCGAGCGTCCTCCCGGTCAGGATCGCGACCGAGAAAATCTTGAACTCGTCACGGTTCGACCCGATGAGCAGGTCGACCCCCTTCGCGGACCCTGCCGCGATGGCGTCCTCGGGGTGGGACGGCAACACGCCCCCGTCGACCACCGGCTGGAACGGGACCCCGACCCCGTGGTCGACCTCGGCGTTGATCGCGCTCTGCGCGTCGACGAGCTCGCCGACCGGGACGGCGAGCAAGGCATCCCGGCTCAGCTCGGTCATCCCGAGCATGTCCGCGATCCGCTCGGCGATGCGCGCGGCGGGCGGCGGCTCGACCGCGAGGGCCGCGCCGCTCTCGGCGATGGCGCGCCGGAACAGTCCCCGCGCCGACGGCGCGGCGAGCAGGTCGCAGATCGACATCGCCCCGGCCGACTCGCCGAACACCGTGACGTTCGACGGGTCGCCGCCGAAGGCCCGGATGTTGTCCCGCACCCAGCCCAGGGCGGCGACCTGGTCGAGGAGACCCCAGTTGCCGAACCCGCCACTCTCCTCGTCGGCGAGCGCCGGGTGGGCGAGAAAACCGAGCGCGCCGAGCCGGTAGTTGAACGTGACGACGACGACGCCGCGGGCCGCGAGCCGGTCGCCCCGGTACATGACCCCCGAGCCGCTCCCGTTGCAGAAGGCCCCGCCGTGGACGAACACCATGACCGGCAGCGGCCCGCGCGCCGTCTCCGGGGTCCACACGTTGCACACGAGGCAGTCCTCGCTCTGGTCGAGCGGATCGCCCGGGAAGTAGCTGCCGAGCCCCGAGGCCGCCTGCGGCGCGATCACACCGAACGTCGAGGCGTCGCGCACTCCGCTCCACCCCGGCGCCGGCTGCGGCGCCCGGTAACGGAGGCGCCCGACCGGCGCCGCCGCGTACGGGATGCCCCGATAGGACCGGACGCCGTCGATCTCGACCCCGCGCACGTCCCCTTGGCGGGTGGAAACGACTCCTGCCGACACCTCGACCCTCCCGGCCGTGCACGCGCGACTCGCGGAGCCCGACGCTACCGGACCCGACGGGCCCTCTCACCTGGTAATTCGCCGAATAGCTTTGACTTTTCCACGAAGTGTGGCCAAAGTTAATGAGTGTTATCGGTGAGGTTGAGGGGGTTGATCGCGCCCTTCGCCGGCGCGGTCGTCCTCGCGGGTCTTTGCGCCTCCCCGGCGGCCGCGGCGCCCGGCGCCCCGGGGGGGCCGACGAATGCCGAGATCCAGGCGGCGCGTACGAAAGCGAGCGAGCTCGCCCAGCTGATCAGCACCGACACCGAGAACGAACAGATCGCCGCCGAGCAGTTCGACCGGGCGAACATCATGGTCGGGCTCGACCTGAAACGGGTGGCGACCCTGCGCTCCCGGATCCGGGGGGAGAACCGCGCGATCGTCGCCGGGCGGCACAGGGTCCAGGCAGCGGCCATCCAGACCTACGTCGGCGGTGACATCACGTCGGCACAGTTCTCGGGCCTGCTCGCCGCCTCGCTCACCGATGCCGAGTCGCTCACCACCTACGCCGAGGTGGCGACGACCTCGCTCCACGCCGCCGTCGTCCGGCTCGACGAGGAGCGGGCGCGCCTCGTGGCGAGTGAAGCCGCCGCTCGCACCGCGGCCGCCGCCGCCCGCGCCGCGGCGCAGAGTGCCGCGGCGGCCCGCGACGCGGCGTCTGCCGCCCAGTGGTCGACCGCATCGGCGCTCAGCGCGGTCCGGGGCCGGTTGGCCACGTTGATCGAGCAGCACGCCCTCGCCATCGCCGAGGCAAAGGCCGCGGCGGCACGGGCGGCCAAGTCGGCCGTGGCGCGCAACGCGGACGCCGAGAGCGCCCTCGAGAACTTCAACCTGGCGAATGATCTCGGCGGGAGCGACCCCGCGGTCGCCGAGGCGGAGGAGGCCGAGGCGGCGTACGCGAGCGAGGTCGGCCACCCGGCGCTCGTCCCGGCGGGGTCGACCGCGGCGGGCGACCTGGCGGTCCAGACCGCGGAGGGCTACCTCGGCGTCCCCTACGTCTGGGGCGGCGCGGGGCCGACGGGGTTCGACTGCTCCGGACTCACGATGGTGGCCTGGGCGGCGGCGGGCGTCACCCTGACCCACAGCGCGTGGTACCAGTACCAGGAGACCCAGCACGTCGCCCTGTCCGACATCGAGCCGGGTGACCTGCTCTTTTACTCGTTCCCCGACGACGGCCCCGACCCGGTCACCCATGTCGCGATGTACGTCGGATCCGGCCCGTACGGGACCGAGACGATCATCCAGGCGCCCGAGACCGGCGAGACCGTCTCGTACTCGCCGATGTACTACTTCGGCTTCGTCGGGGCCGGTCAGCCCTAATGGCGGCGGCTCAGGCCCCAGCCGGCCTCAGCCAGTCGGCCTCGTAGGTCTCGCGCCGTTCGGCCCAGTCCTCCGCGGTGATGGCGTACCGGACGTGGTCCTCCCACACGCCGTCGATCTCGAGATAGCCCCGGGCGAGACCCTCCTCGACGAGCCCGAGCTTCTCGACGACGCGTCGGCTCGGCCGATTGCGCGGGATGATCGCCACCTGGACGCGGTGGAGCTCGAGCTCGTCAAAGGCGAACGCGAACACGACAACGCAGGACTCCGGCACGTAATCTCGACCGGCGTGCGCCTCGTCGATCCAGTAGCCGAGGTACGCACTCTGGGAGGCGCCCCGCTGGATCGACGAGAGGTTGATCTCGCCGACGAACGTCCTGTCGACGAAGATCCCGAAGCTGTACGCGGTGCCGAGCTGACGGTCGCGGTCGCGCATCGCGCAGCGCGCCGCGAACGAGGAGCGGTCCTCCGCGGGGTACTGACCGCCGGCACGACGCGGCTCCCAGTGAACGAGCCATTCGCGGGCCCGGGTCCGTACCTCGAGCCAGTCGCGGTAGTCCCCGACCCGCAACGGGCGCAGCGCCACACGACGACCGAGAAGTTCCTGACCGAGCGAGCGTGGACTCAGCGCGACCACGACCCCGTTCGGCGCGTTGTCGCCGACGTCATGCCGGCGGGACCCGGGAAGGCATCGGTCACGATCCCATCGTGCCAGATCCCTCGCCGACTCTCACCACCTACACTCGGCTGACGCCGGGACGTCGCGATCACCAAGACGACGGGACCGGTGCCAACGCGATGACCATTCAGCAGCACTTTCCGGACCGCGAGGACGAACTCGCCCGCCTCGTCGTGGCGCTCGAGCGGACGGCGCGCGAGCTCGACGCCCGAGCCGCGCCGCCGGCGACACGGACCCTCGACATCTGGCACGGTGGTGACCGCGAGGACCCGGATGCCGGTGGGGTCCCCGCGGGGTCCGCCGGTGGCTATCCCCCCGACGCCTCCGAGGACCGCCGCGCCTACCTCCGCTGGCTCGATCTGCACGGCGAACCGCCCGGGGTCGGTTCGCCGGGCGCCGATGCCCGCCGCACGCCGGTGACGAGGCGACCGCGACGCGGCACGCCGGAGTTCACCGTCCTCGTCACCGCGGCCGGCACGCCCACGGAGTTCTTGGAGCGCTGTGTCGGGTCGATCTTCGCCCAGTCCTTCGCCCGCTGGGAGCTCGTCATCGTTTGCGATCTCTCGGACGCATCGTCGGCGGACTGCGTCGGATCCCTGCGGCGCGTCGACCGGCGCGTCCGCGTCGTGCCGACGGGGGAAGGTTCGGGCGTCGAGCCGGTCAACGAGGCGGTCCGGGGGGCGAGAGGCGAGTTCGTCGCTCTCGTCGCGGCGCGCGACGAGCTCTCCAAGGACGCCCTGGCCGACGTCGCCGCGGCGATCGCCGAGTCGCCAGACGCCGACGTGGTCTACACCGACGAGGACAGGATCGACCCAGGCGGGGAACGTTTCGGGCCGATCCTCAAACCCGCCTGGTCCCCGGACTACCTTCTCGACTGCGACTACGTCGGCCGGCTGGCGGCGATCCGCCGTGCCCTGTTCGTGGACCTCGGCGGCCTGCGGCCGGGTTTCGACTCCGCAGCCGAGTACGACCTCGTGCTGCGCGCGACCGAGCGGGCGCGTCGGATCGAACACGTGACGGGCGTCGCCTATCACCGTCGCCAAGCGGTGGCGACAGAATTCGGCGGCCCGGGTCCCGTCGCCGACGCCACGCGGCGCGTGATCGCCGACGCGCTCGCCCGGCGCGGCACACCTGCCACGATCGAAGACGGGGTCGTCGCCGGTCATCACAACGTCCGCCACGGTTTCGAGCGCCAGCCGCTCGTCAGCGTCATCATCCCTTTCCGCGACGAACCCGCGCTCACCGCGAAGTGCGTGACGTCGATCCGAGCCCATCCGGGCTACGAACACCTCGAGATCGTGCTCGTCGACAACGAGAGCGAGCTCCCCGAGACGAGGGCCCTCGCCGAACGGCTCGTGGCCGAACCCGGGGTACGCCTCGTCGACGCGCCCGGTCCTTTCAACTGGTCGGCGATCAACAACGCCGCGGTCCGGGCGTGCAACGGCGAGCTCCTCTTATTCATGAACAACGACATTGAGGCCCGCAAGCCGCACTGGCTCGACCCGCTCGTCGGCCACGCGCTGCGCCCGGTGGTCGGCGCGGTGGGGGCGCGCCTTTTGTACCCCGACGGAACGCTCCAGCACGGCGGGGTGGTCTTCGGCCTCGGCGGGCTGGCGGCCCACGTGCTGCGCGGCCTACCCGGCGACCGCCCCGGCTACGGCGGAATGGCGGTCGAGACTCGCGACTGCTCCGCGGTCACCGGTGCCTGCATGATGGTGCGTCGTGAGGTGTTCGACGCGATCGGAGGATTCGACGAGAAGCTCTCGGTCTCCTTCAACGACGTCGACTTCTGCATGAAACTGCGGGAGGCCGGCTACCTCGTCGTGTACACGCCGCTCACCGAGCTCGTCCACCACGAGTCACGCTCGCGGGGCCACACCGAGGACTCGGCGGCCCACCGCAGGATCCTTGACCGCTGGGGGACGATGCTCGCCGCCGGCGACCCCTACTACAACGCGCTGCTGAGCAAGTGGCGGGACTGGTGCCCGATTTCGACGGTACAGGAGGACGAACGATGGACGAACTTTCTCACGACGACGCTCTCGACGCCGGATCCATCGTCGAGCAGCTGAGGTCGCTCGTCGCCGAGGGCCGGAGCGAGTACCCGCGCACCTGGATGCCGCGGGCGACCTACGAGGATCTCGTCGTCGACGACGGACGCAAGCCGATCCATCTCATCGAGAGCCTCCACTACCTCCACCGGCACTGGGACATGGCGAACTCACGGATCTGCAAGGGGATCGGCTGGGGACCGAAGGCCCTCGTCCAGCGCTTCCTCAGCCGGATCGTCAACGGCGCGATGAGCCACTACTACGCCGAGGAACAGGCGTTCCGCTCGAACGTCGCCCGGGCGATCGACGCCATCGCCTACCGCGTCGACAACATCAACTACGCCGACCAGCGGGCGCTGCTCGGAGCCGTCCGCGAAGACCTCATCGACCTCGCCCGCCACGTCGAGCACCGGCTCGACGGCGGCGGCGCCGACCGCTGAGCCGGAAGCGGACCCCTCCCCGGTCATGACGGCGCCCCGGAAGCGACCCGTCGCCGCGATCGTCACCCGCTTCTGGGGCGACGCGCAGGGCGAGGCCGTCGCCGCGACTCGCCTTCTCGCCGGGGCGCTCGCCCGCCACGCCGACGTCGCGGTCGTCCAGCTCGGCGAGACCGAGCGGCCGGTGCACATCGACAGCGTCTTCGAGGTCCACCCCGTCGCCGTCCGCGGCGCGAACCCGCGGCGCAGCGCGTTGCTGCGCGCCGCGCTCGCCGGGCGGGTCGCGAAATCGAGCCCGCCCTCGGCCGCGGCCGAGCTGCTGCGCCAGTACGCGGGGGATGCACCCGATGTCGTCGGGACCCTCGACGCGATCGCCCCGGACGCCGTCATCCTCGCCGGGTTCGACCAGCCCTGGAACCTGTCGACGCTCGGCGTCCCGGGCTCGGACGGCCGGCCCCGCGTCGTCGCGATCCCGTTCCTCGACGCCGGGCGCCCGCTGCGAAGCGAGATCACCCGGCTCGTCGACCACGCCGACCGGGTCGGCATCATCCACCCCGGAGAGCACGCCCGGCTCGTCGCCCTCGATCCCGATCGCGAACCGGACATCATGCCCCTCGACCTCGCGATCGGCGTGAACCGCCACGCTTACGCGGATCCGCTCGTCGGCGTCGCCCCGTTCGGCGAGTACGCCCTCCTCATCCGGTGCTTCCCCGCCGGGAGCCCGCGCCTCGCCCGTTCCGTGAACGCCGAGATGCTTCCCTCGATCCTCAAGGGAATCTCCGTCGCCGAGGTCGACGGCGAGACGTGGCGGATCTGCGACGCCGACAACACCTACGTCCTGCCGGTGAACCCGAGCGGCGTGAACTTCGCCCGGCTCGTCGCCCGGGCCCGGGTGACGATCGACGCCCGGCCGCCGGGCCCGGTCGGCACCATCACCATCGAGTCGATGCTCCTCGGCGTCCCCGTCGTCGTCCCCGACGACTCGGCCTCCAGGGCCCACGCCGCCGCCGCAAACGGCGGCCTGTGGTACCGGGACGTCGGTGAGCTGTTCGACGCTGTCCGGGTCCTCGTCCACAGCCCCATCGGCGCGAAGCTCGCCGAACAGGGGCGCAACTACGCGTTGGCCAAGCACGGGGACATCGACGACTTCGTCGCGCGCACGGCGATGCTCGTCCTCGGTGGCGATCGCGCGGTGACGCCAGTCCAGGTCTAAAGACGCCCGGCGCTCATGTCTCGCGCAGCTCCGCGGCGATCCCGTCGAGGATGTCCTGCTCCGAATGGACGAGCTCCTCGTGGCCCAATCGGCCCATCACCTCGGCCAGGACGACGGTCCCGCCGACGATGACGTCCGCCCGACCCCGCTCGATCGCGCCGCGCGAGCGGCGCTCGACCGAGGTCTCGGCGGCGAGCCGGGCCAGCCAGCGTTCGACCGCGGCCCGCGACAACCGGGCGAGGTGGACGGCCTCGGAGTCGTAGTGGTCGAGCCCGAACTCGAGCGCGACGAGCGTCGAGATCGTGCCGGCGACCCCGACCATCCGGCGCGGCACGCCGAGGGCGGGGAGGCGGGCGAGCGCCGATTCGACGGTGCCGGCGACGAAGGCGCGGGCGGCCGCCAGCTCGGCCGCGTTCGGAGGGTCGGACTCCAAAAACCGCTCGGTCACCCGCACACAGCCGACGTCGAGCGAGACGACCGCCGCGGGCGCGCCGCCCTGTCCCGCGGATCCGGCGACGAGCTCGGTGGACCCGCCGCCGAGGTCGACGACGAGGAATGGACCGCTGCCCGCATCGAGTCCGGCGGTCGCGCCCCGGTAGGCGAGCCGGCCCTCCACCTCGCCGGCGATGAGCTCGGGCCGGACGCCGAGGACCGCGGTCGCCGCGTCGAAGAACTCCGCGGCGTTCGTGGCGTCGCGCGCCGCGGACGTGGCCGTCGCCCGGACGCGCACGACACCGTGCACGTCGAGACGCGTCCGGAACTCGGTGAGCGCGACGAGGGTGCGCGCGATCGCCGCGGGCGCGAGCTCACCAGTGCGGTCGACGCCCTCGCCGAGGCGCGTGACGATCATCCGCCGCTCGAGCGTCGCGCCGTCGGGGCCCACGACGAGCAGCCGGGTCGAGTTCGTCCCGCAGTCGACCGCGGCCACCGCCCCCTTGAGCTGGCCGGCGAGCTCCCCAGCCACCCAGCGCCCGACGGGGTCGCCCCCTCCGGCGAGATACCAGGCGAGATGGGCGTGGAGGCACTTCACGCCCTTGCGGGTGCCACCGACCCCTCCCGCGGGGCGCGGACCCGGATGGTCGGCGGGGATCCGCCCGTCGCGCTCCGCGGCGTACCGGGCGTGCGCCGCGGCGAGCGCTGCGGGGTCGGTGGCGCCCTCGGCGCGCCGCACGCCCCCGGCGGCCTCGAGCCGGCCGACGAGCTCCTGCTCGGTGCGCCCGACGAGCCAGTAGCTCGTCGGCATCGGGGTCCCGTCGTCAAGGAACGGGGTGTTGCGGATGACGACAGGACCGCCGGTCGCGTCCCGGACGACGACCCGGAAGCCTCCGGCTGGCGGCCTCCCGAGCAGGGCCGTCACCGCCGCGAGATCCCCGGGCGACGGATCGCCGCCGGGGGCGGCGTCGACGGAGTCCTCCCGGCTGGCGACGGGCGACGCGGCAGGGCCCGGCGCGTCGAGGGGGCATTCGGCGACCCGTGCCACAAGAGCGGCGAGGGCCCGGCCGACGCGTCCGTCGAAGGGGAGGAGGGGCCAGGCGTCCGCCGAGAGCCGGACGAGGCCCGCCGGCTTCCCGCCGATCGTGCCGACGGCGATCTCCCCCGGGGGCGCCTCGGCGATCCGGCGCCAGCACTCCCGGTCGGCGGCGGCCGGCCCGGCGGCCAGCGCGCCTTCGAGGGCCACGACAAGCACGTCGGCGCCCGACCGCTGGGCGTAGTCAACGGCCGCACGCAGCGCCGTCGCCTCGCTCGTCGTATCGGCACGATCGACGATCACGGTGGCGTCCTCGGGAAGCCCGCGGAGCCGCGCCGCCGGACCGACGACCACGACGACCTCCGCGGGACGGGCCCCTCCCGCCGCCCGAGCCACCTCGCCGAGCCGGGCGGGGCCGACGCCACAGTTCCGGCCGACCGCGACGACGACGGCGATGGCGCTCATCGCCGCAGCTTAGAGGTACCCGGAAAGCCCCAGTTCTTCCGCGCAACCGCCGCGGCGCCGCGAACCCGGCCGCATCGTCGGTCCTTGGCTAACGTCGCGTCGTGCCCGACGATGCCGGCGGTGTCGCCCGCGGCCGCCACGGACGAAAACGGGCCCACGACGGGGCCCGGGCTCTGATGACGAGACGCGTCTCGTTTGTCTGCGCGGGCCTCGTCGGGATCCTCGCCGCCACCACCGCGCCCGCCGGGGCCGGGACGTCGACGACGGGGAGCCTCCAGTCGCAGGCGAGCGCGATCGCCGCCGAGCTCGCCCGGGACAACAACCAACTCAACTCGCTCGGCGAGCAGTACCTCACCGCGAAGTCCGAATACGACGCCGCGAGCGCCGCTGCCAGGCACACCTCCCGGGTCGTGACCCGGATCGAGCACCTCCTCGGTCACGACCGCAATGACGTGGCCGCCGCGGCGATCGGCGCCTACGTGAGCGCCGGGAGCACGACGAGTCTCGGGAACTACCTCCTCGAGAAGCCGGACGAGGTCGCCGTCGAGCAGACCTACCTCAACTTCGCGTCGGACAAGCTCAGCTCGGCGATCGCGAGCTACCAGGGCGACGAGACCCGCCTGCAGACCTCGCTCGCCGTCGAGACCCACGAGGCCGCCGTCGCCAAGGAGGCGCTCGCCCGCACGACGGCGGCGCGCACGAGCGTCGTCGGTACCCTGCGGAGCGAGCAGCTGCTCTACGACTCGGTGCAGGGCCAGCTCGCCCGGCTCGTCGCCGCCCAGCTCGCCGCCCAGCAGGCCGCCGCGGCGAAGTCCCAGGCCGCGCAGGGCACCAGCGGGAACCAGACCGGGCCGCCGTCGCTCACCGGCACCCAGGGGATCGGCACGTCACCGATCCCGAACGGTTCGCTCAGCCAGGACTTCGCCGAGCTGCGCAACTGCGAGGCGAGCGGCGACTACGAAACGAACACGGGGAACGGCTACTACGGCGCCTACCAGTTCGCGCTCGCGACCTGGCTCGGCCTCGGCGAGACCGGCCTGCCGAGCGACGCGCCACCCGCCATGCAGGACGCGGCCGCGTACCTGCTCTACCAGCGCGACGGCTGGCACTCCTGGCCGGCCTGCTCCGCCCTGCTCAACCTGTAGGCCACGGCGCGCCGAGGAGGCGCTCGATCGCCTGCCGCAACGAGGCTTTCCCCGCCGCGAGGCGCGTGATCTCGGCGGCGAACAGCGCCCGCCACTCGTCGAGCGTCAGCGTGCGGCGGCGGATCGTGATGCCGTGCACCTCGCGCACGACCGTGCCGACGACCGCCGCACGACCTGCGGCCAATTCGAGGACGAGCTCGCCGAAACGCACCCGGATCATGCAGATCTCGCCGGGCTTGCCGGCGACGCGGTCGGCGAGCTTGCGCTCGCGCGCCACCTCGAGCGTCCCGGCGGGCAGCACCTCCCCGAACGCGCCAGACAGTGTGCGCGCCCATGAATCGAGATCGGCGTCGTCGGCTGCGAGCGCCGAGGCGAGACGTCCGACCGGGCCCGGCGGGAGGGCCGGTGCCCCGGTGTCAGTCACCGGCCCGCCGCGCCATGACGAGGCCCGGTGCGGCACCCGGGCGCGGCGACGTCGGCCAGCCCGGAGCCGGTTCCGCCGGGGTCACATCGCCCAGCGCCAGAACTCGAGCTCGTTGAGCGTCCGGCTCCAAAGGCTTGCCGACTTCGCCCCCGCGGCGGCGACGAGGGGCGCGACGGCGGAGACACTCGTCGGCACGAGATCGTCGGCCGGGATCGGCTCGAGACCGAGGGTCCCCGCGCCGACGGCGTGGGCGCCCTTGCCCGGCAGGATGACGAAGGAGCGCTGCCCCGGCCGCACGAGCCCGTAGTCCTCCCGGGCAATCGCCTCGATCGTCGAGCGCTGCCGCAGGCTCGTGATCTCCGATCGGATCGCGGCGTTGTGCGCCTCGACGGTCGCGAGCTGCCGGTCGACGGCGGCGAGGGCGTCGCGCTGGCGGCCGATCGTCGCGGTCGGCAGGCCGGTGGCGACGATCGCGATCGCGAGGACGACGGCGCCGACGAGACCCGCACGGGCGCGACGGAGCGATTTCACGTCGTCGGACCGCCTGGGGCGCGCGCGAAAGCCCGGATTCCCGGCCACTCGGCGGCCTCCCCGAGCTCATATTCGATCCGCAGCAGCTGGTTGTACTTGGCGACGCGGTCCGAGCGCGCCGGGGCTCCGGTCTTGATCTGGCCGCAGTTCGTGGCGACGGCGAGGTCGGCGATCGTCGTGTCCTCGGTCTCGCCGGAGCGGTGCGAGACGACGCAGCGGTAGCCGGCGTCGCGGGCGAGTCGCATCGTGGCGAGCGTCTCGGTGAGGGTGCCGATCTGGTTCACCTTGATGAGCACCGCGTTGGCGACGTGCTCGCGGATGCCGCGCTCGACGCGCTCGACGTTCGTCACGAAAAGGTCGTCCCCGACGAGCTGGACGGACGCGCCGAGCGCCTCGGTGAGGGCGGCCCACCCCGCCCAGTCGTCCTCGGCCATCGCGTCCTCGAGCGAGATGACCGGGTAGCGCCCGCAGATCTCGGCCCAGTAGCGGGCGAACTCCTCCGGCGCGAGCGCGCGCTTCTCGCCGGCGAGCACGTACGAGCCCTTCTCGTAGAACTCGCTGGCGGCGGGATCGAGCGCGATGGCGATCTCGTCGCCGGGCGCGCGACCCGCCTTCTCGATCGCCGCGACAAGAATGGCGAGCGCTTCCTCGTTCGTCGCCAGGTTCGGCGCGAAGCCACCCTCGTCGCCGACGCCGCCACCCAGGCCGCGGTCGTGAAGGACGCTTTTCAGGGCGTGGTACGTCTCGACCCCCCACCGCAGGCCCTCGCCGAAGGAGGCCGCACCGTGGGGCACGATCATGAACTCCTGGAAGTCGACGTTGTTGTCGGCGTGCACGCCACCGTTCAGCACGTTCATCATCGGGACGGGGAGCACGTGGGCGTCGACCCCGCCGAGGTAGCGGTACAGCGGCAGATCGAGCTCGTCAGCGGAGGCCCGGGCGGCGGCGAGCGACACGGCGAGGATGGCGTTTGCGCCGAGCCGCGACTTCGTCGGCGTCCCGTCGAGGTCGATGAGCGCGAGGTCGATCAGCCGTTGGTCGGAGGCGTCGAACCCCTCGAGGGTCTCGGCGATCTCGTCGCGCACGTTGCCGACCGCGCCGAGCACGCCCTTGCCGCCGTAGCGGGTGCCCCCGTCGCGGAGCTCGGTCGCCTCGAACTCGCCGGTCGAGGCACCGGACGGGACGATCGCCCGCCCGTACGCCCCGCTTTCGAGGATGCAGGTGACCTCGACCGTCGGGTTCCCCCGGGAGTCGAGCACCTCTTTCGCGTCGAGCTCGACGATCACGCCCACGAGTCTGTTTCTCCTGATCGACCTGGTAGCCAAGTGATAGATGTTCTCAAAGGCTACCAAAGTGGGACCTGGACGGGCGGGTGGGCATTCAGGTGCCGCCGGTGGCCTCCCAGTAGGCCTGGCGGGCCCCGGGGCTCGTGGCGGCGAGCGTCGTGCCGTCGGCAAGGGCGAGCCGCTCGGCCGCCGCGAACCGGGCGCGGAACCGCTGGGCCGAGCGGCGCAGCGCCTCCTCGGCGTCGATCCCCCGGTCGGCCGCCAGGCGGGCGAGCGCGAAGGCGAGCTCGCCGACGACGTCGGCGTCCGCCACCGCGAGCGCGTCGGCGAGCCGACCGGCCGTGGCGGCGTTCCCCGTCGTCTCCCAGCCGAGCCCCACGCCGGCCGCCTTGCGCTCGAGCTTGGCGGCGAGCGCGAGGGCGGGCAGGCCCACCGGGATCCCGTCCATCACGCTCTCGCGGCCCTTCTCCCGTCGTTTCAGCTCCTCCCACTGGGTGAGCACCGCGTCGACCGAGTGCACGCCCTCGATCCCGCCAAAGACGTGGGGGTGGCGGGCGACGAGCTTGTCGTGGACCGCCCCCGCCACGTCCCCGAGCGTGAACAGCCCCTCGCGCCGGGCGAGGACCGCGTGGAAGATCACCTGGCAGAGCACGTCGCCGAACTCCTCCTCGAGGTGGGCCGAAGCGGCGAGGTCCGGCGGCTCGCCGAGCTCGTCGATCGCCTCGATCGCCTCGTAACACTCCTCGACGAGGTGCCGCACGAGCGAGCGGTGGGTCTGCGCGGCGTCCCACGGGCACTTGTCGCGCAGGGTCTCGACGACCTCCTCGAGCCGGGCGAGCTCGATCCCGACGGGGGCGGCGAGCTCCGGCAGGTACAGGCACGTGAGGTGGTCGGGGACGATCCGGTCGATCGCCGTGAAAGCGATCTCCTCGACGTGCTCGTCGGGACAGCCGAGCCGCTGCAGGACGACGGCGACGGCCGGCGGCTCGGCGACGGCGAGCTTGATCGCCACGAGGGTCGCCGGTGCCCAGACGTGGGCAACGAGCAACGGCCCCGTGTCCCGGGCCGCGTCGACGCCGAAGCGCTCGCCGTCGACGAGCCGCACGCGGCATTCGACGGGATCGATGCCGAGCCGCCGCCAGGCGAGGTCGCAGAACGACATCCCGTCGACGACCTCGACTTGGACACGGTCGTCGGCGAGCAACATCCGCACCGTCGCCTCGAGGACCCATGGCGAGCCCGGCACGGCGTAGCCGACGCGGCCCCGCGCCGCCGCGGCGGCGACGACCTCCTCGACGATGCCCGCGTAGGCCTCGGCGAAGGTGGCCGCGCCCTCGTAGTGACGGTCGAGCGGTGTGGCGCCCGCCTCGACGAGCGGCTCGGCCGCCGGATGGCGGGCGGTCCGCACGAACCAGTCGGAGACCCCGGCGATGGCCGCGGCGCCGGCCGCGGTGAGCAGTTCGGGTCCTGCCGGGCCGAGGCCGAGGACGGTGACCGTCGGCAGCGTCCGGCGGGCCGCATCCGCCCCCGCTGCCCGGGCCACCTACCCTCCGAGCGCGCTCTTGGCGCCGACGGCCGCGGGGTTCGGCACGAGATCGACAGGTGGACCGGCCGGCGCCCGGACCTCCCAGGTCCCGCTGACCTTCGCCCAGGTGCCGTAGGTCGGGTCGACCGACACGTGCGCAGCGCCGACAATGGCGCTGAGCTGCTTGGCCGCCGCGGTCCTCCCGGCGTTGATCACGGCGGCCGCCGCCTGTTTGAGCGGCGCGACCGGCCGGCGGGTGACCTTCAGGAGCAGCCAGTACTTCTGGAAGTGCACAGGACTGGAGAGCTTGCCGACGGGCAGGCGTCGCACGACGCCCCCGAGCGGGCTCGTGAGATCCGACGGCAGGATGCAGCCGAGGTAACCGCCCTTCGACGCCGATGAGGCGTCGAGCGAGTTCTTGCGGGCGATCTTGGCGAAGGCGACGCCGCCGTAGATCGCGGTCGCGAACTGCTCCGCCTTGGTCTGGGACGCGAGCTCGATCGCCCAGGTGCAGTCGAGCGTCGTCGCCGCCCGGTGGTGCCGTTCGTAGTTCGCGATGCCCGCGTTCGACAGCGAGGCGCCGACGACGCGGGCGGCGAGCGCGTCCTCGTCGGCCTGGAGCTGGACGAGGGCCGAGCGGAACCCGCCGGAGAGGGCCGCGAGCACCTCGCCGCCGGTGGTTTGGCAGGTCGAACCGGACTGGGGCGTGAAGTCCGACTCCATCTCGCTCTCGGCGAGGCCCATCGCGACCGGACCTTCGGCGAGCCGGAACCGGCCGACGGCGACGTGGATGGCGTCGGCCTCGATGAGCAGCGAGAGGGCGTCGGCGGCGAACGTCGCGTTGTAGGTACCCCGGGCGACGCCGACGACGGAGGTCGCGCCCCCCGAGGCCGACTCGACGAGACAGCGGTACCCGGGGTCGGCCGCCACGGAGTCGAGGGCGGCGTCGAGCGTCGACTGGGAGACCGCCGCGCCGTCGACGCGGGCGGCGTACGGCGTGAACTGCGCGTCGCAGGCGCCGAGCGCCAGTGCCGCGACAAGCGCCACGCCGACGAGAACGGGGATCCTGCGCACGGTGAGCCGATGGTACGGGCAGTCCGGGTGCCAAGCCAACCGGTTCACGCCCCCGCACCGCCGTTTGCCGGCATGAGCGCGGCGAGCAACGCCACGAGGTCTGCAGCGATCCGGCGGCCCGCCACGAGCGGGACGACGAGCTGCGGAGGTTCCTCCTTGAGGATCGCCCGCGGGGCGAGCCGGCTGAGCCGGACCTGCGCCGAGGCCGGGAGCCGGACGGGCGTGAGGCGGGCGACCGCCTCGCCGACTCGTCCCGTTCCGACCGACCCCGGCCGCACGGCGACGACCGTCACCTCCGTCACGCCGGTCCGCACGCACTCGGCGCGCAGGCGCGCGATCTCGAGGAGCGCCTCCGCCGGGGCCGGCAGGGGCCCGTAGCGGTCGAGCCACTCCGCCCCGATGTCGTCGACCTCGGCCACGGCGCGCACCGCCGCGAGCCGCCGATACGCCTCGAGGCGGAGGTCCTCCCGGGCGACGTAGCCCGCCGGCAGGTGGGCGTCGAGCGGCACGTCGAGGCGGACCTCGCTCGGCTGCGGGACCTCCTCGCCTTTCAGCTCGGCGACCGCCTCGGCGACCATGCGCACGTAGAGGTCGTAGCCGACCGCGGCGATGTGCCCGGACTGGTCCGTGCCCAGAAGGCTGCCCGCGCCGCGGATCTCGAGGTCGCGCATCGCGATCTTGAAGCCCGATCCGAGCTCGGTGTGCTCGCCGATCGTGCGCAACCGTTCGTAGGCCTGCTCAGAAAGGACGCGGTCGGCCGGGTGGAAC
Organism: Acidimicrobiales bacterium; assembly: GCA_050014835.1. Taxonomy (GTDB): domain Bacteria; phylum Actinomycetota; class Acidimicrobiia; order Acidimicrobiales; family Bog-793; genus Bog-793. The sequence continues at coordinate 17,360 of JBEKCO010000030.1, forward strand.
AGGTAGGCGTACGCCCGCGACGATGAGCGACCGACCCGGCCGCGCAGTTGGTGGAGCTGGCCCAGGCCCAACAGGTCGGCCCGGTCGACGACGAGGGTGTTCACCGCCGGCATGTCGATCCCTGACTCGATGATCGTCGTGCAGACGAGCACGTCGTAGCGTCCTTCGGCGAAGTCGACGACGGTCCGCTCAAGGCTCGCCTCGTCCATCTGGCCGTGTGCGATCGCGACGCGCGCCGCGGGCGCGAGGGCGGCGACGCGGGCCGCCACCGCTTCGATGCCCTCGACGCGGTTGTGCACGAAAAAGACCTGTCCCTCGCGCAGAAGCTCGCGGCGGATCGCTTCGGCGACGGCGCGGTCGTCATCCTCGCCGACGTAGGTGAGGATCGGCTGGCGCTCGGCCGGGGGGGTGTCGATGACGGAGAGGTCCCGGATCCCCGTGAGGCCCATCTCGAGGGTGCGCGGGATCGGGTTCGCCGTGAGCGTGAGCGCGTCGACGCCGATCGCCAGCTTCTTGATCGCCTCCTTCTGGTTCACGCCGAAGCGCTGCTCCTCGTCGACGACGAGCAGGCCGAGCCCGTGGAACTTGACGTCGTCGGCGAGGAGCCGGTGGGTCCCGACGACCACGTCGACGGAGCCGGAGGCGATCCCCCGGACGACGGCTGCGGCCTCGGCGACCGTGAGGAACCGGGAGAGCATCTCGACCCGCACCGGGTAGGGCGCGAAGCGGTCGGCGAACGTCTGGAAATGCTGCCGGGCGAGGATCGTCGTCGGCACGAGGATGGCGACCTGCATGCCGTCCTGGACGGCCTTGAAGGCGGCCCGCACCGCGATCTCGGTCTTGCCGAACCCGACGTCGCCGCAGACGAGGCGGTCCATCGGCACGGGACGCTCCATGTCCGCCTTCACCTCGGCGGCGGCGCGCAGCTGGTCGGCGGTCTCGGGATAGGGGAAGGACTGCTCCAGCTCGGCCTGCCAGGGGGTGTCCGGGGAGAAGGCGTGGCCCGGCGAGGCGAGGCGGCGCCGGTACAGGACGACGAGCTCCCGGGCGACGGCGCGCACCGCCTGGCGGACGCGAGAGCGTTGCCGTTGCCAGTCGTTGCCGTTCAGCCGGTTGAGCGACGGGTGCTCGCCACCCGTGTACGGCGTGATGGCGTCGATCTGGTCCGAGGGGACGTAGAGCCGGTCCCCGCCCCGGTACTCGAGGAGGAGGTAGTCGCGTTCGGTGCCCGCGACGCCGCGACGCACCATGCCGCCGTAGCGGGCGACACCGTGGACGTGATGGACGACGAAGTTGCCGACGGCGAGGTCGTCGAAGAACCCTTCGACGGGACGGGCGCGCGCCCGGGGCACGCGGTGCGGGCGGTGCCGCCCGGTGAGATCGCTCTCGGCGAGCACGGCGACGCGGGCGGCGTCGAGCACGAAGCCCCGGTCGAGCGACGCCACGACGACGTGCGTCCCGGGCTCCCGCAACGTCCGGGTGCGCCCTTGTGTTCCGGCGGGAGCCGCGACGAGCCGGTCGACGTCGACTCCGGCCTCGTCGAGCACGTCGGCGATCCGGGCGGCGCTGCCGATCCCCTCGGCGGCGACGGCGACGACCGTGCCGGCCCGCGTGAGCTCGCCGATCCGGCGGGCGAGGGGCGCCGCGTCACCAAGCGCCTGGGGCCAGCCGGCCACGCGGATCGTCGCGGTCTGCGGCCCCTCAGCCGTCGCCAGCAGTGACGCGACCCGCGCCGGGGTCCTGGCGAGCAGCCGGTCGAAACCGAGGTGCAACGCCGGGAAGTCCGCCGCGGCCTGCACTGCCGGCGAGCCCGCCGGGCGCCAGGTCTCGGCGAGCGACGCCGCGAGCGTCGCCTCCTCGTCGAGGATCTCGACGGCACGGTCCCGCATCCGCCGGGGCTCGACGAGCACGATCCGGTCGCTCGGGCCGAGCAGGTCGGTGACCAGGCCCTCGGCCCCGTCGAGCCAGGGCAGGAAGGATTCGAGGCCGTCGAAGACCTCGCCCTCCGCGATGCGGGCGAACTGCTCGCGGGCGAACGGCGCCGTCCGGGCGAGCTCGGCCGCGACCTTGCGGCGCTCCTCGGTGACACGGAGCTCCCGGCAACCGAAGACCTCGACCGATTCGAGGTCGCGCACGCTGCGCTGGTCGACGACGTCGAAGACCGTGAGCCGCTCCACGAGATCGCCGTAGCAGTCGACGCGCACGCCGTTGTCCGCGGTCGACGGGAACAGGTCGACGATGCCCCCGCGCACAGCGACCTCGCCCCGGTGCTCGACCTGGTATTCCCGGCGGTATCCCGCGTCGACGAGGTGCGCGACGAGCCCCGTCGGATCAATCTCGCCTCCTTGACGGATCACGAGCGGTGCGGCATCGGCGGCGGTCGCCGCCAGCCGCTGCAGGAGCGCCCGGATGGGCGCGACGACGACCAGCGTCTCGCGCCGGTCCCCACCCTCCGGGCCGTTCCCCCCGTGCGCCCGGTCGATGCGCCAGATCGTCCGCAGACGGCTGCCCATGGTCTCCTCGGCGGGCGAGACCCGTTCGAAAGGCAGCGTCTCCCAGGCGGGCATCACGTCGATGCTGGCGGGGTCGTAAAAGGCCGCGAGATCGTGGGCGATCCGGTCGGCCTCGATGCCGGTCGGCGTCGCGACGAGCACAACGGGCGCGACACCCAGTGCAGCGACCCCCGCCAACACGAACGGACGGGCGGGGTCGGCGACGGCGATGGCCGAGTCCCCCACGCTGAGCATTTCGGCGAGCGCCGGCTCGGTGGCGAGCGCGCCGACGAGCGGCGAGAGCGGTGCGTTCATCCCCCGGCGTTCACCGCCGTCATCGCGGCGTCAAGACCCGTCGAGAAGATGAGCTCCACCGCGTCGGCGGCCCGTTCGACGGCGCCGAAAAGGAGCTCGGATTCCGCGGCCGACGGCCGGCGCAGGACGTAGTCGGCTCCGGGCATCCGCCCCGGCGGCTTGCCGATGCCGATCCTCACGCGGACGAATTCGAGCGTCCCGAGGTGCTGCTCGACCGACTTCAGGCCGTTGTGGCCGGCCGTCCCGCCTCCGAGCTTGACCCGGACGACCCCGACCGGGAGGTCGAGCTCGTCGTGGACGACGACGATCGACGCCGCGTCGTCAACCGAGTACCGGCGCACGAGCGCGACGAGCGCGATACCCGAGTCGTTCATGTAGGTGACGGGGATCGCCAGCGCCAGACGGCGGTCGCCGGAGGCGACGGCGGCGGCCCGGGACGACGTCCCGCGCTCGGCACGCAGCACCGCTCCGTGGCGCTGGGCGACGATCGCGACCGCGTCGGCACCGACATTGTGACGGGTGTGCGCGTACTCGGATCCGGGGTTGCCCAGCCCGACCGCGAGGAGGTCGGCGGTCGCTCCGGTCCTCGCTCGAGCAGAGCGCCGACCGATGAGCGCCGTCGTCAGCTCCCGGCGGCTTCGTCAGTCGGGGTTTCGGCCGCAGGCTCGGCCGGGGCGACGACCTCCTCCTCGGGAGGCGCCTCGACGACCTCGACGCGGGCCGCGTGACCGACGACGACCGGGGAATCGGGATCCGCGTCGAGCGTCACGCCCGGCGGGATCGTGATCACGTTCAGCCGGATCGCGTCGCCGATGTCGAGCTCTGTGATGTCGACCTCGAACGAACGCGGGATGTCCGCCGGCTTGGCGTGGACATCGACCGAGAGCAGCAGCTGCTCCACCGTCCCGCCGGCCCGGCTGACGGCGACCGCCTCCCCGACGAGCATGACGGGGACCTCGGCGGCGACGATCTCGTCGCGGCGCACGACGATGAAGTCGACGTGCGCGACCGTCTGGCGCACCGGGTGGTGCTGCAGCTCACGGGCCAGTGCGAGGTGGTGCGTCTTGCCGATCGTCAAGTCGAT
>JBEKCO010000031.1:0-20706 GCA_050014835.1 Acidimicrobiales bacterium
TCGCCGACGAAGCGGGCCCCGAGGCCGGAGTCGAGGACCTCGGGATCCCGCCAGTACCGGTAGTGGCCGGTCGAAAGGCGCGAGTCGTAGGGGATGTAGCGCGTCGACTGCTCGAGGTAGGCCATCAGGCGTCCCCATTCGAGGACCTTGGTGAGCACGTTCGAGGCCTGTTCGCAGGCGAGGTGGACGCCGCCGAGCTGGGCGACGGAGTCGTCGCCGAAGTCGCCGAACACCCGCTGGTAGAGCTCCTCGGCGCGCTTCAGCCCGACCGTCGCGTCGACGGTCGAATCGCCGGAGACGTCGAGGTCGCCGAGGAACTCGTCGAGGAAGAGCCGCCGCACGCTTTTCGGCGAGCGCGAGTAGCGGGCGAAGAGCGCGCCGCAGACGACCTCCGGCAGGTTGACGAGCGCGAACACCGGGCCGTCGAGGTTCGTGACGTAGTGGCGGAGCACCTCCCGCTCGTCGACGGAGAAGGTCTCGGCAGCGTAGGGCGTCACCCCGACGAGACTACGAGACCGCGCCCGGCCGGTCGCGGATCGCGCCGCGGGCCGGGCCCCGCCGGTCGCGGCTCAGCCGGAGGGTTCGCCGGGCGTCGAAGCGGAGACGATCCCGCGTAGCAGCTGGTCGGCCGCCCTTGCGGCGACCGAGCCGAGCCGGGAGCCGGCTTCGGTGAGGGCGAGCTGGCGCAGCAGGTCGACGAGGGTCTTCATATTGCGGACGAAATCGCCGCCGGAGACCGTCGCCGCGCCGCGCCGGGCCGGCCGGCCCGGCGGCGAGACGAGGTGGCGCAGTTCGGCGCCGCGCGCCCACTCGTAGGCGAGGCGGGCGAAGCCGGCGTCGAGGAGGCGCGTCCGCGGGAGGTGCCGCGCCCGCTCGGCGTCTCGGAGGTCCCGCGCCAGTCCGTCGAGGTCGGTGGCGCGGCCCGCCAGGCGGGCGTTCGGGAGGTCGGCGGGTGGGGCCGCCCGACGAGACTCGAAGGTGAAAAGCGACACGACGGCGGCGAGGCTCGGGGCGTCGAGCCCGCCGAGGAGCCCCGCCCCGACCGCCTCGGCGACGAGGAGGTCACAGTCGTGGTAGATGCCGGCCAGGCGCTCGCCCGTCGCGGTCACCCGCCAGCCCGCCAGGTAGCCGCGATCGCCGAGGAGGTCGATGACGGCGTCGAGCTGGCGGGTGAGCGGCGCTTCCGAGAGGTATTGGGCGAACGACGAGTGCACCAGCCGGTAGGCGTCGTCCGGCGCGTACCGCCGGACGAGGTTGACGGCCATGTTGTAGGTCGGACGGAACGAGCTGCGCAGGGCGCGGCTGCGCGCCGAGGCGAGGGCGGAGACCTCGGCGAACGTGTGGTACGGCGACCACAGCACGGCAGCGTGGCCGATGCGGTCGATCCCCCGCCGCCCGGCGCGCCCGGTGAGCTGGGTGTAGTTGCCGGCGGTGAGGTCCTCGTGCCCGGTGCCCGAGAACTTCGACAGCGCCTCGATGACGACGGAGCGCGCCGGCATGTTGACGCCGAGCGCGAGGGTCTCCGTCGCGAAGACGACCTTCACGATCGCCGCGCCAAAGAGCGCCTCGACGGCCTCCCGGAACGGCGGCACGAGCCCGGCGTGGTGCGCGGCGAAGCCGGCCTCGAGCCCCTCGACGAAGTTTCCGTAGCCGAGGACCCGCAGGTCGGCGTCGGTGAGCGCCTCGACGTGGTCGTCGGCGACGGAACGGATCAGGCGGCGGTCCTCGGGGGTCGTCAGCCGCAGCCCGGCCTCGAGGCACTGCCGCACGGCGTCGTCGCAGCCGGTCCGGGAGAAGACGAAGTAGATCGCCGGGAGGAGGTCCTCCTCGGAGAAACGCTCCACGAGCTCGGCGCGCCGGGGGCGGTAGACGGGCGAGCGGACGCCGGGGCGGCCGGCCTTTCCGGCCACCGCCCGGGGGCGCGACCGGGCGTCGAGCGCCACCGCCTCGGGGTTCGGCAGGCCGTCGACGAAGGTGGGGAGGATCTCGAGGCGGTGGGTGGCGCGGATCCCGAGGACGTAGAGGTTGCGCAGCTCGACCGGCCGGTGCTCCTCGATGACGTGGGCCGTCGTGCCGCGGACCTTCTCGATCCACCCGGCGAGCTCCTCGGCGTTCGAGACCGTCGCCGACAGGCAAACGAGGACGATCTCAGGCGGTGCGGAGAGGATGATCTCCTCCCAGACCGAGCCGCGGTAGCGGTCCTCGAGGTAGTGGACCTCGTCGAGGACGACGCAGCGCAGATGGGCGAGACGCGCCGCGTCGGCGTAGATCATGTTGCGCAGCACCTCGGTCGTCATGACGACGACCTCGGCGTCGCCGTTGCGGGACACGTCGCCCGTGAGCAGTCCGACCCGGGCCGGCCCGTACTCGGCGGCGAAGTCGGTGTACTTCTGGTTGGAAAGGGCCTTCAGCGGCGTCGTGTAGATCGCCCGCCCCCCCGCCGCGAGCGCCCGGGCGACCGCGTACTCGGCGATGAGCGTCTTGCCGGAACCGGTCGGCGCGGCGACGAGGACGGAGTTGCCGGCGTCGAGCAGGTCGAACGCCTCGACCTGGAACGGGTCGAGCGCGAAACCCCTTCGGGCGACGAAGGCGCGGCGGACCGAGTCGGGCGGGTCGCTGTCGGTTCGATCGCGCGTCGCGGTGTCCCGGTTCCCCGTGTCGTCGATCCCGCGTGCGACGCGCTCGGGCGTGTCGGACGGGCGTCTCAAGGGGTCAGGTGCTCGTCGCGCGTCGGCGCTTGCGGGTGACGAGCTTGCCGACTTGGATCGACGCCTCGTAGAAGAGGAGCATCGGGACCGCCATCCCGAGCATGGAGAACGGGTCCGAGCTCGGGGTCACGACGCCGGCGAAGATGACGATGATGACGATGGCGGGGCGACGCCAGTGGGCGAGCTTCTGCGGAGTGAGCACACCCGCGATCTCGAGGGCGACGAGCACCACAGGGAACTCGAAGGACGCGCCGAAGATCGTCATCAAAGCGATGATGAGGCCGAGATACTTCGACGGTGTGAACAGGTCGTTGATGTTCGATCCCCCGACGGCGTGGAGGAAGCCCAGGGCGTGCGGGAACGCGACCCAGGCGATAAAGGCGCCGAACAGGAACAGCGCGACGGTCGAGAGGGCGAACGGGATTGCGTAGCGCTTCTCGTTCGCCTTGAGTCCGGGGGTGATGAAGCGCCACAGCTCGAATACGATGACCGGCGAGGCGAGGACGAGCCCGCCGTAGCCGGTCATGTTGAGCCGCACCACGAAGGCGTCGAGCGGCCCGAACACCGTCAGGTCGCAGTGGTTGCCCGTGAGGTGGGCCTGGACGCAGTAGGGGTGGAGGAAGAACCGGAGGATCTCGTTGTAGAAGATGTAGGCGACGACGGCGGCGATGACGAAGGCGACGAACGAGACGATGAGGCGTTGACGCAGCTCGGCGAGGTGGCCGACGAGCGTCATCGTCCCGTTCTCGGACGGGGTTCCTGCGCGGCCTCGGATCAGGGTTGCCATGTCGGATCTCGCGCACGCCCGCCGGGGTCAGTTCATGCTCGGGTCGTCGGCCGCAGGGGAGAAGTCGCCGAGCTCGGCGTGGGCCGGCTCCGCCGGCGCGGCACTCCCCCCGCCCGCGTCGTCCCCGTCCGTGCCTGCGGGCGTGGCGGATTCGCCCGATTTCGCCGGGGAGCCCGCGTCGGTCAGGAATCCGCTGAGCGTGCCGCGCACCGAGGGGATGCGCGGGATCGACGTGAGGTCGAGCTCGGGCATCACGGAGCGCACCTCGTCGGTCACCTCCTGGCGGATCCGAGTGACCTCGTGCCAGGCGGCGCCGAGTTGCCGGGCAAGCTTCGGCAGGCGGTCAGGACCCATCACGATCAGGATGACGACGAGGATCATGAGGATCTTCGCCGGGTCGAGACTGCCCACGACGGATCAGTCTACAAGTCCGATTCCCCCCCCGACGAGGTCGGATATCAGGGGTTCCCGGCTAGAAGATGATGAGATCGGGGTGCCAGCTCCGCCAGACGACGGCGACGACCCGTCCGACGATGTCGGTTCCCGGCACTGCACCCCAGATCCGGCTGTCGCAGGAAACCAAGCGGTTGTCGCCCATGACGTAGACGTCGTTCTTCGGGACGGTGTACTTGACGATCGGTTGTCCGATCAGGGTGTCCTTGCCGTCGTCGGGGAAGTAGCTCTCGTTGAGCTTGTGCGGGGTGTGGTTCGCGTCGCGGATCCAGATCACGTCCTTCTGTGACCAGATCGTCTGACCTCCGGTCGCGACGACGCGTTTCACGAGGTCACCGTCGTCGGTCCCGCAGTCGCGGCTCGCGGCCGGCGGGGTGTGGAAGACGACGATGTCGCCGGCGTGCACCGAGTGGAAGTTGAAGTCGAACTTGTCGACGAGGATCCGGTCGCCGATCTGCAGCGTTGGCTCCATCGAGCTCGAGGGCACGAAATAGGCCTGGAAGACGTAGGTCCGGATGCCGAGGGCGATGAGGACCGCGATCGCGATGCCGATCACCAGATCGAAGAGGGCGCGGCGGCGGGTATGTCTCGTCGACCGGTGGGCACGGCGTCTCCATCCCGGCCCCGGCCCGGTGGCCGCCACGGGCTCGCTGGCGCCGGTCGGCGGCTCGTTCGTCTCGTCGCTGTCCACGGATCCTCGGTTCCTACATCGACTCGATCAGCCGCTCGACCCGCTCGTCGTGGGCCCGGAAGGGGTCCTTCAAGAGCACGGTCCGCTGCGTCTGGTCGTTCAGCTTGAGATGCACCCAATCGACGGTGAAGTCGCGCCGTCGTTGCTTCGCCCGACGGATGAACTCCCCGCGCAGGCGGGCCCGCGTCGTCGCCGGTGGGACGTCCATCGCCTCGGTGATCGCGGCGTCGGTGACGACACGTTCGAGGAGCCCGCGTCGCTGCAGACGGTAGAAGATGCCGCGCCGCTGGCTGACGTCATGGTACTGGAGATCGAGCAGCGCGACCCGAGGGCTGCCGAGGCCGAGCGAGTGGCGGGCACGGTAGGCCTCGACGAGGTTGTGCTTGATCACCCAGTCGCACTCGCGATCGAGCGCGAGCGGGTCGCGCTCAATCGTCTCCACACAGTGCCGCCACATCTCGAGGGCACGGGTCTCCATCGGCGACAGGCCGTGCTGGGAGGCGTAGCGCACCGCCCGACCGAGGTACTCGGACTGGATATCGAGCGCGCTCACCTCCCTCCCGTTCGCCAGGCGGATCTGGCGCCGGCACGTCGTGTCGTGGCTGATCTCGCGGATGGCGCGGATCGGGTCCTCGAGGGTCATGTCGCGCAGCACGACGCCGGGGTCCTCGAGCATCTGCAGCATGATGCTCGTCGCGCCCACCTTCAGGAACGTCGCGTACTCGCTCATGTTCGAGTCGCCGACGATGACGTGGAGCCGCCGGAAGCGCTCGGCGTCGGCGTGGGGCTCGTCACGGGTGTTGATGATCGGGCGCGACCGCGTCGTCGCGGAGGACACGCCCTCCCAGATGTGTTCGGCGCGCTGCGAGAGGCAGTAGACGGCGCCGCGGGCCGTCTGGAGGACCTTGCCGGCGCCGGCGTAGATCTGCCGCGTGACGAGGAACGGGATGAGGACCTGCGCGTAGTGGACGAAGTCGTCGCGCCGTGCCGTCAGGTAGTTCTCGTGGCAGCCGTAGGAGTTCCCCGCCGAGTCGGTGTTGTTCTTGAACAGGTAGACGACCCCGCGGATGCCCTCGTCGCGCAGACGCGCCTCGGCCGACTCGACGAGACCCTCGAGGATCCGCTCCCCCGCCTTGTCGTGGGCGACGAGGTCCTCGATCGTGTCGCACTCGGGGGTCGCGTACTCGGGGTGGCTGCCGACGTCGAGGTAGAGACGCGCCCCGTTCTCCAAAAAGACGTTGGAGGACCGGCCCCAGCTGACGACGCGGCGGAACAGGTAGCGGGCGACCTCGTCGGGGCTGAGCCGGCGTTGCCCGCGCAGCGCGCACGTGACGCCGTACTCGTTCTCGATTCCGAAGATGCGTCGCTCCACGACGAGTCAAGCTAGCGGTACCACCTGAGCAGCGGACGTGCGGGGCCGGGGCGGTACCCTCGGCGGGTGGAATCGGCGCAGGACTTCGTCTATCTCACGACGGTCGTTGGCTCGGTCGCCGGCCACCTCGTCGTCGGGCGGTTGCGGGCCGAGGGCGTGGCAGCGACGATGCGCGGACCGGTCGAGGGGCCCTACCCGTTCCCGTCCGAGATCGACGTGCTCGTGCCCGCCGCCGATCTCGACCTCGCCCGGGAGATCCTGCTCGCCGACGCCGTCGAGGCGACCTTCGACGAGATGGGCCGGGGCGGCGCGACCGGCCCGGCGCGCTCCAGGCGGGAGCGGTCGGGGCCGTCGGGGTGGTTCAGGCGCCGACGAGGGCGTTGAGCTCGGCCCGCTCGATCCGCCGGAACGCCCGGCGGCCGGCGGACTTCTCGAGCACGCCGACTTCGAGGTCGTCGACGCCGAGGGTCCGATCCGGTCCCGCCAGGCACGCCACACAGCCCCGCACCGCCGTCGTGAGGTCCGAGGCGGGGTCGAAAGCCTGCTCGAGCCGGGAGGCGATCGCCTCGGCCTCGCCGCCGAGGACGGTCCAGTTCTCCTCGTCGACGACGGTCCCGTCGTAGGCGATGTGGTAGAGCCGGTGGTCGCCGGTCGGCGAGAGCTCGGCGACGAGGATCTCGACCTCGAGCGGCTTCATCTCGTGGGTGAACACCTGGCCGAGGTACTGCGCATAGAGATTGGCGAGCGAGCGCGCGTCGACGTCCTCGCGTGAGTAGGCGTAGCCCTTCGTGTCGGCGTGACGGATGCCCGCCACGCGCAGCTGGTCGAACTCGTTGTACTTGCCGACACCGGCGAAGGCGACCCGGTCGTAGATCTCGCTCACCTTGTGGAGGGTTCTCGAGGGGTTCTCCGCGACGATGAGGATCCCATCCGCGTAGGCGACGGCGACGAGCGCCCGGCCCCGCGCGATGCCTTTCTGGGCGTACTCGGCGCGGTCCTTCATCACCTGCTCGGGCGCGACGTAGTACGGCATCGTCATCGGCCGTCACCACCCGTCGCAGACTGGCCGCGGCGCGCCAGGATCGCGGCGAACCGTTCGGCGACCTCGTCGTCGGCGAGGCGGGAGAAGCCCGACGCGTCGACCGTCGCGATGATCGGGTAGATGCCGCGCACCGGGTCAGGACCGCCGGTCGCCGAGTCCTCGTCGGCCGCCTGGTAGAGCGAGCTCACGGCGAGCTCGATCGCCTCGACGCGGGAGAGGTCCTCGCGGAAGCCGAGCTTGATCGCCGTCTCGGCGACCCGTCCGCCGGAACCCGTCGCGTGGAAGTCGGTTTCCTCGTAGCGGCCGCCGGTGAGGTCGTAGGTGAAGATCCGCCCGGTCTGGCGGTTCGTGTCCCAGCCGGCGAACAACGGCACGACGCCGAGCCCCTGCATCGCCATCGGCAGGTGGTCGCGCACGAGCTGGGCGAGCTGGTTCGCCTTGCCCTCCAGGGTGAGCACCGCGCCCTCGACCTTCTCGTAGTGCTCGAGCTGGACCTGGAAGAGACGCACCATCTCGATCGCCGGCCCGGCCGCGCCGGCGATGGCGACTGCGGAGTAACGGTCGGCCGGGAAGACCTTCTCGATGGCTCGGTGGGCGATGGCGACGCCCTCGGTCGCGCGGCGGTCCCCCACCATCACGACGCCGCCCGAGTAACGGAGCGCGGCGATCGTCGTCGCCTGGCGGACGTCGGCGAGGGGCGCCGGCGTCGCGGGAAGCCCGACGCCCGGGCGGGCGCGCCGCAGCAGCTCGACGAAATCGGGTCCGGGGTCCTCAGCGGGTGGGAACAGATACAGGCCCATCGGGGTGGAACCCTAGTTGCCGGAGGCGGCCGGACACCTACTGTCCCCCCTTTTGGACGTAGTTGCGGACGAACTCCTCGGCGTTGTCCTCGAGCACGTCGTCGATCTCGTCGAGCAGATCGTCGATCTCGGCCTTCAGCCGCTCGCCCTTCTCGGAGCCCTGAGGGACCTCGTCCTCGGTCGGTTCGGGGGCGTGGCGCTGCGGTGCCGACCGCCGTTTGAACTCGCGCTCAGCCATTCGTTGCCTCCTCGACGCCGAGTCGCCCGACGAGCTCGGCGGCGCTGCCGCATCGATCAAGAAGGTTAGCGACGTGGGCCGCGCTCCCCCGCAACGGCTCCATCATCGGCACGCGTCGCAGCGGGTCATCTCCGAGGTCGAAGACGACCGAGTCCCAGTTGGCGGCCACGATCGAGCTCCGGTAGCGCTTCAGGCACTCGCCGCGGAAGTACGCCCGGGTCGTCGTCGGCGCGTCGGTGACCGCCCGCTCGATCGCGGCGTCGGTGACGACGGTTTCCATGCCGAGGCGGCGGAAGAGCGACCGCTCGGGGCGGAGATCGTGATACTGCAGGTCGAGGACCTGGACGCGGTGGTCGGTGAGGTCGCAGCGGTGGCGGAGACAGTAGGCGTCGATGAGCTCGAGCTTGGCGACCCAGTCGAGGGTGCGCTGCAGCGTCGAGGGGTTTGACTCGAGGGCGGCGAGAACCGACTCCCAGCGATCGAGGACGGCCGCGCCAACGCCGTCGGGGCCGAGGGCCTCGAGCCCGTGCACCTCGTTGTACTTGCGGGCGAGGTCGAGAAGCTGCCACTGCGCCTCGATCGCCGTCATCGTCCCGCCGGAGGCGAGCTCGAGTGGTGACGCCAGTCCGAGGTCGTGCGAGACCGCGTGCATCGCGGCGACGGGGTGGGCGAGCACGAGCTCGGCGCCCCCCAGGGCATCGTCCTCGATGAGGAGGAGGACGATCGCCGTCACGCCGACCTTCAGCAGCGTGGCGACCTCGGCGAGATTGGCGTCGCCGGTGATCACGTGGAGCCGGCGGTAGCGCGCGGGGTCGGCGTGCGGCTCGTCCCGGGTGTTGACGATCGGCCGTTTCAGCGTCGTCTCGAGGCCGACCTCCTCCTCGAAAAAGTCCGCCCTCTGGCTGAGCTCGAAGGCGGCGGAGCGGCAACCGGGCTCCTCACAACCGACCTTGCCCGCGCCCGTGTAGATCTGGCGCGTGACGAGGTGCGCGGTGAGGTCGCGCGCGATCCTCCCGAATGGCACGGCGCGGTCGACGAGGTAGTTCTCGTGGCAGCCGTAGGAATTGCCCTTGCCGTCGGAGTTGTTCTTGTAGACGACGATCGCCTCGTCGGTGCGCAGCATTCGCTGGGCGGCGGTCATCGAGGCGAGAAGGACACGCTCGCCGGCCTTGTCGTGGGCGACGAGCTCGAGGACCGTCGAGCACTCCGGGGTCGAGTACTCCGGGTGGGCGTGGTCGACGTAGTAGCGGGCGCCGTTCGTGAGCACCGTGTTCACGAGGTTCATCTCGACCTCGGGGGGCGAGCCGGCCTCCCGGCTGAAGCCGCGGGCGTCCCTGCCGGGCGATTCGTCCTCGAAGTTCCAGCCGACCCGGCCGGCGAGCTCGGCGACGTAGGCGTTGATGAGCATGGACGAGTCCAACGTCGGGTTGGAGTCCGTCGTCCCCGTGCGGTGCACCCCGTATTCGGTCTCGATGCCGCAGACCTTTGGCATCGCCATATGGCCGACCCTAGTGGACCGGTCGCGACACCAACCGTCGCCGGTCAGGGCCCATAAGGGCGCGACCGGCCCCTACAGGTACTGGCCGGTGCCGACCCGTTCGATCGTCCGACCGCCGCGTTCGTCGCCGTGGTCGACGACGGTGCGGACGTAGACGATGCGCTCGCCCTTCTTGCCGGAGATCTTCGCCCAGTCGTCGGGGTTCGTCGTGTTCGGCAGGTCTTCGTTCTCCTTGTACTCCTGCTTGATGGACTCGAGCAGGTCGGTCAGGCAGATGCCCCGCGTCTCGCCACCGAGGACGCGCTTGATCGCGAGCTTCTTCGCGCGCCGGACGATGTTCTCGATCATCGCTCCCGAAGCGAAGTCCCTGAAATACAGCACTTCCTTGTCGCCGTTCTGGTACGTCACCTCGAGAAAACGGTTCTCGTCATCGGCGCGGTACATCTCGGCGACGGTCCGCTCGATCATCACCCGCACCGCCTTGGCGGGATCGCCGCCGCCGAGCGCCTCGACGTCGTCGGCGTTGAGCGGCAGGTCAGCGGGGAGGTACCGGGCGAAGATCTGCTGGGCGGCGGCCTCGCCGGGCCGCTCGATCTTGATCTTCACGTCGAGCCGTCCGGGACGCAGGATCGCCGGGTCGATGAGGTCCTCGCGGTTCGAGGCACCGATGACGATCACGTCGCGCAGCGCCTCGACACCGTCGATCTCGGCGAGGAGCTGCGGGACGATCGTCGACTCCATGTCGGAGCTGATGCCGCTGCCCCGAGTGCGGAACAGCGAGTCCATCTCGTCGAAGAACACGATGACGGGCACGCCCTCGTCGGCCTTCTCCCGCGCCCGCTGGAACACGAGCCGGATCTGGCGCTCGGTCTCGCCGACGTACTTGTTCAGCAGCTCCGGCCCCTTGATGTTGAGGAAATAGCTGCGGACGTTCTCGTTGCCCCGCAGCTCGCCGACCTTCTTGGCGAGCGAGTTCGCCACCGCCTTGGCGATGAGCGTCTTGCCACAGCCCGGCGGGCCGTAGAGGAGGATGCCCTTCGGCGCTGGCAGCTGGTGCTCGGCGAAGAGCTCCGGGTGCAGGTACGGCAGCTCGACGGCGTCGGTGAGCGCCTCGATCTGGTCGTCGAGCCCGCCGATGTCGGCGTAGGTGACGTCGGGGACCTCCTCGAGGACGACCTCCTCGATCTCGGGCCGCGGGAGCTTCTCGAGCAGCAGCCACGAGCGCGGGTCCATGAGCATGCTGTCACCGGCGCGCAGGCGCGTGCCGAGGAGCGCGTCGGAGATCTCCGCGACGCGTTCCTCGTCCCCGCGGCCGACGACGAGGGCGCGCCGGCCGTCCTCGAGGATCTCCTGGACGGTGACGACCTCGCCGGAGCGCTCGAAGGTGCGGGCGAGGACGACGTTCAGCGACTCGTTCAGCACGACCTCGTGGCCGCGTTGCAGGCTTTCGGGCTCGATCGCCGGGTGGAGCGCGACCCGCATCTTGCGGCCGCTCGCGAAGACGTCGACCGTCCCGTCGTCGTTGGCTCCGAGGAACGTCCCGTAGGCGTTCGGGGTCTGGGTGAGCTTGTCGACCTCGTCACGCAGCGCGGCGATGTTCTCCTTCGCCTGCTGCAGGGTGTACGTGAGCTTCTCGTTGTGCGAAAGCGCCTGGGCGAGCTGGCCCTTCACCTCGAGGAGGCGCTCTTCGAGGACGCGGACGCGTTGCGGGGCTTCGTGGAGCCGGTGGCGGAGCTCCGCGACCTCCTCCTCCGCGGCGACGAGGCGGGATCGCAGTTCCGCAGTCGTCTCTTCGTCCATGTCCGGGCACCTCCTCCCTGCGACGCCCTGACGCTGGGGACCCTACACCGACCTCGCCACGCGCCGATCGCGAGCAACGCGGTTGCTTGACACCTCCTGGCCCGCTCGGTACGGTCGATTTGGCCCGGCGAGCAGGCCAAGTCCTCCTGCGGCATCTGTCGCGTCCGGCATTGTTACGCTTGTGGTGCCGGGAACACCCCGAAAGAAGGCACGCCGCGCGATGAAGGTCTGGATCGATCAGGATCTGTGCACAGGCGACGGCCTGTGCGAGGAGATCTGTCCCGCGGTCTTCACGCTGCAAGACGACGGTCTCGCCTATGTGAAAGACGGCGCCGCCGTGATGACCGACCCGGGTGGCGTGAAGGGCATGGTCGTCGTGCCCGACGGCCTCGAGGATGCGGTCACCGAGGCGGCCGAGGAGTGCCCCGGGGAGTGCATCTTCATCGAGCAGTCCTAGCGCCGTACCGCCGCACGGTCAGGGCGCAGGCGCTAGTCGGTTTCCTCTTCGGATCTGGCGACAAACGCGCGCGGTGTGACGCGGCGTGCCGCGGTGACGAATCCGGTGTGGGCGACCATGCGATGGTCGGGCCGGACGGACCGCCCCTCGATGTGCCACGTGCGTCGCAGGATCTCGAACGTCTCCATGAGGGCGAACGAGCCCCGCGCGAGGTGGGCGCGCAACTCGGCGGTCTGGGTGATCGACGGCAGGTAGGCGACGAGGATCCCCCCGGGGGCGAGCGCCCGCTCGGCGTGCTCGAGGACGCGCCACGGCTCCGGCAGGTCGAGGAGGATCCGGTCGAGGTCGCGGCAGTCGATTCCCTCGTAGACGTCGCGCTCTTCGACGACGAAGGGGACGTCGTCCCCGAGGAACTCCGCGACGTTCGCCCGGGCGCGCCGGGCGAAGTCCTCGCGCAGCTCGTAGCCCGTCACGCGGCACCCGGCGCGCAGCGCCGTCATCGAGAGCGCCCCCGAGCCGACGCCGGCCTCGACGACCCGGGCCCCGGGGAACAGGTCGGCCGCGACGAGGATCGCCCCGAGGTCCTTCGGGTAGATCACCTGCGCGCCCCTCGGCATCTTCACGATGACGTCGGCGAGGGTCGGCCGGACAGCGAGGAAGCGCCGGGCGGGACCGGACTGACCGTCGCGGCGCCAGGCGACGACCTCGCTCCCCTCGGGCAGGCCGATGAGCGCATCGTGCTCGACGACGCCGGCGTGCGACTGGAACGACGCCCCGGCGACGAGGCGGACGAGATAGCGCCGGTCGCGGTGGTCGACGAGCAGGACCCGTTCACCCGGGCGGAACGGGCCGCGGGGAGGCATCGCCGGCTCGGTCACAAATCGCCCGGGCGGTCCCCCGAGCTGCGCTCCCGGTGCGCCCGCCCGCGACCACGAACCTCGGGTGCCGGGGAATGGGTGACGAGCACGGATTCCCCCATCCGGAGGCTCTCCCGGGCGATGACGGGCGTCTCCGGCCTGGTCAGGTAGCGGACGACCCAGGCCGCGGCGCCGATCACGACCCAGAGGACGCTGCCCTCGACGAGCCCGCGACGCAACCCGCGGCGCATCAACCGGTGGGCGACCGAGTGGAGGAAGGCTCCCACGGGTCAGATCCGGCGGATCTCGAGCACGCTGGCGCGCTGGCGGCCCTTGCGGCGCCCGAGGAGGTAGACGGAGACGACGCCGAGAGCGAGCGCGCCGGCGCCCGCGGCGACGGCAGCGATCTTCGCCTCCCCGGCGTTCGGTCCCAGGAGCGCGCGGAGCTGCCGCTCGACCTCGCCGAGCGAGACGCGATCCTCGGGGCGGTCGTCGTCCGTCGGCCGGGCGCCCGCCGTCGTCATCGCCGGTCCTTGCGCGTCGCCGACGGGTGTGTGACGACGCCCCGGAACCCGAAAGCGAGGAACCCGACGAGCGCGATGACCGCGGCCGCCGCGGTGAGGAGGTAGGGCGCGAAGGACCAGTGACCTGCGAAGGTCCGGCCCGTCTCGGTCTGCAGGGCGCGCAGCAGCCCGACGAGGGCGATCACCGCGCCGATGGCGATGAGGAGCGCACCGGCGACACCGAACGCGAGGCGCCGTCCGAGCTGACGGAGGGGCGCGACGGTCTCCTGGATGACGTAGCGACGGATGACCGAGACCGTCTCGCCGATCGCGGCGCGGCCCTTCGCGGAACCGTCGTCCGAGGTCTTCGCCACGGTCGCTCCTTTCTCGCCGCTGGCAGCCACATCACGGGCAACCCGACGGTCGCAGGCTACCGCGCGACCCGCCGAGCGCGGGGATGGGATCCGGCGGTCCACCACACCCGTGTCCGGTCGCGTGCGCCGTGAGGTGGTCACCGACACGGCGCCGCCTTGCCGTAGTCTCGTTGTGTCCACGATGCAGTCGCGCCTTTGTGGCGCCTGGAGGTGCGTAAGGTGAGCCGACTTGGGGACCTGTTCCGTGAGCAACGCCAGAGCCCGTGGATCGACGACCTGAGACGGAGCTACGTGCGCGCAGGCGGCCTGGAGGAGCTCGTCGCGAGCGGGATTCGGGGCGTGACCTCGAATCCGACGATCATGACGCGGGCGATCGAGGCGGGTTCGGATTACGACGAGCAGTTCGGGGAGCTCGTCGGCGCCAACGTGCCGGTCGAGGACGCCTACTGGGAGCTCGTGCTCGCCGATGTCGTCGGCGCGCTCGACATCCTGCGGCCGCTGTACGAGTCGTCCAACGGTGGTGACGGCTTCGTCTCGGTCGAGGTCGCGCCTGATCTCGCCCACGACACCGCGGGCACGATCGCCGCGGCAAAGTCCCTGTGGGACCGGATCGAACGGCCGAACGTGCTCGTGAAGATCCCGGCGACCCCGGAGGGCCTGCCGGCGATCGAGGAGGCGATCGCGGCCGGCGAGAACATCAACGTGACGCTCATCTTCTCGCTCGAGCGCTACGAGGCGGTCATCGAGGCGTACCTCGACGGTCTCGAACGTCTTGTTGCGGCGGGAGGATCCCCCGCCGGGGTCGCCTCGGTCGCCTCGTTCTTCGTCAGCCGGGTCGACACCGAGGTCGACCGCCGGCTCGAGTCGATCGCGGCCGCCGAGCCGGGATCGGCGCGGGCGGGGCGCGCCCTCGAGCTGCGCGGCCAGGCCGCGCTCGCCCAGGCGCGGCTCGCCTACGAGATCTTCTGCGAGCGGTTCGCGACGCCACGATTCACGACGCTCGCCGCCGCGGGTGCCCGCCTGCAGCGCCCGCTCTGGGCCTCGACGTCGACGAAGAACCCCGCGTACCCGGACCTTTTGTACGTGGACGGCCTCATCGGGCCGGACACCGTGAACACGATGCCCCCCGAGACCGCCGAGGCGTTCAACGACCACGGCACCGTGGCGCGGACGGTCGATGCAGGGGTCGGCACCGCGAAGGAGGTGCTCGCCGGGCTCGCTCATGTCGGCGTCGAGCTCGACGACGTGACCGAGCAGCTCGAAGCCGAGGGCGTCGCCGCCTTCGCCAAGTCCTTCGACGACCTGCAGGCGCGGCTCACCGAGAAGGCCGCGGCGATCCGCGCCGCGCTCTGACCGGGAAAGGAGTGCCGTGACGACCGGGGAGCTGTCACCAAAAGAGCTCGGCCTCTCTCCTTCTGACATGGACGTCGCCGAGCCCGCCGGCGAGGGCACCCGGCGACCGGACCCGCTCGCGATGGTCATCTTCGGCGCCTCGGGCGATCTCACCCGCCGCAAGATCCTTCCGGCGCTCAGCCGCCTCGCCGAACGCGGATCGTTGCCCGAGGAGTTCACCGTGGTCGGAGTCGCCCGGTCGCCCTTGAGCGATGAGGAGTTCCGCCAGCGGGCCCTCGACGCGGACCCGACCGGGACATCATCCGAGTGGAAAAGGCGCGTCGCGCACTTCTCGTACATCGCCGGCGACGACGCCGATCCGGCGACGTTTACCCGTCTCGCCGAGAAACTCTGCGACGTGGACGCGTCGGTCGGAACGGCGGGCAACCGGCTCTACTACCTCGCCACGGTGCCGGCGCAGTTCGCTGTCGTCGTGCGCGGCCTCGGTCGGGTCGGTCTCAACACCGCGGGCAAGCCGGGGGGCTTCGCCCGGCTTGTCATCGAGAAGCCGTTCGGCGCCGACGTCGACAGCGCGCGTCGGCTCTCCGCCGACATCCACGCCCACTTCGACGAGGCCCAGATCTTCCGGATCGATCACTACATGGGCAAGGAGACCGTGCAGAACATCCTGGCGCTGCGGTTCGCCAACTCGGTCTTCGAACCGATCTGGAACCGGCGCCACGTGGACCACGTGCAGGTGATGGTGGCCGAGAGCCTCGGCGTCGAGGGCCGCGGGGAGTTCTACGAACACGCCGGAGCGCTGCGCGACATCGTCCAGAACCACCTGATGCAGGTGCTCGCGCTCACGCTCATGGAACCACCCGGATCCGCGGAGGGCGACGTCATCCGTGACGAGAAGGTGAAGCTCCTCGGTTCCGTCGTCGTGTTCGACGAAAAGGAGGCCGCCGCCGCGGTGGTCCGTGGCCAGTACGGCGCCGGGACGATCGGCGGCGAGCCGGTCCCCGCCTACCGCGCCGAGCCGGGGGTCGACGCGCACTCGGAGGTCGAGACGTACGTCGCGATGCGCGTCGACGTCGACAACTGGCGCTGGGCGGGCGTCCCGATCTTCGTCCGCACCGGCAAGCGACTCCCTCAACGCGTCACCGAGGTCGTGATGGTCTTCCAGCGCCCGCCGCACCTGCCGTTCGCCGGCAAGCTCGCCCGCGACCTGCGGCGGGACTCGCTCACCTTACGGATCCAGCCCGACGAGGGGATCAGCCTCATGTTCGGCGCGAAGGTCCCGGGACCGACGTTCAAGGTGAGCAGCGTCTCGATGGACTTCTCCTACAGCCAGAGCTTCCCGGACCAGACGGTCGACGCCTACGACCGCTTGTTGCTCGACGCGATGGTCGGCGACCCGATGCTGTTCATCCGGGACGACGAGGTCCAGCGCGCCTGGACGATCGTGCGGCCGATCCAGGAGTCCTTCGCCGACTGGCATCCACCGCTCGCCCGCTACGCCGCCGGCAGCTGGGGACCCGAGGGGGCGGACCGTCTGATCGGGACCGTCAATCGGCACTGGCGGAACTCCGCGTGACCCGAGGGGGGGCGATGGTCGGCGACCTGCGCGTGGTCCGTGACGTCGGGATGGCGTTCGCCGAACTCGCGGCCGACGAGCTGCGCGAGGTCGAACCCGGCCGGACGTTCCACCTCGGGTGCTCTGGTGGCGCCTCGGGGCGCGAGTGCTTCCGCCGTCTTGCCGCAGAACCGGGCATTCCGTGGGGGGCGGTCGAGTGCTACTTCGCCGACGAGCGGTGCGTCGAGCCGGGTTCGCCGGACGCGAACGCGGCCGCGATCACCGCGGCGCTGGGCGCGGCCCGCGACGAGCTCGCCGGGTTCCACCCGATGTCGTGCGCCGCGGGCCCCGGGGCCTACGCCGCCCTCCTGCCCGCCGGGGGTCTCGACCTCCTCCAGCTGGGCGTCGGCCCGGACGGGCACACCGCGTCGCTGTTCCCGGGCGCCGACGGCCGGGGCGTTCCGTCCGGGACGCTCGTCATCTCGAACGCGGACCCCTCGGGACGCAACCGCCATCCGCGGATGTCGCTCACCTTCGCGGCGATCGCCCTTTCCCGCCTCGTCGTCGTCGCGGTGACCGGCGCGGACAAGGCCGGGGCGCTCGGGCGGATCGCGGCCGGCGACGACCTTCCCGCCGCGCACATCCGCGGCGGCCGGGTCGTGTGGCTCGTCGAGGAAACCGCGGCGGCGGCGCTCACCGGTGGGGTTGCCCGGTGACCCGGACCGCGGACGCGATCGCCCTCGGCGACGACGAGCTGTGCCGGACGCCGGTCGGCGAGCTCGCGGCCCTCGGCGCGGCGCGCCGACTGGCGCGTTTCGGCAGGCGCGTCACGTACTCGCCGAAGGTCTTCGTCGCGCTCACCATGCTGTGTCGGGACCGCTGCGGCTACTGCACGTTCGCGAAGCAGCCGGCGCGCCTCGCCGCGCCGTTCCTCGGCCCCGACGAGATCGTCGCCATCGCGATGGCCGGACGTGACGCCGGCTGCCACGAGGCGCTCTTCACCCTCGGCGAGGCCCCCGAGGACCGCTACCCGATCGCCCGGGCCTGGCTCGAGGAGCACCGTTACGGCTCGACGGTCGACTACCTCGCCGCGGCCGCGGCGGCCGTGTGCGGGGAGTCGGGGCTCCTCGTCCACTGCAACGCCGGGGCGCTGTCCGAGGAGGACCTCGCGACACTGCGACCGGTGAGCGTCAGCCAGGGGATGATGCTCGAGTCGCTCGCTCCCGGCCTCGCCTGTCACCGCCTCGCGCCCGACAAGGCCCCGGCGCGGCGGCTCGCCACCCTCGAGGCCGCAGGGCGCCTCGCCATCCCCTTCACGACGGGCGTGCTCGTCGGGGTCGGGGAGACCCGGCGCGAGCGGCTCGACGCGCTGCGGGCGATCGCCGACTCCCACCGCCGGCACGGGCACGTCCAGGAGGTCCTCGTCCAGGGCTTCCTCCCCAAGCCTCGCACCGCGATGCACGCCGCCCCACCGTGCGACCCCGAGGAGCTGCTCTGGACTGTCGCCGCGGCCCGGATCGTCCTCCCCGACGGGGTTCACGTGCAGTCCCCGCCGAACCTCGTCGACGACCCGGTCGCGCTCGTCGAGGCCGGCGCCGACGACCTCGGGGGGATCTCACCGGTGACGATCGACCACGTGAACCCGGAACGGCCCTGGCCGGCCCTCGACGCGCTCGCCCGGGACCTCGCGGCCGCAGGTTTCGAGCTCGCGCCGCGCCTCGCCGTCCACCCGGAGTACGTGGCCGACGCGGAGCGCTGGCTCGCGCCGCAGATGCGGGCCGCGGTGCTCGAGCACGCCGACGCCGAGGGCCTTGCCCGGGACAGTGCCTGGTGCGCCGGCGTCGACGAGGCTCCCCCGCAGGTCGTCGCGGCGGGCGGGGGAGCACGCGCGGGGCTCCCGGCCGGACCGGTCGCCGACGTGCTCGCCGGGATCGAGCTCGGCGACGACCCCGGCGTCGCCGAGATCACGACGCTCTTCTCGGCCCGCGGCGCCGAGGTGCGGGCGATCGCCGAGTACGCCGACGCGCGCCGCGCCGCCACGGTCGGGGACGTCGTCACCTACGTCGTGAACCGGAACATCAACTACACGAACATCTGCACGTACAAGTGCCGGTTCTGCGCGTTCAGCAAGGGGCCGCTGTCGCTCAACCTGAGGGGCAAGCCGTATCTGCTGAGCCTCGACGAGATCGCCGCGCGCGTCGCCGAGGCCGAGCGCGCCGGGGCGACCGAGGTCTGCCTGCAAGGTGGCATCCACCCGGATTTCGACGGGAGCTACTACCTGGAGGTCATTCGCGCCGTGCGCGCCGCGTCCGCCCAGATCCACATCCACGGGTTCACGGCGCTCGAGGTGACCGAGGGGGCGCGACGCCTCGGCGAACCCCTCGAGACCTACCTGCGGCGCCTGTACGACGCGGGCCTGCGCACGCTGCCGGGCACGGCGGCCGAGATCCTCGACGACGAGGTCCGCGCCGTCCTCTGCCCGGACAAGGTGACGACGGCGGAATGGCTCGAGGCCCACCGCACCGCCCACCGCGTCGGGCTGCGGTCGAACGTGACGATCATGTTCGGCTCGGTCGAGTCGCCCCTCCACTGGGCGCGCCACCTCGTCGCGACCCGCGACCTCCAGCGCGAGACGGGCGGGTTCACCGAGTTCGTGCCGCTGCCGTTCGTGCACATGGCCGCGCCGATCTACCTCATGCACCGGGCACGGCGCGGGCCGACGTTCCGCGAGGTCGTCCTCATGCACGCGATCGGCCGGATCGTCTACGACGGCGCGATCGACAACATCCAGGCGAGCTGGGTGAAGACCGGGCCCGAGGGTCTGCGGCAGCTGCTGTGCGCCGGGTGCAACGATGTCGGCGGAACGCTCATGGACGAGAACATCTCGCGGGCGGCTGGCGCCGCGCACGGCCAGATGATGACGGCGGAGGAGTTCCGCGCCCTCGTCGAGCCGCTCGGTCGGCGCCTCGAGCAGCGCACGACGCTCTACGGGCGCGTCGCGGTCCGCGCGTGAGCACCCCGCGGCGCACGGGGGCCCCGGACGCGGACGGCCCCGCGGATCCCGAGGTCGTCGCGCTCGTCGAGCACTTCCTCGACACGGCGGCGGTGACCCACGACCGCGACGTCCTGCGCGGCATCGTGCAGGCCGTGCTGGAGCTCGCCCGGGGGGACGCGAGCCGGCTCGACCTGAAGCTCGCCCGGGCGGCGCTCGGCGAGATGGCGGAGGCGTTCCAGATGTTCGCCCCCTACCGCGACGTGCGAAAGGTGACCGTCTTCGGCTCGGCGCGCACGCAGCCGTCCGACCGCACCTACGAGCTCGCCCGCGAGCTCGCGGCGCGCTTCGCCGCGGCGGGATGGATGGTCGTCACCGGGGCCGGCCCGGGCATCATGGCCGCCGGCAACGAGGGCGCCGGCGAGGCGATGGCGATCGGGGTGAACATCCTCCTGCCCGGCGAGGCGGAACCGAACGAATGGATCGCGGAGAACTCGAAGCTCGTCGAGATGAAGTACTTCTTCACCCGCAAGCTGATGCTCATCAAGGAGTCCTCCGGCTTCCTCGTCCTTCCCGGCGGGTTCGGAACGCTCGACGAGAGCTTCGAGCTCCTCACGCTCCTCCAGACCGGCAAGGCCGAGCCGGAGCCGCTCGTGTTGGTCGACAGCCCCGACGAGCGCTACTGGCGCGGCTGGGAGGACTTCGTCACCGCCCAGGTGTACAGCCGCGGCTTCGCCGACCCCGTGGAGGCGGCCCTTTACCGCATCACCGACGACCTCGACGAGGCGGTGCGGGAGATCCTCGGCTTCCACCGCAACTACCACTCGCGCCGGTTCGTGCGCGACGCGATGGTCATCCGGCTCCGCTACGCGCCCACCGATCTCGAGCTCGCCTCGCTCTCGGCGACGTTCGCCGACATCTGTTCGGCCCGGGGGATCTGGCGGACCGGTCCGTACCCCGTCGAGCGCGCCGACCGCGACCATCTCGAGCTCGCCCGCGTCGCGCTCGAGTTCAACCGCGTCCACCACGGCCGGCTCCGCCAGCTCATCGACGCGCTCAACGCGCTCTCGCCCCCCGGCGCGGCGACGCCGGCGCGCAGCTAGGCCCTAGTTGGCTGGTCGGCAAGGGCCCTTCGGCTTGGTCAGCGAAGGATTGCGTGCAAGAACACGGGCTTGCTCACCCGATCAGCCCGGGGATCCGGCCGATCCGGTCGAGGTTCATCGCCG
>JBEKCO010000032.1:0-20515 GCA_050014835.1 Acidimicrobiales bacterium
GGCGAGACGAACACGTCCGTGCCACGGACACGGGCCTTCATGCAGTCGTGGCGCCGCCAGAACTCTGTAGATCAGCCTGCTGCAGTCACCTCACCGGGGTCGGACGGTGGATCGAGGCTTAGATCCCGCGTTCGTGGGTGTTCCGACTCCAACCGCCCGACGACTCGGAGTCTCGCCACAAACCGGTCCCAGGTGACGCGGACCGCCCAGCGCCCTTCAGGCAGGTCCGGCTGCCCGCCGTGAATTCCGATCGGATTCCATCAGCTATCGTCTGCGAAGCCATGGGATCGCTGATCAAGAAGCGCCGCAAGCGCATGCGCAAGAAGAAGCACAAGAAGATGCTGAAGCGTACGCGTTGGCAGCGCCGCGCGAAGTAGCCCTACTCACCCGTTCACGGGGACGAGCGCTCCCGATCCGAGCGATTTGCTAAGGATCGGCACGCGCTCAGGTGACGGCGCGCGTGACCGCGACGAGAGCGGACAGCTTCGTCGACTCGATCCTCCTTCGGATCTCACTGGCGACGGCCGGCGCTTCCGGTGGCTCACACTCGACGAACCAGGTCGCCCCGCTCCCCGCCAGCGACGGCTGCAATCCGGACGCCTCCGCGAGGAGTTCCCGGTAGTGCGCGAGCCGCGGCTCGACGACGATTGCCGCTCTCTCCAGGTCGTTTGTCGCGGATCCCGGCGCCGGGGCGCCGACCTCGTCGAACGCCACGTAGACCGCAGCAGTCGACACGCCGAACGACGGTGTGACGATGACAAAGGCCTGGTCAGCGGGTGCCAGGGCTTCCAGGATCTCGCCGATACCGCGCACCATCGCGCGACCGCCTCGCAGACAGAAGGGCACGTCAGCGCCGAGTCGTGCCGCGAGCCTGAGATCCTCGACTCCCGCCCAACGGAGGACGGCCGCGGCGTCCGCCGAGCCTCCGCCGAGACCTGCTCCAGGCGGGATCCTCTTCACGAGCCGGATGTGCGCCCGCCTACCGGCAAGATCGAGCGCCCGGACGACGAGGTTCTCGCTGACCGGCACGTCCGAGAGCACCGGGACTTCGACTCCGGAACCCACCCAGCGGACGGCGTCGACAATCTCGAGACCGTCGCCAGCGCTGAATTCGAGCTCGTCGGCGAGGTCGAGCGAGACCATCTCCGCTTCGATGAGGTGGTACCCGTCGTCACGTCGCCCGACGACGCGGAACGTCCGGGTCAGCTTGGCGGGGGCGAACCTGCGATCGACCTTCGGCACGCTGCCAGCTTGCCCCAAGCCGCGACGTCGAGCCGCTCAGCACGCAGACGGGCGTCTACGTCCGCAGCCTCGAATGCTTCCGGGGTCACCATCGCGCCAAGAGCACGCCGGAGCATCTTCCGCCTGCCGCCAAATCCGGCGCGGACGAGCGCGTCGATCTCCTCGAAGCTCACGAGGCCGGGATCGACTGCGGGCCGGTCCCGCCGTTCGATGGCGACAAGGACCGAGTCGACTTTCGGGCGCGGATGGAACACCTCGGGCGGCACCCGGCCGACGACCCGCGCTGTCGCGAAGTAGGCGACCCGGACGCTGACCGCGCCGTAGCTGCGGCTGCCGGGCACCGCGACAAGGCGGGCACCGACCTCGGCCTGGACCATGACGAGCATGCGGCGGATGGCCGGCACCGCCTTCAGGATCTCGACGATGAGCGGGGTCGCCACGTTGTAGGGCAGGTTGGCGACGAGCACCCATTCGGCCCCGGGCCCGTCAGGGGTCGCGAGGACCTCGTCCCAGTCGAGGTGCAGAGCGTCGGCCTCGACGACGCGAACTGTCCCGGGCACGAGCGAGCACAGCTCCTCGACGAGGCGGTGGTCGATCTCGACGGCGGTGACCTGGGCCCCGGTCCGGGCAAGCGCGACGGTCAGCGCCCCGAGCCCGGCACCGACCTCGACGACCCGGTCCCCCGCGCCGACCGCGGCGAGACGCGCGACCCTCTCGACGGTGTTCGGGTCGACGACGAAGTTCTGCCCGAAGGCCTTGCGCGGCGTGATGCCGCGGGCCGCGAGCAGCGTGCGCAGCTCACCGCGCCCGAGCGGTCGCGGCCCGGTCACCGCGATCAGACGCCGAGGGAGAAGACGGCCGAGACGTTGGCGTTCGTCGCCGCGGCGAGTCGCTCCGCCGGCTCGCCGCGGATCTCGGCGAGCGCGGCACCGACGAGAGCGACGAAGGCCGGTTCGTTCGGCTTGCCGCGGAACGGGACCGGCGCGAGGAAGGGCGCGTCGGTCTCGACGAGCAGGCGGTCCGCCGGGCAGGCGACGGCCGCCTCCCGGACGGATGCCGCGTTCTTGAACGTCACGATCCCGCTGAACGAGAGGTAGGCGCCGAGGTCGAGGCAGCGCCGGGCCTCGGGCTCGCCGCCGGTGAAGCAGTGGATGACGGTCCGCTCCGGCGCGCCGGAGGCGCCCAGGATGTCGAACGTGTCCTCCCAGGCGTCCCGGGTGTGGACGACGAGGGCGAGGTCGAGGCGCTTGGCGAGGTCGATCTGCGCGGCGAACACCTCACGCTGGGCCTTTTTCGGCGAGTGCTCGTAGTAGTAGTCGAGACCGCACTCGCCGATGGCGACGACCGACCCGGGCGCCTTCGGACCGGGCCGGGGCGCGAGCCCTGCCACGATGTCCGCGATCGCTTCGACGCCGCGCGACGCCTCGTGCGGGTGGAGGCCGACCGCCGCCCACACCGCGACGTCGGAGCGTCGCTCGGTGGCGCTTTTGGCGAGCTCGACCGCCTGACGCGACTCGACCTCGGCGGTCCCGATGCAGACGAGCCGACCGACACCCGCCTCGCCCGCCCTCGTGATGACGGCGTCGACGCCGCCCGGGTCCTCGAGATAGGCGTCCTGGATGTGGCAGTGGCTGTCGGTCCAGCGAGGTGCGGTTCCTTCGGTCATCGGCCGCCGCCGGCCGATGCCGCGGCCCCCTGTTCGCGGCGCGGAAAGAGCGGTGCCGCCTTCTCGACGGGGCGTCCCCCCGGGTACCCGCCCCAGCCGAGCGCGCCGCCGGCGGCCGCGGCGAGGCCCGGCGCGGCAACGTCGCCGTCGAGCCCGAGCCTGCGCCAGATCGCCTGGGCGGTCCGCGGGATCGCCGGCGAGGCGAGGACCGCGACGATGCGGAGGACCTCGAGCGCGTCGCCGAGGATCCCGTCGACCTCTTCGCCCGCCGCGAGCTTCCAGGGTTCGCGCCGTTCGAGCTCGACGTTCGTCTCGTGGATGAGCCGCCACGTCGCCTCGAGCGCCTCGTGGGGGTTCGTCCGCGCCCAGGCCCGGCGCGCCGCCTCGACCGTCTCTGCGGCGAGGGCCGCCAGACGGTTCCCATCGTCTGCCGGCCGCGGAGCGGGTCCGATCCCGCCGCATTTCGAGGCGACGACGGCGGCCACCCGTTGCAGGAGGTTGCCGAGGTTGTTGGCGAGGTCGGCGTTGTAGCGGGCGACGAGGCCCTCGTAGGTGATGTCCCCGTCGAGCCCGAGCACGACATCCCGGAGCAGGTGGTAGCGGAGGGCATCGACGCCGACGTCGGCACCGAGCGCGACGGGGTCGATCTGGTTCGCCCTCGACTTCGCCATCTTCTCGCCGCCGACGAGCAGCCAGCCGTGGGCGATGACCTGGAGCGGCGGGTCGATGCCCGCCGCCATGCACATCGCCGGCCACCACACGCAGTGGAACCGCACGATCTCCTTAGCCATCAGGTGGTGGACGACGGGCCACCACGCGGCGAACCGCTCGTCGTCCTCGCCGTAGCCGATCGCGGTGGCGTAGTTGACGAGGGCGTCGAACCAGACGTAGATGACGTGGGCGTCGTCCCAGGGCACCGGGATGCCCCAGTCGAACGCCGTCCTCGTGATCGAGATGTCCTCGAGCCCCTGTTTGATGATGCCGAGCGCCTCGTTGCGGCGCGTCTCGGGGATGACGGCGGCGGGCGCCGACGCGTACCAGTCGGTGAGCCGCTGGGCGAAGCGGGACAGCTCGAAGAAGTAGTTCTCCTCGGTCAGCCACTCGACCGGTCGCTCGTGGACGGGGCAGCGCTCTCCGGGTGCGAGCTCCTCGGCCGAGTAGTACGCCTCGCAGGCAACGCAGTACCAGCCGGCGTAGGTGCCTTTGTGGATGAAGCCGTTGTCGTAGATGGCCTGGACGAAGCGCTGGACGGCCCGCGTGTGGCGCGGCTCCGTCGTGCGGATGAAGTCGTCGTTCGAGATGTCGAGCGCCCGCCACGCCTCCTCGAAGTGGCCGGCCATCGCGTCGACCCACGCCTGCGGCCCCACTCCCTGGGCTTCGGCGGCCCGGGCGACCTTCAGGCCGTGCTCGTCGACGCCGGTGAGGAAGAACACGTCGTCACCGACGAGCCGATGCCAGCGCGCCAGCGCGTCGGCGACGATCGTCGTATAGGCGGTCCCGAGGTGGGGACGGTCCGTCACGTAGTAGATGGGCGTGGTGACGAAGAACCGGTCGGGCACGTCGAAAGCGTACCGGCCGGGCACGTGGCGGCCGGAAAGCGCGGGATAGCGCGGCCCTCAGCCGCTCGGCGCGTCGGCCCCCGTCGCCTTGCGGATGGCGAGCGCGGCCTCATAGGCGTCGCGGTGGGCGACGCCGAGGAGGATCTCGACCGCGCTCGTCGCCTCCCGGAGCCCGATGCCGGCGGCGACGAGCCGCCCGATCGCGGCGCGGGCGTCCGCGCCGGTGCGGGACGGCGGGGGCGGCGCGGCGTCGACGACGAGGACGTGCTCGCCGCGGGGCTCGACCGCCTTGGCCCGGGCCCGGGCCTCGTCGAGACGGCCCCGC
The DNA here is from genome assembly GCA_050014835.1 of Acidimicrobiales bacterium. Classification (GTDB taxonomy): domain Bacteria; phylum Actinomycetota; class Acidimicrobiia; order Acidimicrobiales; family Bog-793; genus Bog-793. The sequence continues at coordinate 4,793 of JBEKCO010000032.1, forward strand.
CACACCTCCTCATGGAGCTTCGTGAGCTCGCGGGCGACGACGACGCGACGGTCCGCCCCGGCGGCTTCGAGGAGGTCCCCGAGGGTCTCGGCAACCCGGTTCGGCGCCTCGAAGACGACCGTCGCGCAAGGCGAGGCGGCGATCTCGCCGAGCCGCGTTCGCCGGGCGGCGCCTTTGCGCGGCAGGAACCCCTCGAAACGGAACCGGTCCACGTCGAGACCGCTCACCACGAGCGCGGCGAGCCCCGCCGACGGGCCCGGCACGACCGTGACGCGGTACCCGGCCTCGATGACGGCCCCGACGAGGCGCCCCCCGGGGTCGGAGATGACCGGCGTCCCGGCGTCCGAGACGAGCGCGACCTGGGCCCCCTCACCGAGCAGCTCGAGGACGGCGCCGATCTGGGCGACCTCGTTGTGGGCGTGCAGGGAGAGGAGCCGGCGGGCCTTTACCCCGGCGAGCTCGAGGAGCCGTCCCGTGTGACGCGTGTCCTCGCAGCAGACGACGGCGGCCGTCGCGAGCACCTCGGCGGCCCGCCGGGAGAGATCGGCGAGGTTGCCGATCGGCGTCGCGACGACGACGAGTTCGCCGGGTCCGTCGCCGCCCGCGTTCGCCGCCCCGGACGCGCCGGTCACTCCTTGATCTCCAGCTCGTCCCCGACCACGAGCCGCCACCGCTCGAACGCTCCCGCCTCGGCCTCGAGGACGGCGCGGGCGTGCCGGGGCGGCAGACCTATCCGGTAGGGCCGGAGCCGGGCGACGCCGATCACGACCCGGGAGCGGTCGAGGTAGGCGACGTCGATCGGGAACCGGACCCCGAAGGTGTGGATCGCCCGGCACGACTCGATCAATAGACCGCCGTCGAGCCTTCTCCGACCGATCAGGCGGGTCGCGCTCCGCGCCCGGGACGGCGCGAGCTCGATGCTTGCGAGCACGTCACCTTGCCTCAGCAGCCAGGCCATGCGGACCTCCAACCGAACCCCTCTGCGCCGCTGAACGGTAGCCGGAGGTCGGGCGCTCTTCTCGGCGCGCCGATCAGACGTTGAAGCGGATCTCGAGCGTGTCGCCGTCTTTCACCGCGTAGTCCTTCCCCTCGAGCCGGATCCGCCCGGCCGCTTTCGCCGCCGACCACGAGCCGATCTCGACGAGCTCGTCCCAGCGGATCACCTCGGCGCGGATGAACCCGCGCTGGAGGTCGGAGTGGATCACGCCGGCGCATTCCGGCGCCTTGGCGCCCTTCCGGAACGTCCAGGCACGCGACTCCTTCTCCCCCGTCGTGAGGAAGGTCCAGCGCCCGATGGCGTCGAACAGCGCCCGGGCGACGCGTGGCAACGCGCCCTCGCCGAGCCCGAGCCCTGCGAGGAGCTCGCTCCGCTCGCCGGGTTCGAGCGCCCGGGCCTCCGCCTCGAGCTCGACGCTCACGCCGAGGACGGTCGCGTGCTCGCCGAGCTCGGCGGCGACGGGACCGAGCACGTCGGCTTCCCGGCCGACCTCGTCCTCGGCGAGGTTGACGACGCAGAAGAACGGCTTGTTCGTGAGCAAGAACAGCGGAGTGAGCGACGACTTCACCTCGGCCGAAAGCGTCGACCGGTACAGGGGCACACCCGACGCGAGCACGGCCTGCGCGGCTTCCATCGCCTGGGAAGCTCCGGCGAGCGCGGGATTCGTCCGCGCCGCCTTCTGCTGCCTGGTGAGCTGGCCCTCGAGCGACGCGAGGTCGGCAAGCACGAGCTCCAGCTCGAGAACGCCGAGCGCGGCGAGAGGGTCGTGCTCGCCCGGGATCGAGTCGTCCTCGAAGCTGCGCAGGACGAAACAGAGCGCGTCGACCTCCCGAATTCCGGCGAGAAAACGATTTCCGAGACCCTCACCGTGCTCGGCGCCCGCAACGAGTCCGGCGATGTCGACCACCTCGACCGTCGCCTCGACGACCTTCCGGCTCGCGCTCATCGCCGCGAGCGCGGCGAGCCGGTGATCGGCGACATGGGCGACGCCGACCGCCGTCTCCGTCGTCGTGAACGGATGCGGGGCCACCGGCACGTTCGCACCGGTCAGCGCGTTGAACAACGCGGACTTCCCTGAATTCGGCAGCCCGACGAGACCGATGCGTTCCACGGGCGTCGAGGCTACTCCGGGGCCTCGGCTACACTGCCGGGGCCATGTCGAAGAAGACGAACAAGCGCAAGTTGCGCAAGAGGAAGAAAGCGAATCACGGCAAGAAGCCGAACTGCGGTCACGGCTAGAAACTTCCCTCCCTGATGGACCTCGAACCGAGCGGCCCGGCTCGTCCTTTCTCGGCGTGCCAGGCGACGCCGAGACGGGCAAGGACCCCGACGATCACGCTCGGACGGTCCGTCATGATCCCGTCGACGCCGATTCCACAGAGACGCTCCGTCTCGGCGGAATCGTCGACCGTCCAGACGTGGACGGCGAGGCCGAGCGCGTGCGCCGCCTCGACGAAACGTTCGGTGACAATTTCAACGCCTAGAAAGCTCGGCGGCACCTGGATCGCGGCGTACTGCGCGAGCGCGGGGTCCGGCGTCTCGCCACGGGCGACGGCCTGGACGAAGCCGACGATGGCGTTCTGGCCGAGCGACGTGGCGACGTGCGGCGCGTGTTGTCTGAACGACTTGGTCGCCGCGTCGTGGAACGACGCCACGATGACGTCGTCCCGTCGGCCATGTGACGCAAGGGCGCGGGCGAGCGACTCCTCGTAGGGCGCGACGGTCGGCGTCGTCTGCTTGATGTCGAGGTTCAGAAAGACGCCCTCGGTCACCTCCAGCACCTCGTCGAGGGTGGCGACCGCGAAGCGCGGATCGGCGGGCGCCCTGCCCCGGAACTCATAGTCCTCGTCGGGACGGTCGCGCACCGTCGCCTCGCCCGGGACGAACCAGTAGGCGTTGTCGAGGCGCCGGATCTCGGCGAGCGAGTGCGCGGCGATCGCCCCCGAGCCGTTCGTCGTCCGGTCGAGCGTCGGGTCGTGCCCGACGACGAGCACGCCGTCGGCCGTCGCGTGGACGTCGAGCTCGATCCCCGTCGCGCCGAGCTCGAGGGCGCGTTCGATCGCGTAGTGCGTCGAGGACGGGGCCTCCAACTTGCCCCCCTGGTGTGCCCAGGCGAGCACGCGCCGTTCGAGCCACGGATTCGTCACGGTTGTGTTCTAGCCCGGTCCCTCGACGGTGACGCGCGCTGTGCCGCACGAGATCCCGCCCGCCGTGCGTTTTCGGAACCCGAGATTCGTGGCATGCCTCCCCGGAGGGGCCCGCAGAACGGCACCACTAGGATGCGGACCGGTGCCGCGGCACGGCCGCTGCTCCGATCCGCGGGGTGACAGATGGCGCGTACAACGAGCACGGCCGGCGTGATCGGCAACGCCCTCGTCGCCGATCTCACCCGTTCCGAGACCTCGTTGCGGCGCTTCCTATTTGAGCTGCCCGGTGTCGACCAGGTCGGGGTGGAGGAGCGAGCCCGGTCGCTCGCCTCCCGTTCGATCAAGGCGGCATCGAAGGTGTGGGCCATCGAGACCGCGATCTCGATGGTCGACCTCACGACGCTCGAGGGCGCCGACACACCCGGGAAGGTGGCCTCGCTCTGCCAGAAGGCCCGCCGTCCCGACCCCGGCGACGACGGCGTCCCGCCGGTCGCCGCGGTCTGCGTCTACCCCGACCTCGTCGGAACGGCCAAGCGCGAGCTCGCCGGGTCGGCCGTCGCCGTCGCCGCGGTCGCCACCGCCTTCCCGTCGGGGCGGGCGACGGTCGAGGTGAAGCTCGCCGACGTCGTCTCGGCCCTCGACCAGGGTGCCGACGAGGTCGACATGGTGATCGACCGGGCAGCCTTCCTCGCCGGGTGCTTCGGGCTCGTCCTCGACGAGATCCGCGCCGTGCGCGAGGCCTGCGGGCCCGTCCGGCTGAAGGTGATCCTCGAGACCGGCGAGCTCGCCACCTACGACAATGTCCGGCGCGCCTCGTGGCTCGCGATGCTCGGCGGCGCCGATTTCATCAAGACCTCGACCGGCAAGATCGTGCCCGCCGCGACGCTCCCTGTCGCCCTCGTCATGCTCGAGGCGGTCCGCGATTTCGCCGTCGCGACGGGCGCGGAGATTGGCGTCAAGGTGGCGGGCGGGGTCCGCTCGACGAAGGACGCGATCCGCTACCTCGTCGTCGTGAACGAGACGGCGGGCGAAACGTGGCTCGATCCGGCGCACTTCCGCTTCGGCGCGTCGGGTCTGCTCAATGATCTCCTCATGCAGCACGCCAAGCAGCGGACCGGCGCCTACGTCGGCCCCAATGACTTCAGCCTCGAGTGACGAGTCCGGGTTCCCGGCCGGGGTGGGCGCGATGACCTGGGAGTACTCCTCGGCTCCGGAGGGCGCCCAGGTCGCGCTGCGCGAGTCCTACGGGCTGTTCATCGACGGGAACTTCGTCGAGCCGTCCGACGGCGCAACGCTCGCGACGCTCAACCCCGCGAACGAGCAGGTCCTCGCCGAGGTCGCGACCGCCGGAGAGCGCGACATCGATCTCGCGGTCGCGGCGGCGCGCCGCGCCTACGAGGGCGCCTGGGGGGCGACGCGCCCCGCGGACCGGGCGAAGTACCTCTACCGGATCGCGCGCCTCATCCAGGAGCGCGCCCGCGAGCTCGCCGTGCTGGAAACCCTCGACAACGGCAAGCCGATCCGCGAGTCCCGCGACGTCGACGTCCCCCTCGCCGCGGCGCACTTCTTCTACCACGCGGGCTGGGCGGACAAGCTCGCCTACGCCGGCTTCGGACCGGATCCCCGCCCACTGGGCGTCGCCGGCCAGGTGATCCCCTGGAACTTCCCGCTCCTCATGGCGGCCTGGAAGCTCGCCCCGGCGCTCGCCGCGGGGAACACCTGCGTCCTCAAGCCGGCCGAGACGACCCCGCTCACCGCGCTCCGGCTCGCCGAGATCATCCAGCAGGCAGAGCTCCCCCCGGGAGTCGTGAACGTCCTCACCGGGGCGGGCGCGACCGGGGCCGGGCTCGTCGCCCACCCCGGCGTCGACAAGATCGCCTTCACCGGGTCGACCGAGGTGGGCAAGGCGATCCAGCGCGCGACGGCGGGCACGGGCAAGCACCTCACGCTCGAGCTCGGTGGGAAGGCCGCCAACATCGTCTTCGACGACGCGCCGCTCGACGAGGCGATCGAGGGGATCGTGAACGGCATCTGCTTCAACCAGGGCGAGGTCTGCTGCGCGGGATCGCGACTCCTCGTCCAGGAGTCGATCGCCGACGAGGTGATCGCGAAGCTGAAGACCCGGCTCGCCCGCCTGCGGCTCGGCGACCCCCTCGACAAGAACACCGACATCGGTGCGATCAACTCGGCCGCCCAGCTCGACAAGATCCGCGAGCTCGCCTCCGCCGGCGAGGCGGAGGGGGCCGAGCGCTGGTCGCCGCCGTGCACGCTGCCCGAGCGCGGCTACTGGTTCCCGCCGACCGTCTTCACCGGCGTCGCCCCGGCGCACCGCATCGCCCGCGAGGAGATCTTCGGCCCGGTGCTCTCCGTGCTCACCTTCCGCACCCCGCAGGAGGCCGTGACGAAGGCGAACAACACGACCTACGGGCTCTCGGCCGGAGTCTGGACCGAGAAGGGGAGCCGGATCCTCTGGATGGCGGCGCGGCTGCGCGCCGGGGTCGTCTGGGCGAACACGTTCAACCGCTTCGACCCGGCGAGCCCCTTCGGCGGCTACCGGGAGTCGGGCTTCGGCCGGGAGGGCGGCCGCCACGGACTCGGGGCGTACCTCGATGGCTGAGCGACGGGTCCCGGTGAAAAAAACCCACAAGCTCTACATCGGCGGGGCGTTCCCCCGTTCCGAGTCCGGGCGCAGCTACGCCGTCGCGACCCCCGGCGGCGAGTTCCTCGCCCACGCCGCGCTCGGTTCGAGAAAGGACGTGCGCGACGCCGTCGTCGCGGCGCGCGCCGCCCAGCCGGGCTGGGCGGGGGCGACCGCCTACAACCGCGGCCAGGTCCTCTACCGGGTCGCCGAAATCCTCGAGGACCGCCGGTCCCAGTTCGTCGCGGCCGTCGCCGCGGGCGAGGGGCTCGACGCGGACGGCGCCGCGGCCGCGGTCGACACGGCGGTCGACCGCTGGGTCTGGTACGCGGGATGGTGCGACAAGGTCGCGCAGGTGGCCGGCTCGTCGAACCCCGTCGCGGGCCCGTACTTCAACTTCTCGATCCCCGAGCCGACCGGGGTCGTCGGTCTGCTCGCCCCGGCGCGCTCGTCGCTCCTCGGCCTCGTCAGCGTGCTCGCCCCCGTGCTCGTGACGGGGAACACCGCCGTCGTCATCGCCTCCGAGACGCGCCCGGTGCCGGCGGTCGTGCTCGGCGAGGTCCTCGCGACCTCCGATCTCCCCGGCGGCGTGGTCAACATCGTGACCGGCAGGGCGGCGGAGATCGCCGCGACGCTCGCCGCCCACCGGGACGTCGACGCCCTCGATCTCGCCGGGGCGCCGGCCGAGCTCGCCGCGGAGCTCGCGCGCGCGGCAGCGGTGAACGTGAAACGCGTCCTCGCCCCGCCCCCCGACGAGCCCGACTGGACCGAGCCGCCGACGCCACGGCGCATCCTCGCGTTCGTCGAGACGAAGACCGTCTGGCACCCGGTCGGGACCTAGACCGGCACCGAGAAACGGAGGCCCTGTGGCTCTGCATGTCGTCGACCACCCGCTGGCGCACTCCCTGCTCACGGCGTTGCGGGACCGCTCGACGCCGCCGCCGCTTTTCCGCGTCCTTTCCAAGCGGCTCGCGCTCGTGCTCTGCGTCGAGGCGACGCGGGGGATCGCGACCGAGCCCGTCGAGGTCGAGACGCCGATCAAGACGACGACCGGGCGGCGGATCGCCACGACCTTTGTCGCGGTCCCCATCCTGCGCGCCGGGCTCGGCATGCTCGAGGCGGTCACGGAACTCTTCCCCGAGGTGCTCGTCGGCTACATCGGGCTGGAACGCGATCACGCCACGTTCGAGCCGTCGCTCTACTACTCGAAGGTCCCACCCCTCGACGGTCGCCTCGTTCTGCTGCTCGACCCGATGCTCGCGACCGGGGGCTCGGCGACGGCGGCCTGCACGGCCCTTTTCCAGGCGGGAGCCGAGGCCGTCTCTCTCGTCTCGGTCGTCTCCGCGCCCGAGGGGGTCCACCACCTGACCGCGGCGCACCCGACGGTCGACATCTACACGGCCGCCCTCGACGAGGGGCTGAACGAGCACGCCTACATCGTCCCCGGTCTCGGCGACTTCGGTGACCGCCTCTTCGGCACCTAGAGCGGCGGTGATGGGTGCGCTGACGAGGCAGCACACCTGGCTTCTTGTTGCTCGTGTGGGGACTGACTCGCCAGGCACACCTACGGGTCATCCGCGATTGCGAGCTGGCCCCCGTTGCCACTCAACCTTGTCCGACTCCCGAGTGTTGGATGGGTCAAGTCGGCCTGAGCGAGGCACTTCGCGGCCGCGACAGCAACGCGATCGCTTTCCGTGCGATCGCTCCGGAGGAGACCGGGTCCCGGACGCAAGCCGGCCGCCGCAAAACGCGAAACGGTAGGGTCGTGCGCGGCAATGGAGAAGCGATGACACCCGGCCCGTTCGAGCTCGCCAGATCAGGCGCAGAGACGCTGGCCGCCGAGCTCGGCGGGGTGCACCACGTCGCCGCGGTGGTCCTCGGCTCGGGATGGCAGGACGCCGCCGACGGCCTCGGGACGACGAAGGCCGAGCTGGCGACGGGTGACCTCCCGGGGTTCGTGCGCCCCACCGTCGCCGGGCACGAAGGGCTGGTCCGCTCCGTGGACGTCGGGGGGAGGCGGGTCCTCGTCCTTCTCGGCCGCGTCCATCTCTACGAGGGACGTTCGGCGGCCGAGGTCGTCCACCCGGTCCGCGTCGCGGTGCTCGCGGGATGCCCGGTCGTCGTCCTCACGAACGCGGCGGGCGGTCTCGACCCCGGGATGCGCAAGGGCCAGGCGGTGCTGATCCGGGACCAGATCAACCTGACCGGGGCCTCGCCGCTCACGGGACCGCCGCCGCCCGAGGGGTACGCGGCGCGTTTTGTCGACCTCACGGGGCTGTACCCGGCGAAACTGCGCGATCTCGCCCGCGAGGTCGACCCTGCGCTCACCGAGGGTATCTACGCCGGGCTGCCGGGGCCCCAGTACGAGACACCTGCTGAGATCGCGATGCTCCAAAACGCCGGCGCACAGCTCGTCGGGATGTCGACGACGCTCGAGGCGATCGCGGCGCGTCACCTCGGCGCTTCCGTCCTCGGAGTCTCGCTCGTCACGAACCACGCCGCCGGCGTCGCCCATGCGCCGATCGATCACGCCGAGGTGCTCGAAGCCGGTTCCGCCGCTGCCCCGGGTCTCACCCGACTGATTGCCGGCTTCGTCACACGGCTGTGACACCCGAGTCCAAAGCCGACCGCGACGCGCCGGAGCTGTCGCGCGGGCTCGTCGACGAGGTCCTGACTTGGATCGTCCGCGACCCGGATCCGGCGACCCGGGCCGAGCTCGAGGGGTTCCTCGAGGCTCGCGACGAGGAAGCGCTGCGAGCCCGTTTCGACCGCCCCCTCGTCTTCGGGACCGCCGGCCTGCGCGGCGCGCTCGGCGCCGGCCCGGGGCGGATGAACCGGGCCGTCGTGCGCGCGACGACGGCTGGACTCGCCCGCTGGGTCGCGGACCAAGGCGACGCGGCCCGCCGTGCGGGCATCGTCGTCGGCTACGACGCCCGCCACGGCTCGGCGGTCTTCGCCGAGGACGTCGCGGCGGCGTCGGCGGCGGCGGGCGTGCGCGTGCGCGCCTTTCCCCGCGCGCTGCCCACGCCGATCACCGCCTTCGCCGTGCGTCAACTGGGTGCCGCGGCCGGCGTGATGATCACCGCGAGCCACAACCCGGCGGCCGACAACGGCTACAAGGTCTACGCGGCCGACGGCGCCCAGGTGATCCCCCCGGACGACGCGCGGATCGCCGACCTCGCCGCCGAACTCGGCCCGTCACCGGAGACCGGCTCGACGCGCGGCGCGCGCGCCCTCATCGAGCGCCTCGACGAGACCGCGCTGCTCTCCGCCTACGCGGCGACGGTCTCGTCGGTCCTCGAACCGGACGGGCCGCGCCGACTGCGGATCGTCTACACGCCCCTCCACGGCGTCGGAGGCGTGGTTCTCCCGGGGCTCCTCGTCGGAGCGGGGTTCGATCCTCCGGACCTCGTCGCACGGCAAGCCGAACCCGACCCGGATTTCCCGACCGTCGCCTTCCCGAACCCCGAGGAGCCCGGAGCGCTCGACCTCGCCCTCGCCCGGGCCCGGGAGGTCGGCGCCGACGTCATCCTCGCCAACGACCCCGACGCCGACCGCCTGGCGGTCGCCTTCGCCGACCGCGCCGGCGAATTCCGCGTGCTCAGCGGCGACGAGCTCGGCGCGCTCCTCGGCGACTACCTCCTCGGAAGACGGCCGGGACCGGGCCGGCTCGTCGCGACCACGATCGTCTCGTCGTCGCTACTCGCCGCGCTCGCCGCCGAAGCCGGCGCCGACTGCGCCGTGACCCTCACCGGCTTCAAGTGGATCGCTCGCGCCGCGGCCTCACGTCCCGGATCCCGTCTCGTCTTCGGCTACGAGGAGGCCATCGGCTACGCGGTCTCGGACGCGGTCGCCGACAAGGACGGGCTCTCGGCGGCGCTCGTCGCCGCCGAGCTCGCCGCCACGGAGAAGGCGACGGGTCGCACCCTCGCCGACCGGCTGGACGACATCGCCGCCCGCCTCGGCGTGCACCTCACGACCCAGATCGCCCTGCGGGGAGAGGACGAGGGAGCGATCGGCGAGTTCGCGGCGGCGATGGCGCGCCTGCGGACGCACCCGCCCGACCGGCTCGCCGGGATAGACGTGACCGAGGTCGTCGACTATGCGCCGGGGACCCGGGACCTCCCGCCCGCCGACGTTCTCGCCTGGCGGCTGGGCGATGGCGCCCGGGTCGTCCTCCGTCCGAGCGGGACCGAGCCGAAGCTCAAGGCCTACCTCGAGGTGAGGACCGAACCTCCCGGCCGGGCCGGGCTCGAAACGGCCCGCGCCGAGGCCGCGGCGACCCTCGCGCGGCTGCGCCGTGACGTCGAGGCGATGCTCGCGGGCTAGTCCCCCTGCCGTGAACGCCGGCTCTCCGGGCCCACCGGGGTTTCGTCGAGGAGCGCCGCGAAGCCCGGCTTGATCATCGTGTCGATGATGACGAGCCGGTCGTCGAAGGGGTAGAAGGCGCTCTTCATCGCGTTGATCGCCAGCCAGCTGAGGTCGGGCCAGCCCCAGCCGAAGGCGGCGGCGCATCTCGCGAGCTCCGAGGAGAGCGTCAGCCCGCTCATCAGGCGGTTGTCGGTGTTGACGGTCACCCGGAACCGCAGCCTGCGCAGCAGGCCGATCGGGTGGTCGGCGAGGTCGGCGACGACGCCGGTGTGCACGTTCGACGTCGGGCAGAGCTCGAGGGGAATGCGCAGGTCGCGGATATAGCTCGCCAACCGGCCGAGCGTGACGTGGCCGTCGGGCGCGACGGTGATGTCGTCGACGATCCGCACTCCGTGGCCGAGCCGCTCGGCGTTGCACCACTGGAGCGCCTGCCAGATCGACGGCAGGCCGAAGGCCTCCCCGGCGTGGAGGGTCGCGTGGAAGTTCTCCCGCTGGACGAGCTGGAAGGCGTCGAGGTGCTGGGTCGGCGGGTACCCCGCCTCGGCCCCGGCGACGTCGAACCCGGCGACGCCCTCGTCGCGGTAGCGCACGGCGAGCTCGGCGATCTCGAGGGACCGCGCCGCGGTCCGCATCGCTGTGAGGAGCGCCCGCACGACGATCGGCCTGCCCGCGGCGGAGGCCGCCGCCATGCCGGCACGGAAACCTTCGAGAACCGACTCCACGACCTCGGGGAGCTCGAGCCCCTCCTCGGTGTGCAGTTCGGGCGCGAAGCGGACCTCAGCGTAGACGACACCGTCTGCCGCGAGGTCCTCGACGCACTCGACGGCGACGCGTCGGATGGCGTCCTTGTGCTGCATGACACCGACGGTGTGGGTGAAGAACTCGAGGAAGCGGACGAGGTCCCGCCGCGGCGCGGCGATGGCGAACGACCGGGCGAGCTCGTCGGGATCGGTCGTCGGCAGGCCCCGGTAGTCGCATTCGGAGGCCAGTTCGACGAGGGTGGTCGGACGGAGCCCCCCGTCGAGGTGGTCATGCAATAAGACCTTCGGCGAGCGGATGATGTCCTCGAGACTCGGGGTCTTCTCTGCCATGTCCGCAGGCTAGTAGCGGACGCGCGCCTCGCGGCCGGGCGACCACGGGTCACGGCGGACAAACGAAGCCACGGCCGACGCTCACGTCCTCGGGCGCGAAGCTGGTACGAGTCGCCAGAGCGATCCTGGGCCCGCGGGCCGACGTGGTTCGCGTTGCACTGGGCGCGCGCTCCATGCCGACGTCAGTCGCGCGTCGGCTGTCCTTCGGGCGTGCCGCCCGCGATCTGCTGGGCGAGCTGGTGAATCCTCTGGGTGAAATCGTGCACCTTCTGGGTCAGGTCCGTGTTCGAGGCGAGCAGCTGGTCGATCTTGTGCGTCTCGTTGTAGTGATGAGCAGCGAGGATCTCGTCACGTGCCGCCGCCCGGTTCTGGCTCATCATGATGATCGGCGCCTGGATACCCGCGAGTCCCGAGAGCACCAGGTTGAGGGCGATGTAGGGGTAGGGATCGAAGGCCCGGTGGCTGAGGATACGCTGGATGAGAACGGTGTTGATCACGATCCACAACACGATCATCCCGATGAAGATGAAGATGAACGGCCACGAACCTCCGAAGCTCGCGATTTCGTCGGCGACGCGCTCGTCGAGGGTACGGTCGTCCTGCGCGGCTTTCAGCGCCGGGTGCGCGTGCTGCGGATGACGCCACGGGAACCAACTCTGCGCGACGAAGTCCTGGTTGCGGTGTCGGTGTCCGCGGTCACTGGTATCCACCTTTCCTCATGCGTCGAGACCATCGAATATTGACACTTGCGCAGCGCCGGGGACTCCGGTCGAGCGGTGCAATGAACCCGGGAAGCGACGACCCGAAGGGCCGCTGGTCTGACCGCGCGACGCCGGACGGTTCGGGGCAGAAACGCCCAGGCCGTTTTCTCGGGGACACGCGGTCGGACGGAATGGTATTCCCGACCCCGGGATAGCCTCCTATCCGCACCGGATCAGAAAGGACGACAGTGATCTCTCGCGCGAGTTCCGACGCCGTCGCGTTGCGCGGCGGGATCGAGATGCCGATCCTCGGGTTCGGGACCTGGCAGTTGCGGGGTGGGCGCGCTCGCGAGGCGGTACTCTGCGCCTTGCAGGTGGGCTACCGCCACATCGACACCGCCACGCTCTACAAGAACGAAACCGAAGTGGGACTTGCCCTCGCCGACAGCGGGTTGCGTCGAGAGGAGGTCTTCCTCACGACCAAGCTGCCGCCCGGTGAGGCGCACGCAAGACCGGCCATCGAGAGGAGCCTTGCGAAGCTTCGGGTCGACTATGTCGACCTCTGGCTCATCCACTGGCCCCCTCCCCCGGCCAGTTCGCTCTCGCTCTACCAGGAGATGCTCGAATTGCGCGACGAGGGTCTTGCGCACGCGATCGGGGTGAGCAACTACAGCACCGCGGAAATCGACGACCTCACGGCTGCGACGGGAGAGGTCCCCGAGGTCAACCAGATCTGCTGGAGTCCGTTCCTCTACGACCCCTCGCGGCAGCGCGAACTCGACCGACGCGGCGTCGTCCTCGAAGGGTACCGCCCGTTCAAGGAGAGTCGTCTCGACGATCCCGTCATCACCGAGATTGCAGCCGCCATCGGCGCCACGCCGGCACAGGTCGTGCTGCGATGGCACATTCAGCATCGCGTCGTCGTCATTCCGAAGTCGATCGATCCCGATCGCATCGCCAAGAACTTCGACGTCTTCAACTTCTCGCTGGATGCCAACTCGATGCGGCGACTTGACGACCTCTCTTCGCGCTAGCCCCTCCGAGCCAGCGCGACCACGACGCGCCCGCACCCCGCGCGTCCCGATAAGTCCCCCAATCTGGCAGTCAAGATTCTCGACGAGAAGGTCGCGACCTTGGCTGTACAACTATCTGAGGAGCATGAGGTGCCCGCGGCAACCTGCTCCAGGTCCGGCTGGAACGGGCTGGCCCCCGAAGCGGGGTACGTACTCCCCGGATGTCCTCTTTGGGCTGCTTTCAGTTCCCTCGACCGTGCGATGCACTTCCGACAGCCGCAGGCTGCTGCGCCTCGTCGCCGGTTGCGACACCGGCAGCTCTCCGGTTGGCGCTGCTGAGCCCGATCAGGTAGCGGCCACGCATGATCGCGATTCTGCTATTCCCGGCATGCCCGCTGATCGTGATGGTCACTGCTTGACGCTTGCCCCCACCAAGCGCTTGGTCCACTTCTTCTGGCACCTCGGCGATGCACACGGCCGCCGCAGTCGCGACGCCATGATGGGCGACCAATCCCTCTTCACTAGCGCCGCCCAGGTGGAGCAGCTGTGGGAGATCTCTGCTCCCCTGCTCAAGCACCCCCCTCCGGTCGAGCCCTATCCACGGGGATCCTGGAGCTCTTCTTCGGTCGACACGATGATCGCCCCTCACCGCTGGCACCTCACGAGGAGCATTGAGGTGGCACGGAGACACCCGGGCACCGGTTGAACGGCGTACGGCCACAATGGTCGCAGCCGCACATCTCGGTAGACCCGAAATGTTGTCGGTGATCGACGAACCGTAGGGGTACCAGGGCCCGACCAAGTCGTTGTCACCACTCAGGCGATCCATGGGAAGCTGACGCATGGTTGTCGGCCGTGACCTGGCGGCGGTGGTTGGTGCGCTGCTGATTCTCGCCACCGGATGGAGTGTGATCGGCACGGTCGTCGTCCCCCGCCGGATCCGCAGCCGGCTCCCCAGGACCGTCTCCATCGCCGTCGATGCGACCTTCCATTTCGTCGCCGACCGCTTCGACTCCTACGAGCCGCGCGATCGGATTCTGGCGGCCCAGGCCCCGATTCAAGTCATCCTGCAGATCGTCGCGTGGCTGGCGGCCTTTGAGGTTGGCTTCGGACTGCTGATGTGGCCGTTCGTGGGCACCGCGGGGCTGTCCGGCGCCTTGGAGCAGGCCGGGTCCGCGCTGTGCACGCTGGGTTACCTGGCGCCTCGCTCCAGCCCTGTGGCAGCACTGAACTCCCTCGCCGCCCTCTCGGGTCTAGGCACGGTGGCCCTCCAGATCGGCTACCTCCCCACGCTCTACGCCGCCTTCAACCGGCGCGAAACGCTCGTGACGTTGCTGGACTCCCGAGCCGGGGTGCCTTCTTGGGGTCCGGAACTACTGGCCCGCACCCACTACGGCTTGGGCACCGGTGTCTCGGCCGTGGGAGAGCTGCCAGAGTTATTTGAGGAGTGGGAACGCTGGTCGGCCGATGTGGCCGAGAGCCACACCACCTACCTGCCCCTCGTCAACTTCCGCTCCCCACGAGCGCTCTCCTCCTGGGTGACTGCACAACTGGCCGTGCTCGATGCGGCCGCGCTCTATCTGTCGCTATTGCCCGACGCTCCTAGTGCAGTATCGGCCCGGCTGTGCCTGCGCGGCGGCTTCACTTGCCTGACGGCCGTCGCCCGGGCCCGTGGCTTCGCCATCCCCGATGAGGCCGATCCAAACGGCGGCATCGCCCTCACCTTCGAGGAATTCGTCGACGCCATCGACCGCTTAGCAAGAGTGGACTTTCCTCTCGAGCGCTCGAGCGAAGAAGCGTGGCTCGACTTCGTGGGTTGGCGGGTCAACTACGAGGCGGCCGCCTACGCCATCGCCCGCGCTGTCGACGCTCCGCCGGCGTTGTGGTCGGGACCTCGTCGGCACCCGATCCCAGTGATCCCGCCGCTTCGGCCAGCGGCCCTACGGGCGGACAAGCCGCCTCCGAGTGCCCCAGAATAGAAGGAACGAACTGTTGTTCGCTCATGACATCCGGGTACTGGCGACGGACGGAACCGACGAATTCTTCACCGACGGCGAGTCGTCAACGGTTCATCTCTTGAGAGTGGACGATTCTCACCGACACAGCGACCACAACACAGCAAGGAGGCCTTCATGCCGGCAATGGGAAGCGCAGAGTGGAAAGGTAACGTGCCCACTGGTACTGGCACGTTCAGCGCGGGTGACACCATCAGCGACGGCTACACCTACAAGTCCCGTTTCGAGGACGGACCCGGGTCCAACCCAGAGCAGCTGATCGCGGCGGCACACGCCGCCTGCTTCTCGATGGCCCTTGCCGGCCTCCTCGCCAATTCGGGCTATCCACCGGACTCGGTGCACACCGACGCCACGGTCACCCTGAGGCCTGTCGATGGTTCCCCGACGATCACCAAGATCGAACTGGTCACGGTGGGACGGGTGCCGGGCATTGACGAGCCCACCTTCGTGGAGAAGGCCCTGGCCGCCAAGGCGAGCTGTCCAGTGAGCAGGGCCTTGGCCGGGGTGCCAGACATCATCCTCGACGCCTCCCTGGCCCGGTAGGAAGGAACCACCCAAAGACCGAGGCATTAATTCTCGGCGGCCAACGAACGCCGGTCGGGCGGACTGCCGGTTAGCAGTGACCGAATTGATGTCATGAAGAAGCGCTGCGCCGCTTCTGCGTGACCAGGCCCCGTCGTGCGGGCACGGCCGCCGAACCAAGCGAGGGCAGCCGTGGTTGCTCGATCCGCTCAAGCTCCGGTGAACCAC
>JBEKCO010000033.1:0-20052 GCA_050014835.1 Acidimicrobiales bacterium
CGGTCGGCGTAGACGAGGATCTCGCCGGTGTAGACCGCGACCCAGACGTCCCCGGTCGTCGCGTCGTACGTGATGCCGACCGGGTTCACGCCGGTCGAGACCGTCTGGAGGACGGCGAGATCTGACGCGCGCAGCTTGGTCATCGTGTCCGACAGGTAGTTCACGACGTAGAGCGCGGTGCCGTCGGTCGAGATCGCCAGCGACCGGCAGTCCGCCCCCGTGTGGATTTCGGCGATGACCCGGTCGTCGGAGAGGTCCACCTTCGCCACGTCGCCGGGCGCGTTGAGCGAGACGTAGAGATACCGTCCATCGGGACTGATCACGACATGCCGGGGGTTGTCCCCGACATAGAAGGAGCCTTCGACCGAGAGCGTGCGCAGGTTGACCTTGACGATGTCGTCGCTCCCCATGATCGCGACGTAGGCGGTCGACGAGTCAGGCGAGATCGCGATACCGCGGGGGTACGCGCCCATCGGAAGCACACGCACCTGCATGTGGGTCGCCACGTTGACGATGCTGAGGTTCCACGAGCACCAGTTGGACACGAGGAGGTAGTGGCCGTCAGGTGTCACGGCGAGGAATTTCGGCACCAGGCCGACCTCGATCACCTGGTCGATTCGCAGCGTGTGCGTGTTGATGCGGTACACGTAGCTGTTCGTGTCACCGGCCGCCTCGGCGGACGCCGGCGTGCAGGTGTCACTTCCCTCGGGCCCGAATCCCACGCCGTACATGGAGTAGTTCGAGACGTAGACGTAGCGCGCGTTCGGCGTGAACGCGGCCTCCACCGGTGCCCCGTGGGTGATGCCGGGGTGTCCCGGGAAGCCGAACCGTGCCATGTCGACGGTATCGGGGATCGTCGAGACGAGACGCCCGTTGCTGTCGTACACGGTGACCGTGTGGCGGTACATCATGTTCTGGGCGAAGACGAGCCCGGTGTCCGAGGCATCGACCGACTTCGGGGAGATGTCTCCACCGATCGTGTCGATGAGGGTCAGCCGCCGCTGGTCCGCGGGCTTCCCCGCAGGCACGTGCCGAAACGGCGACGTGGTCGTCGTGACCAAGCCCGCTGCGCGATCGCGCGCCAAGCCTGCAAGAGCGCTGGACGTGCCCCGCTTCGGCGAGGCGAGGGCCGGTGAAGCGGGAGAGCTCCCCAAGGCCAGCGCGACGATCGACAGTCCGCCGGCCAAGAGGGACGCCGCGAGCGGGGCCGCGAAGACGGGCCACACCCGATGCCTAGATCGGTTTGGTTGCTCGAGCGCGCCCACACGCCCCCTTTGCCGGTCGTTCGCTTCCTGAGAGCAGACGGAGAGTGGCATCGTATGCGCGCGCCGACGATCGCGCCTTCGGGTTCCCTCGCGCGAGACCGGATTCCTGTGACCGGGCGCACAACATTCCCCTTCAGGTGACCCGGTGTCCGGAACGCCTCTCATCCGGCCGCTGATGCCTGGCTGCGCGCCCAAGCAGCTGATTGCACGACCGCCCCGTCGGCCTGCTGGCGACCGTCACCCGCTCCGGTGGCCGCGGCCGTCCCGCTCCGGTGATCGGTCATCATTGGGCATCCGCCCGTCTCGATGGATTCCTCTCGGTCTCGCCCTGTCCCTGCTCGTCGTGCTCGGTCCGCCGGCTGGGGCCTCCCTTGCCGGGGCGACCGCCCCGCCGGCGTGGGTGCGGGTGTCGGTGGCGACGGTGTGGTACCAGCCTTCGAGCCCACGACCGGTCGACTGGGCGGCACTCGGGTACCCGGCGCGGATCGAAGTCTGGCTGGACCGGTTGAGCGTAGGCGAGCGCTTCGGCCTCGACAGCCGGATCAAGACGCAGGTTCTGTTCGGCGAGAAGGTCCTCGTCGAGGGGCACCGGGGACCATGGAGCCTCATCGAAGTCCCGAAACAACGTGGTTCGGAGTACCCCCGGGGCATCACCGGTTGGGTCCCGAGCACTCAGTTGAGTGACATCGCGCCGCCCGTCGGCCGACGGCAGGTGATCGTCGGCGTGGCGCGTGCCTGGTTGCACGCCGGAGTTGACGGGACCGTCGGCGGCCGACGTTTCCTTCTGAGCTTCGACACGGAGCTGCCCGTCGTCGGATCGGCACCGGGCTACGTCATCGTCGGGCTGCCAGGTGGCACGACGGGAGCGATCTCGGCGTCCGCCGTCCGGCCGGTGCACCAGGGCGCGGTGTCGGGGGCGGCGGTCGCCGCCCAGGCGCACCGGTTCCTCGGGAATCCCTACCTGTGGGGAGGGACGAGCGCCTTCGGTTACGACTGTTCCGGCCTCGTGTACTCCCTGTTCGCCCGCTTCGGGCGCATCCTGCCCCGCGACACCCGGGATCAGTGGCGTGTCGGCCACCGGGTCGCCCTCGCCGACCTGCGGCCGGGCGATCTCCTTTTCTTCGCCGGGCCGGGCGGTGTGGGCCGCATCCACCACGTCGCGATCTACGTCGGCCGCGGTTTCATGATCGATGCGCCCTACACGGGCGCCTCGATCGAGATGATCCCGATGACGTCCTCCCCGATGTGGGATGAGTTCACCGGGGCCGTCCGCGTCGCCACCGAACCCTGACGCCGCGACCCGCGCCGGAGGCGGGACGCGCGTTCACGGTGCAAGCTGGGCACCCGGTTCCCGCCGCGCGCGGTCACCGGCGGGACGGGGTCCGGGGTCGGTGGGGTCCGGCGCGGGGAACCAAGACCGCTGCGCCCGGGGGGCACGATTGAGCGGCGCCGCCCGTACGATGCCTGGATGACACCGATCACGCCCTGCCTGTGGTTCGACGGCGCCGCCGACGCGGCGGTCGACCACTACCTCTCGATCTTCCCGAACTCAAGGCGACTCGGCCAGAGCGATTTCGGCCCCGACGCGCCGGGTGAGGCAGGTTCGACGATGGTGGTGTACTTCGAGCTCGACGGCGCTCCGTTCATGGCGCTGAACGGCGGACCGAACTTCGGTCTCACGCCGGCCGTCTCCTTCGTCATCACCTGTGAGTCCCAGGACGAGATCGACCACTTCTGGGACCGGCTCCTCGAAGGCGGCGAACCGATGCAGTGTGGCTGGCTCACCGACCGATTCGGCGTGTCCTGGCAGGTGGTCCCCAGGCGCCTTGGCGAGCTGATCGGCCCAGGAGACGCCGAGCAGGCGAGCCGGGTCATGCAGGCGGTGCTGAGGATGGTCAAGCTCGACCTCGACGAGCTGGAAGCCGCGGCCGCAGGGTGACGAGTTCGGTCTCGGACGCCCGGATCGCGACCGAGCTCGCCGATCAGACCTACGGCGACCGCAACTACACCGCCGAGGACCCCGAAGGTCAGCTCCGGACCTTCGCCCGGTACGTCCGGGACGTCTCGCCGGAAGACGTCCATCCGTATGGGCCGACCCCGGGACGCGACGGATTCGGCAGGACCGCGGATCGGGCCCATACATGCGGATGGGGTCCATATATATGGAGAGCCGTGAAGGGTTGGCGATGACCCTCAGTCTCTTGCTGCGCCGCCTGAACCCGAAGATGATCATGGCGTTTCTATCGTCATGAACAGACCCTTCGGCCAGGGGCAGCGAGTGGACGCGCGGCGGGCCCTGGATCAGGAGACCGGGCGAACGACGGGGTGGACCGCGAGCCGCCGGCCTCAGACGGGAGCAGACCTCTGGCGAGGCATCGTCGCTGAGCCCAGACCGGGAGGCAGCTCCGGCTCCATCGGGAGGTGCCGGATGGCGGATGTCGACGGATCTCCGCAGCGCACAGAGGTTCCGCGGCGCAATGTGACGAACGGCCCCATTGGAACTCCCCCGTAGCGGCAAGACTTCTGCCATGGCCGTGGAGTCACCACCCCGGGGCGCCGATCTGGAACTGGACGACGCCGCGGCGCTGAGCCCCGATGAGGTGCTGAAGCGCCTTGGAAGCGGCCCGAACGGGCTCTCACCGGCGGTCGTCGCCCAGCGGCTCGAGCAGTACGGGCCGAACGCGTTCGGCACGCATCGGGTGCGGCCCACGGCAGTTCTTTTCCGCCAGGTCCGGAACCCGATCCTGCTCCTGCTGCTCGGCGCGGCCCTGGTCTCGGGACTGACCGGTGGCGGCACGAACGCCGTGATCATCGCGGTGATCGTCGCGCTGAGCGTCGGCCTGGGATTCTTCAACGAATACCGGGCGGAGATGGCGATGGCCGCGCTGCGTGCCAAGATCCGCCAGGAGGCCGAGGTCCGCCGGGATGGCGCGATGAGCCGGGTCCCGGTGACGGATCTCGTGCCCGGCGACGTCGTGTCGCTTCGCATCGGTGCTCTCGTTCCGGCCGACCTTCGCCTGATCGAGGTCGAGGAGCTCGAGTGCGACGAAGGCGTCCTGACGGGTGAGTCGTTGCCGGTCGCCAAGTCGGTGGCCGCCGTCACGGGCCACGAGCCGCAGGACCAGCCCGGTTGCGCCTTCATGGGGACGATCGTCCAGCAGGGATCGGGCCTCGGGGTCGTCGTGCGGACCGGGAATCACACCGCCTTCGGGAAGATTGCCGCGGGACTGACCGAACGGCATAGCCAGACGGCGTTCGAGACCGGCCTGGCGCGTTTCTCCCGATTCCTTTTCGTGGTGGCAGCCATCCTCACGGGCTGCATCTTCATCATCAACGTCGCGCTCGCCCGTCCGCTCATCGACGCGTTGCTCTTCTCGCTGGCGATCGCCGTCGGGATCGCGCCCGAGATGATGCCGGCGATCGTGACCGTCAGCCTCTCTGCGGGGTCCAAGGCACTCACGGCGAAGAAAGTGCTCGTGAAGCGTCTCGTCGCCATCGAGGACCTCGGGAACATCGAGATCCTTTTCACCGACAAGACCGGCACCCTCACCGAGGGGAAGATCACGTTCCAGAGCGCGCTCGCCGTCGACGGCACGGCGAGCGAGCGTGCGCTCCTTCTCGGGCTCGTGTGCAACGAGGCGGCCGTGACACCCGAGGGGCCGGTCGGGGGGAACGCGCTGGACCAGGCGCTGTGGTCCGCTCCCGGGGCGGCGGCGAACGGGCCGGTCGCCATCGCGGCCGCCTCCTACCGCCGACTCGGCGTGCTTCCTTTCGATCACGAGCGCCAGCTCGCCTCCGTCGTCGTCGCCGGCCAGGACGACAATCCGCTGCTCGTGACCAAGGGGGCGCCCGAGGTGGTGCTCGACCGGTGCGTGGCAGTGCCCGGCACGGCCCGTCAGACGCTCGAGGCGCTCTTCAACGAGGGGGCCCGGGTGGTCGCGGTGGCCTCCCGCCCCGCCGGCTCCGTGCGGACGCCCACCGCGGGCGACGAGAAGGGACTGGCCTTCGAGGGTTACCTCACCTTCGCCGACCGGCCGAAGGCTGACGCGGGAAGCTCCATCGCCCAGCTCGAACGACTCGGCGTGGAAGTCAAGGTCATCACCGGCGACAACGGTCTCGTCGCCGCCAAGGTGTGCTCGGAGATCGGGCTCGCCTGTGCCGGCGTGCTGAGCGGCGCCGAGGTCGCGGCGCTCGACGACGCCCATCTCGAGGCGGCGATCCCGGCGACGACGGTCTTCGCTCGAATCGGCCCCGACGAGAAGTCGCGGATCATCAAGGCGGCGCGCCGCACCGGCAAGGATGTGGCGTTCCTCGGCGACGGAGTGAACGACGCCGTCGCGCTGCACAACGCGGACGTGGGCATCTCCGTGGACTCGGGGACCGACGTCGCCAAGGAAGCCGCCGACGTGGTGCTGCTCGACAAGGACCTCGGCGTTCTGGCGGAGGGCGTCATGGAGGGCCGGCGCATCTTCGCCAACACGATGAAGTACGTCCTCATGGCGACGTCCTCGAACTTCGGCAACATGTTCAGTGCCGCGGGCGCGTCGATCTTCCTGACGTTCCTGCCGATGCTGCCTTCGCAAATCCTCCTCAACAACCTGCTGTACAACGCCGGGCAGCTCGTGATCCCGACGGACCGTGTCGATCCCGAGGCGCTCGCCCGACCGGCGGCGTGGGACATGCACTTCATCCGTCGTTTCATGTCCGTATTCGGTCCCGTCAGCTCGATCTTCGACTTCGTCACCTTCGGAGTGATGCTCTGGGTGCTCCACGCCAACCACGTCGAGTTCCGGTCCGGCTGGTTCGTCGAGTCGATCGCCACGCAGACCCTCGTCATCTACGTGATCCGGACACGCCGGATCCCGTTCGTGAAGAGCCGGCCCAGCCTGGCGATGCTCACGGTGCCGACCGGGGCGGCGCTCGTCGGGGCGGTCCTGCCGTACACCGGGCTCGCCAGGTGGCTGGGGTTCAAGCCTTTGCCGATCGCGTTCTTCCTCTGGCTGTTCGCGATGGTCGTCGTCTACCTCGTGCTCGTCGAGGTCGCCAAGACGCGCTTTTACCGCGCGCCTCACGCCCGACGTCCGCGGCCCGTCCTCACCCGCGCCGAGCGGATCGAACGCGGTGTGCGTCGCCGGGCGGCCCGCTACGTTCGGCACCCGAGCCCGGGCACCGGGTGAGGATCGCCGACGACCGTCGTGCCGCGGGTGCGGCATGGTTCATCGTTTTGCCGGAGAAGCCGGATCGCGGGCTTCGGCGGTTGCGTGAATTCCCGCACGAGAAAATCGGCCAGGGGATCCAAGCAAAATAGGGATCCACCGGAATCCGCAAGTGTGTGCGCGTCCGCCGGGAACCGAACGCGGCGAATTTCCGAATGACCGAACCGCGAAATGGCTTCGGCCGCGTGGCCGCGTGGCCGCGTCAGCCGTCCGTGACGTGGCGGAGACGGCAGCCGGCGCCGCGCGGGGGGACGCCGCCGGCGGACGGGGGTTCCGCCGGCGGTCGACGAAAACGCCCCCGACGGGGCGGATCCCGGTCGCCGAGCGCCTCGCGCCTGCCGACGGCGAAGACGCGGCGTTCAGCGCGGCGCTCAGGAGGGGCTGCGCCGCGGACGCCACGCCCCGGACCTGGTCGGGAGGAGATAGGTGGAAACGGGGACCGTCCGCACCTCCATTAACTTGACAAGTTCCATAGAGTTGATTAAGTAAGAGACATCCCCCAGACAACGCCGGACATCGACCCCGTCAAAGGCGGGGTGCAGCTCTTCCGGAGCTGCCTCGTCTCCTCCGAGTACCCGGGGGTCGAGGCGGCGACGAAGTGGCTCTTCGAACGGCTCGACGTGGAGTACACGGTCAACACGGACCAGACCTGCTGCACGGGGCTCGGCTACTACTCGGACCTCATGCCGTTCCAGACGACGCTCGCCGTCGCGGCGCGCAACGCCTGCGTGGCGGTGGAAGCCGACCACCCGGTCCAGTCGTATCTGTGCTCGACGTGCTACGCGATCAACAAGAAGTGCCGCGACGTGCTGAACGTCCCGGAATACCGGCGGCAGGCGAACGAGACGCTCGCGAAGATCGGCCGCCGCTACGACGACCGCATCGCCGGCACGATCCAGCACCGTCACACCCTCGAGATCCTCTGGAGCCGGCACCGACAGATCCCCGACCTCATCCGCCGACGGCTGTCGGGCCTCAAGGTCGCGACCCACCCGGCGTGTCACTACTGCAAGGTCTTCCCCGACGAGGTGCTCGGGGACAGCGAGAACTTCATGCTTCCCGAGGACCTGCTCGAACCGATGGGCGTCGAGAAGACCGGGAACTACCCGGAGAAGACGACGCACTGCGGCGCCGGATTCCGTCAGATCTACGTCAACCCCTCGCGCTCACTCGCCGTCACCCGGGAGAAGCTGCGGCGACTGGCGGCCGAGAGGATCGACGTGCTTGTCCACATGTGCCCGAACTGCTCGGTCCAGTTCGACCGCTACCACGACGCCATCTCGGCGTCCTCCGGCGAGGAGTATCCCTTCGTCCACCTCCACGTGCAGCAGCTCGTGGCGCTCGCCCTCGGGGCCGACCCGGACACGGTCTGCGGCGTCGAGGCGCACTCCCAGAACCTCGAGCCGCTGCTCGAACGCATCGGCGCCCGGAAACGCTCGAGCGTGGCGGCTCCGGCGGGAAGGAGCGACTGACGCGCTGCGGCGTCTTCCTCTGCGAGTGCGGGGGCAACATCTCCGACGTCCTGGACCTCAGGTCCCTCGCCGCCGGTGGTCGCGCCCTGCCCGGTGTCGTGAACGTGTCGGTCAGCCAGTTCATGTGCGGCACCGAGGGGCGGCGGCGCATCGAGCGTGCCGTGCAGTCGCGCGGACTCGACCACATCGTGATCGGCGCCTGCTCGCGGCGCGTCCAGGGCCCGACGTTCGAGCGCATCGCGCGTGAGCTGCGCCTCGGTGAGAACGCCGTGGCCTTCGCCAACCTGCGCGAAGGCTGTTCGTTCGTCCACCGCGACGAACCGGCGAAGGCGCAGAAAAAGGCCGAGATGATCCTCGCCGCGTCGGTCGCCCGCGCGGCCCAGCAGGCCGACCTGAAGCGGTCCCGGACGTTCCTGCACCGTTCCGCGGTCGTCGTTGGTGGGGGGATCGGTGGGATGTCCGCCGCCGAGGAGCTCGCCGACGCTGGCATCGACGTGCACATCGTCGAACGCGAGCAGTCGCTCGGCGGTTACATGGCGCGCTTGTCGAAGACCTTCCCCACCGAGGACTGCGCGATGTGCTCGCTCGCGCCTCGTCTCGCCAACGCCGCGACGGACTCACGCATCCACGTCCACACGCTCTCCGAGGTGACGTCCGTCGTCGGTCCGCCGGGCGAGCTGCGGGTTCGGGTGCTCCACCGTCCGAGCTACGTCTCCGAGCGCTGTGTCGCCTGCGGGCGGTGCACCTCAACGTGCCCGGTCGAGCTCGAGAGCGCCTTCGACTTCGGCATGGCGAAGCGCAAGGCGATCGGACGGCCGTTCGCCAACGCGGTCCCCGCGGGGTTCGCGATCGACTACCGCGGCTGGGCGCCCTGCGTCGCGGTCTGCCCGGTGCACACCGCCGCCCAGGGGGTTGCCGCCCTCGTCGCCCAGGGGCACACCGCCGACGCCTACGAGCTGGCGAGTCGGGAGAACCCCTTCCCGAGCGTGTGCGGCCGGGTCTGTCGCCACGAGTGCGAGACCTCGTGCACGCGGGGCCGGGTCGACGAGCCTGTCGCGATCGCCGGCATCGGGCGCTTCGTCGCCGACCACGTCATGGCGGCGCCCCCGGTCGTCGCGCCCCCGGCGGTGTACGAGGAGAAGGTCGCCGTCGTGGGCGCCGGTCCCGCGGGGCTCACCGCGGCGCGGGAGCTCACCCGGTTCGGCTACCACGTCACCGTTTTCGAGGCGCAGCCCGAAGCGGGCGGGGAACTGCGTCGTCTCGTCCCGGAGTTCCGCCTGCCACGCGAGCTGCTCGACCAGGAGGTCGGGCGCGTGCTCGCCCACGGCGTCGAGTTCCGAGCCGGCGAGCGTTGCGGCACGGACTTCACCGTGGACTCTCTTGTCTCCTCTGGTTTCCAGGCGGTGCTGCTCGCCGTCGGACGTCAGCGTGCCGCGGCCTCGACGCTTTCCGGAGCGGACCGGCCCGGCGTCGTCTCGGCCGCCGAGCTACTGAGCGCCCGCGCCACAGGCGAGCCGGTCGCGATCGGGCGGCGGGTGGTCGTGATCGGAAGCGGCGACACCGCCTTCGACGCCGCCCGCAGCTGCCTGCGGCTCGGGGCGCAGACCGTCACGGTCGCCTGCGCCGAGGACCGCCCGGGCGTCCCCGCCCAGCCGGAGCTCGTCACCGAGGCGATCGACGAAGGGGTCGAGCTCGCCTGCGAGCTCGTGCCGGTCGAGATCGCGGGAGCCGGCGCCGCCGGCGCCGTCCGGTTCCTCGCCCGGGTGGGCGAAGAGCCGCGCGAGATCGCCGCGGACTCTGTCGTCCTGGCGGACGAGTCGGAGATCGACGAGGGGTTCCTCGTCGGCGCGACCGGCGTCCGGGTCGCCGACGGACAGGTCGTCACGGACCGGGCGACGCTCGTCACGGAACGGCCCGGCGTGTTCGCAGCGGGCATCGCCGCGGTGGCGGGGCCGTCGACCCCGGTCGAGGCGATCGCCGACGGACGGCGTGCCGCTCGGGCGATCCACAACTTCCTGCGCGGCGAGGAGTGGGCGGAGGTCTGGCAACCTGGCCGCCCGACGGCCGAGGTGGCGGACGCCGACCTGCCGTCGGGCAGGCCACAGCGGCGCCGGCCCATGCCGATGACCGCCCCCGAGGAGCGCAAGGGGACCTGGGACGAGGTGCGCCTCGGGTTCAGCGAGGACGACGCCGTCGCCGAGGCGCGGCGCTGTGTCGCCTGCGGTGGCTGCTGCGACTGCCGTTCCTGCGAGACGGTCTGCCCGGCGCACGCCATCGATTTCGACCAGGAGCCCTGGGAGGAGGAGTTGACGGTCGGCGCGATGGTGATCGCCACGGGCCACCGCGAGTTCGACGCCCGGCGCAAGCCTCCGCTCGGGTTCGGCCGGTACGCCAACGTGATCACCCAGAGCCAGCTCGCCCGCCTCGTCTCCGCCTCGGGGCCGACCGGCGGCGAGCTGCGGCGGCCCTCCGATGGCGAGACGCCGAAGCGGATCTTCATGCTGCAGTGCGTCGGCTCCCGCGACCAGACGTCGCGGGGCAACACGCACTGCTCGGCGATCTGCTGCCTCTTCGCCACGGTGCACGCCTCGCTCATCAGACAGGACCACCCCGAGTGCGAGGTGACGATCGGCTACACGGACCTGCGGGCCCCTGGCAAGGCGCACGAGGAGTACTACCGGCTGGTGGCGACCCGCGGGGTTCGCTACGTCCGCACCCGGGTCGGCGAGCTGATCGAGGAGCCCGACCAACGGCTCCGGGTCCGCTTCGAGGACACCGTCACCGGGCGCAAGACCGAGGAGCTGTTCGACCTCGTCGTGCTCTCCGCCGGGCTCGAGGGCTCGGACGGGACGGCGCAGATCGCCCGGGTGGCCGGCCTGCAGCAGGACGCCGCGGGCTTCCTGAAGGAGTACCACCCCAAGCTGCGCCCGGTGGACACCCAGCGCGCCGGCGTCTTTGTCGCCGGGACCGCCCAGGGCCCGAAGAACATCCCGGACACGATCGCCCAGGCCAAGGCGGCCGCGGCCCGCGTGATGTCGATGCTCTCGAGCGGCTTCCTCATGACCCCCGCCGAGGTCGCCTGGTCCGATCCCGAGGTCTGCATCGGTTGCGGCGTCTGCGAGAACGTCTGTCCCCAGGGCGCCGTGCACCTCGTCGACGGAGCGCCTGCCCACGCCGTCGTCGAGTCGGAGAGCTGCCGGGGTTGCGGCATCTGCGTCGCCGAGTGCCCGTCCGGGGCGATGACCCTCGGTGGCTTCTCGGACGCCGAGATCCTCGCCGAGGTGACGGCCCGTGCCTAGCGTCCCGGTTGCGCTCGTCCCCGGGACGGTCGCGCCCGTCCCGGAGGGCGCGGACGGCTCTGACCCCGACGACGGCGAACGCACGATCATCGCTTTTTTCTGCCGGGAATGCGCCTACGCCGCCGCCGACGCGACCGGGAACGCACGCATCCCGTTGCCCACCACCGTTCGCAGCGTGCTCGTGCCGTGCACCGGCCGCGTCAGTCCCCTCCACGTGCTGAGCGCCCTCGCCGAGGGGGCCGACGGCGTCTTCGTGGCCGGCTGCCTCGAGGGCCAGTGCCACTACCGGGAAGGGAACCTGTCGGCGCTCGACCGGATCGCTTTCGTCCAACGATTGCTGGAATCCGTGGGGGTCGAGCCCGAGCGCGTCCAGATGTTCACGATGAGCGCCAACGACTCGCCGCGCTTCGTCGCCGCGACACGCCGGATGCACGCGACGATCTCGGGCCTGCCCCGGCTGTCGAGGCGGTAGACGGTGCCGCTCACCGCCCGCGGACGGGAGATGCTGGGTTCGCTCCCGGGGGTCGCGCCCAAGACGGCGACCGACGGGATCGGTTGCGAGATCGTCCGCCACGAGGAGCTCTGCATCGGCTGCGGCCGTTGCGTCAAGGTCTGCCCGTCCGCCGCCATCGCCGAGAGCGCACTTTTCGATCCGCTCCAGCTCTACGACGCTCCTGCCGGGACGACGCGGGGGGCCCTCGCTTCGGCGCTGCGGCGGATCGCCCGCCACGAGCCGGACGGTTCGTTCGAGGTCCCCGACCGGGTGCGGACCTTCCGGACGATCGAGTTCGACCGTGACCGCTGTCTCGGCTGTGGGGCGTGCACGCGCGCCTGTCCGACCGGCGCGGTGACGGCGCGGCCGGTCGACGGAACCGGCCCCGGGTGGCTCGCGGCCACGGAGAGCTTCGCCTCGGCGGTGCCGGCGTGACGGGATCCGGCGCGGGCGCGGCCCGCGGCACACGCGTCCTCGTCTGCGAATGCGCCGGGACGATGGCGGCGAATGTCGACTTCGGCGTCGTGGAGCGCGGGATCGCCGAGGACGGGGGACTCGTCGAACGACGTCGGGTGTGGTGCGGACGCGAGGGTCGGGCCCGGCTCGCCGAGCTCGCCGAGGACGGGTCGGGCGAGCGTCTGGTCTTCGTCGGCTGCTCCGCGGACTCCGTCGCGCAGCGCTTCGGGAACCTCGCGGCCCTGGGCCTCGACCTCGAGGTGGCCGACGTCCGGGAGGGCTGCTCCTGGGTCCACGGCGAGGACCGCACCGCGGTCACCGACAAGGCCCTGCGCATCGCCCGGGCGGCCGTGCGGTTTCCCGCGGCCCGCCCGCGGCCCGCCGCCCCCGCGGCACGTGCCGACTCGGTGGTCGTCGTCGGCGGGGGCGTCGCCGGTATCGCCACGGCGACCGAGCTCGCCCGGATGGGTCATCACGTCGACCTCGTCGAGCGCGAAGCGTTCCTCGGCGGCTATGCAACCCGGATCGGCACGGCCTATCCGACGAACGACTGCGGGGCGTGCCTGCCGACGATCGAGGAGCAGTCCGGGGTCCGCCGGTGCCTTTTCCGCAACGCCGCCGTCGACCACCCGAATCTCGCGATCTGGCGGCGCACCGAGGTGCAGTCGGTGTCCGGCGAACCGGGCGGGTTCGAGGTCACCCTCCGCCAGCTCCCGAACATGGTGACGCAGGACTGCGTCGACTGCGGCCTGTGTGAGAAGGCGTGCGCGGTCACCGGTCCGGACGGTGAGCACAAGGCGATCTACTCAGAGTTGTTCGACGGCCGTGTCCGCTGGGCGGTCGACCTCGGCAGCTGCACGTTCTGCGGCGCCTGCGCCGAGGCGTGCCCCGTCGAGGCGATCGACTTCACCCAGTCCCCGCGGCTCGCCACGATCCGGGCCGGCGCGATCGTTGCCGCCACCGGCTGCGACCCCGCCCCCGCGGAGCTCGTCGCCCACCTCGGCTACCCCGCCGAACGGGTGCTCACCCAGACCGAGTTCGCGCTTGTGCTCGACGAATGGGAGGAGCGGCTCTGGCTCGACCGCCCGCCGGTCGGGGAGGTCGTCATGGTCCAGTGCGCCGGGTCACGCGACCTGCGCCGCCTGCCGTACTGCTCGCGACTCTGCTGCACGATCGCCCTGAAGCACGCCATCCGGCTGCGGAGGCTCTTCCCGACGACGCGGGTGACGATCTGCTACCTCGAGCTGCGCACCCTCGGCACCGAGGGCGAGAGCTGGTACACGGCGGCACGGGCGGCCGGTGTCGAGTTCCTGCGGGGCTCCCCGCCCCGGGTCGAGCTCGACGCCGACAACCGGCCCGTCGTGGAGGTCGAGGACGTGGGCGCCGGCGTGAAGCGGGTGCTCCGGCCCGATCTCGTCGTGCTGTCGACCGGGTTCGTGCCGTCGGCTGACACCGAGCGCGTCGCCGGGGTGCTCGGCGCGCGACTCGACGCGGCGGGGTTCGTCGACGTCCTCGACGCGAAGAACCGGGTGACCGAGACGTCGGCCGAGGGCGTGTTCGTCTGCGGATCCGCCTCCGGGCCGAAGTCGCTCGCCGAGTCCTCGACCCAGGCGTCCGCGGCGGCGGGCCAGGTCCACCGCTACCTCACCTCGACGTCCCGGCGCCTCGGGGTGGTCCCGACGATCGACGGGTCGCGCTGTGTCGGATGCGACGTCTGCACGGGCGCCTGCCCGTTTGGGGCGGTGAGCCTCGTCGCGCGCCCCGGCGACGCGCCGCGCCCGGCAGGGCTGCGCGACGACGCGATGATCGCCGTCCTCGACGCCGACCGCTGCCGGGCCTGCGGGATCTGCGCCGCGCACTGCCCGGAGCTGGCGATCGCCCACGGCCTCGACGACGAGACGCTGCTCGGTCGGGTGCGGACGCTCGTCGAGGGCGCGGACCACCCCGTCGTCGGATTCGTCTGCGCCGAGTGCGCCGGCGCCGCCTTCTCGCTGGCGGGGGTGCGCCGCGACCGCTACCCGGAGAACGTGCGCCTCGTCGAGCTGCCCTGCCTCGGGAGGGTGAGCGCGCTGCACCTCGTCGAGGCGGCGCGGCTCGGTGCGGCGGGGGTCTTCCTCGCTGGTTGCGCCGAGGACCGCTGCCAGTACCGGGGTGGCGACCGGAGCGCCGCCGAGCAGATCGCCGTGGCGGTAGAGCTCCTCACCGAGGCGAGCAACCCGATACCGATCGAGCAGTGGCACCTGTGCGCCGCGGAGCGCCACACCGTCGGGCGCCGGCTCCGCACCTTCTGCGCCCACGCCGAGAAGCTCGCCGGTGAGCGGGCCGCCGGAGCCGATCCCGCCCTGGCGGGGATCGGCGGGGGATCGTCATGACGGCCGTCGCCACCGCGGAGGCACGCTCAGCCGTCACCGCGATCGCCGAGCGTTGCCGGCCGTGTTACCAGTGCGGGCGGTGCCGGAGCGCCTGTCCGCAGGGCCTCGACATGACCGAGGGCCCGCGCCGGGTGGTCCGGCAGCTGCTGGCGGGGGACGTCGACGAACTGCTCGCAGCCGAGGACGTGTGGCGCTGCACCGGGTGCGGCGCCTGCACGCAGGCCTGCCCGATGGAGGTCGACGTCGCCGCCGTGATGGCCGAGGTGCGCCAGCTCCAGGAGGCCTTCGGGGGGCCGCGCTGTCCCGAGCGCGGCGCCGCCGCCGTGGCCGCACGGCGCCT
The DNA here is from genome assembly GCA_050014835.1 of Acidimicrobiales bacterium. Taxonomy (GTDB): domain Bacteria; phylum Actinomycetota; class Acidimicrobiia; order Acidimicrobiales; family Bog-793; genus Bog-793. The sequence continues at coordinate 14,914 of JBEKCO010000033.1, forward strand.
GTCGAGGAAGCCGACGGTCGACGCCGTCGCCTTCGGCGCGGCGATGGCGGCCCGGGGATTCGTCCCCGACGATCTCGTCGACGCGGCTTCCCAGGGTGTCCACCGCGTCGCGCGCCGGTTCCGGCGCGCGCCCCGCACCGCCGCGCCGGCGGACGGGGACGTGCCCTTCTTCGCCGGTTGCGCCCTCGACGCCGACCCGTCCCTCCTCGCCGGCACGCTGGGTCTCGCCGCCGAGCTCGGCGTCGGGCTCGTCCGGCCCGCCCCGGCGGCGTGCTGTGGCCACCCGGCGGGTGCCTGTCCGCCGGCGGACCTCGCCGGCCTCGGGGCGGTCGCGACCGCCTGCCCGGCGTGCGACCGTTCGCTCGGCGACGCCGGGGTCCAGGTCACGCCGGTGTGGCGGGTCCTCGTCGAGACGGCCCGCCGCGACGGGCGCAAGCTCGCGGCCGCGGCGGCACGCTTCGTGCCCTACGTCGGGTGCCTTGCCGATCGGGACGGCGCGCTGGCGCTCCTCGCCGACGCGGCCGAGCTCGCCGGCGCCGAGTCCGTGGTCTCCTACCCCGCGTTGCACGCTGGCTGCTGCGGCGGCCTCGGTGGCGTCTACCGGGGGCCGAGCGAGGAGGTGGGGGCGCTTTTAGAGTTCGCCGCCGCCGAGAGGGCCCCGGTCGTCACGCCGTGCCTTCTGTGCCGTGACAACGTCCGGTCCGCCGCCCGGCGCCGCCGCGCGGGCGTCGCCGCCTACTTCTGGCCCGAGTTCTTCCGGGCCGCCCCCGACAAGCCCGATCGCGGAGGATCCGATGCCTAGGACCAAAGAGCCGACGACGCTCGCCGACGACGGCGCGCACACGAATCCGTACTCGGTCATCGCCGAGAACACCTTCTCCGAGCCGCCGCCGGCGCACCTCGAGCTCACCGCGCGGATCGCCACGGACCCGCGCATGCACGCCCACGTCGAGGGGTTCCTCTCGTGCATCCAGTGCGGGATCTGCACCTCGGGTTGCCCCGCCGCCCGCTTCGCCGACTACTCGCCGCGTGAGATCGTCCGTCGCGCCCTCGACGGCGACCCGACGCTGCTCACCGACGACACGGTGTGGCTCTGCTTCTACTGCTACACGTGCCAGAGCAGGTGCCCGCGCGGCAACTCCGTCGCGGTCATCAACCAGATCATCCGCGGACTCCAGGTCGACGAGGGCTACGGGATCAGACACGTCGAGATGTTCACCGCCTGGGCCGAGCAGTTCTACGACAAGGGGATCGGCGGCACGCCGCAGGTCTTCTTCGCCGACCGGGTCGAGGCACTCGGCCCGAAATGGCGGGCCTTCATCGCGCGCCGCGACGACCTGCGCGACGAGCTCGGCCTCGGCTCCATGTTCCCGTCGGAGAAGGCCGCGGCCGAGCTGCGCACGATCATGGACGAGACGGGGTTCAGGGACCGGCTCGTTTCGATGGGCGCCTGGGGCGGGGACCGCGAGCACCGGGCCTAGCGCCGTCGCGGGTGAGTGCCCACCGTCGCTCACTCACCCGCAACGGGCGTGACGACGCGGCCGGCGTCGAGGGTGACGATCTCGTCGACGAGCCGGCCGAGGTCGGGTTCGTGGCTGACGACGAGCACCGCGCGCGACCCCGCCGCGCCGACGAGCTCTGCGAGCACGTCGGCCGAAGACGCCGGGTCGATGTGCGCCGTCGGTTCGTCGAGCGCCAGCACGTCCCCCCCGGCGAGGAGGGTGCGGGCGAGTCCCAGCCGCTGGCGTTCGCCGGCGCTCATCGGCCGCCCACCCGCGCCGAGCACGGTGGCGAGGCGGTCCGGCAGGGAGGCGAACCAGGTCTCGAGCCCGGCGCGCCGGAGCGCCCCGATGAGCGCCGCGTCGCCGGCGTCCGGGGCGGCGAGGCGCAGGTTGTCGGCGAGGCTCGCGGCGAAGACGTGGGTCGTCTCGGCCATCCACCCGACGTGGCGGGCGAGGCCCTTGCGCGACATCCGGTCGACGCCGACGCCGCCGACCGACACGGTGCCGCGCGCGCACGGCACGAAGTGCAGAAGCGCCCACAGCGCGCTCGTCTTGCCCGAGCCACTCCGTCCGACGAGGCCGATCCGGCGTCCCGGGTCCAGCCGGAGCGAGAGCCCGTCGAGGGCGACCTTGTCGGCGTGGACGACCGCGACGTCGTCGAACGCGACCGTAAGTCGCCTCCCGGGAGGGCTTTCGTCCACGTCGGGTTCGCGCACCGGAGCGTCGAGCGCCCCGAGGTCACGGAGACGACGCGCCGCGGCGCGCGCTGCGCCGACGTCGGCGAGGACCGGCGGGAGACTCGCGCACTGGTCGTAGACGGCGAGGGCCACGAAGGCCTCGACGGCGAGCATCACGCCCGTGAGGTGACCGGCGTCGTGGGCGGCGATGCCGGTGGCGACGACGGCGATGAGCGCCGCGGCCGCGCCGAACGTGGCGACGGCGCGGCCGATCCCGGTGGCGAGGGCGCGCCGGGCCGCACCGGCGTTCGATCGCCGGCGGATCTCCTCGAGCCGGGAGTCGACGAGGTCCTCGCGGCCGTAGGCGACGAGCTCGCGGGCGACGCGCATCGTGTCGAGGACCGAGCCGGCGAGCTCGGCGCGCGCCGCGGCCTCGCGCTCCGCGCCGGCCCGGCCGAGGCGGGCGAGGGCGAGGGCGGCGACGACCATGACGACGGCCCCGGCGGCGAGCACGGCCCCGACGGAAGGCTCGACGGCCGCGGCGACGGCGGCCCCGAGGACGACGCTCGCCGTCACGTCGATCGCCGCCGTGACTCTCTTGGCGAAGGCCGTCGCCATGATCTCGGCGTCGGAGACGAACGCGCTGAGCACGGCGCCCGAGCCGTTCGGGCCGAGCCCACCGGGGACGAGGGGTTCGAGCGTGTCGAAGAGCTCGAGCCGCAGGCGCCCGAGCACGTCGAGGGAGACGTCGTGGACGCCGAGGCGCTCGGCGTAGCGGGCGAGTCCCCGACCGAGGGCGAACGCCTGGACGAGGCCGATGGCGACGCTGAGCACGAACACGGGCGGGCGCCCGGCGGCCCGCGTGATGAGCCAACCCGACGTCGCCAGCAGGCCGATGCCGCAGGCGGCACCGATCGTTCCCGACACGGCCGCCTGGCCGAACCGGCGCGGCGCGATCCCGGGCCCACCGGTGAGCGGGCCGACGACGCCGCGACGTCGCGTCCGGGTCCCGGCCGGGATCGCCGCCGCGGTCATGACGGCACGACCGCCCCGCTCGTCCCGCCGACCCCAGCCGGTTCGGTGCCGGGGGCGCCCGACGGCGTCCCTGACGGGTCCCCGGCGGGAACGAACCTGCCGGCGCGCAACGTCACGACCCGGTCGGCGAGGTCCACGACCGCCGGGCGGTGCGTCACGACGAACGCGCTCCGTCCGGCGAGCAACCGGCGGAGCCCGGCGACGACCGCCTCCTCGCTCGCCGCGTCGAGATGCACCGTGGGCTCGTCGAGGACGTAGAGGGAGCCGCGGTGCAAAAACGCGCGCGCGAGCGCGATGCGCTGCAGCTCCCCCGACGAGACCGGCCGCCCGCCGTCGCCGAGGCGCGTGTCGAGCCCGTGCGGCAGGTCGATGGCGAGCTCGGGCGCGCCGGCCGCGCTGAGCGCGGCGACGAGTTCGTCGTCGCTCGCGTCCGGATCGGCGAGCCGGAGGTTCTCGGCGAGTGTGCGACCGAGGAGCGCCGGATGCTCGGGCAGGTAGGTGACGTGCCTGCGCCACGCCCGCGGGTCGAGGTCGCACAGATCCAATCCGCCGACGGTGACCGATCCGCGGCTCGGGGAGGCGAACCCGAGGAGCAGGGCGGCCGCGGTCGACTTCCCCGCGCCGTTTGGGCCGACCACGACGACGGTCTCGCCCGGGGCGATGGCGAGGTCGGCGTCATCGAGCACCGGCGCGGACCGGCCCGGGATCTCGTAGCGCACGGCGCGCAGCGCGACCGTCACCCGCGCCGGGTCGGGGACCGAAGCGACCGGTGTCGCGACGGCCGGTGCCGAGGATGCCCCGGACGGCCGTCCGGGGCCGATGAGCGCCAGCGCCTGGGCGACCGCGGCGAGCCCTTCGGTGCTCTCGTGGAACTCGGCGCTCGCCCGGCGGAGAGGCAGGAAGACCTCCGGCGCGACGATCAGCACGGCGAGCGCCGCCGGGAGCGCGACCCTCCCGTTCAGCAGTCTCAGCCCGAGCGGGACCGCGAGGAGCGCGACGGAGACCGACGCCAGCGTGTCGAGCACGAGCGCCGAGAGGAAGGCGACGCGCAGCGTCGACAGGCTGGCGGTCCGCAGCTCCTCGCCGGCCCGCGCGATGCGGGCGCGCTGCTCGGCGGTGCGGCCGAAGGACCGCAGGACGGGAAGGCCCTCGAAGACGTCCGTGATGTGACGACCGAGGTCCTCGACCTGCCGCCAGCGGTTCCCGGCGAGCGCCAGGCTGGCGCGCCCGACGAGCGCCCCGAACACCGGGAACAGGCAGATCGCCGCGACGACGATGAGACCCGAGATCCAGTCGAGCACCCCGACGGCGACGGCGAGGGCGACCGGGGCCACAAAGGCGAGGACGAGATCCGGCAGGCACCGCCCGACGTAGACGTCGAGGGCGTCGAGCCCGCGTCCGGCCACCGTCGCGAGGTCTCCCGGACCCCCGGCGTCTCCGGAGGGGGCTCGGGCGAGGGCCGCGGTGACGAGTCGTGACCGCAGTTCGGCCTTGACCGTCGTCGCACCGTGGTGGGCGAGCGTCTCGCCGACGAGAGCGGTGAGGCCGCGGACGACGGCGGCGCCGCCCAGCCACACGAAGTCGGTGAGCCGGTTCCCGGGGTTGGCACCCGGCAGCGCGCCGGCGAGGAGATGGGCGAGCGCGACCGCCTGGACGACGACGGTGGCCGTGGAGACGAGCCCGACCGCGACGGAGGCGGCGATGGTGCGCCGGACGACCGGCAGCTCGCCGACGAGGCGCCGGTCGGCGCCCGACCGGGTCCGCTCGGCCCCCCGGCGGCGCACGCCGAAGCGGCCGGGCACGGCTAGTGCCGCGTCAGGCAACGTTTGCGCGTTTTACCAGCTCACGTAGTGCTTTGTCGTGAGCGTTGTGGTTCCGCCAGGTGATGTAGCGGCGGATCATCGAGGCCTGCTCTTGATGTGACC
>JBEKCO010000034.1:0-30360 GCA_050014835.1 Acidimicrobiales bacterium
TTCGTCGCGGTGATGGTCCCGACGAGCATGGTCGGTGGAATGGCGGGGGGACGGGTCGTCCACCTCGTCAGCCCGGGAGTGCTGCGCGCCGTCGTCGTGGCGCTCGGTCTCGCCGTCGCCGTCCGCTACTGGGTCTGAGCAGCCGGCGGGAGCGGGCCCGCGGCGAGAAGCACGTCGCGGGTGAGCTCCAGGTGGCCGAGGTGTTGGAACAGCTCCTCGAGGACGTGGACGATGACGCCTCCCTGCGTCGTGGCGAGGGGCAGGCCGGCGTCGCGTGGCGCGGCCGGGCGGCACGGCGGGGCGAGCGGCTCGAGCAGGTCGAGGTCGGCGGCGAACCGGCGCGGGGCGAGGGCGACCCGCGCGACGAGATCATCGACCGCTCCGGTGGCGGTGAACTCGGCGTCCCGGTCGCGCACGATCGGGCGGTCGGCGATCATCGCGCCGGCCCAGAACTCCATCACACCGAGGCAGTGCGTGACGATCGCGAACGGGGAGTTGGCGCCCGGCAGGTCCGGTCGCTCGTTCGCCAGCCGGTCTCCGAGCCGTGCCAGGATCGCAGCCATCGCGTCGAGGACGTGGTCGACGTACCACAGCACGTCCGTGGTCTGAACCTCGAGCATCTCGCGTCCTCCTTCTCTTCTGTCCCGGACCGGCGGGCCGTGCGAACCTCGCGGGTCCCGACGCTGGTCGCCCGGCCGAGGGGCCCGTTGGTAGCCTCGACGGGTGGCCGCAGAATTCGACACGGTTCTCGTCGTTGATTTTGGCGCCCAGTATGCCCAGCTGATCGCCCGTCGTGTGCGGGAGGCCCACGTCTACTCGGAGATCGTGCCGCACGGCGCGACCGCCGCCGAGATGGGGAAGCGGTCGCCGAAGGGGATCATCTTCTCGGGCGGGCCGAAGTCCGTCTACGCCGACCAAGCGCCGATGGTCGACCCCGCCGTCTACGAGCTCGGCGTCCCGGTGCTCGGCATCTGCTACGGGGCCCAGCTCATCGTGCAGCAGCTCGGGGGCGAGGTACGCCGTACCGGGTCGGGTGAGTACGGCAGGACCGAGTTGCGCTGTGACCCGCGTTCGATGCTGCTGTCCGGATGGCCCGAGACGACCGAGGCCTGGATGAGCCACGCCGATTCGATCGTCGAAGCCCCGCCGGAGTCCCGCACCATCGCCTCGACCCCCGACGTGTCCGTGGCGGCGTTCGAGAACGTCGAGCGGGGCGTCTTCGGCGTGCAGTTCCACCCGGAGGTCGTGCACACCCCCCGCGGGCAGGAACTGCTGAAGCGCTTCCTCTACGACGTCTGCGGGTGCCGTCCGACCTGGACGCACACCTCGGTCATCGAGGCGGCGATCGACGAGGTGCGCTCGACGGTCAGGGGCGCGCGCGTGCTCTGCGCCTTGTCGGGGGGCGTCGACTCGGCGGTGACCGCCGCTCTCGTCCACAAGGCCGTCGGCGACCAGCTGTCGTGTGTCTTCGTCGACACCGGCCTCATGCGGGCCGGCGAGGCCAACCAGGTCGAGGAGACGTTCCGCCGCCAGTTCGGCATCGACCTCCACCACGTGAAGGCCGCCGACCGGTTCTTCGCCGCGCTGCGCGGCGTGGCCGATCCCGAGCACAAGCGCAAGATCGTCGGCGAGCTTTTCATCAGGATCTTCGAAGAGGTCGCGGCCGAACTGCCGGGAGTCGCCTTCCTCGCCCAGGGGACCCTCTACCCGGACGTCATCGAATCGGGCACCGCGGCGGCGGCGACGATCAAGTCGCATCACAACGTCGGCGGATTGCCCGAGGACATGGCACTCGAGCTCGTCGAGCCGCTGCGGTTGCTTTTCAAAGACGAGGTGCGCGCCATCGGCGAGGAGCTCGGGCTGCCGGAGGAGATCGTCTGGCGCCAGCCGTTCCCTGGGCCCGGGCTGGCGGTTCGCATCGTCGGCGAGGTGACGCCGGAACGGGCGGAGATCCTCCGGGCCGCCGACGCCATCGTGCTCGACGAGGTGCGGCGCGCCGGGCTCGTCCGCGAGCTGTGGCAGGCCTTCGCCGTCCTCCCGGCCGTCCGGGCGGTCGGCGTCATGGGTGACGAGCGGACGTACGAGTACCCGATCGTCGTGCGCGCCGTGACGAGCGACGACGCCATGACGGCGGATTGGGCACGTCTTCCCCACGAACTCCTCGAGCGGCTCTCGAGCAGGATCATCAACGAGGTCGACGGGGTCAACCGCGTCACCTACGACATCACGTCGAAGCCGCCCGGCACGATCGAATGGGAGTGAGGCGCGCGTGGCGTTGAACGGCCCACGCGACCACGGAAAGGACACGGCTGGTCGGGGGGGAGAGAGCCGTCGCGGGGCGCCGCCGCGGGCGGCCGAGCTCGCGTCGATCCTCGAGGACCTCAACCCTCCCCAGCGCGAGGCCGTCTGCTACGACGGCGGCCCGCTCGTCGTCGTCGCCGGGGCGGGTTCCGGCAAGACCCGGGTGCTCACGCGCCGGATCGCGCGTCTCGTCGCCACGGGCGTGGCGCCGTGGCGGATCCTCGGCATCACCTTCACGAACAAGGCGGCCGACGAGGTCCGCCGTCGCGTCATCGAGCTCGTCGGCGACGAAGCCGAGAAGATGTGGCTGTCGACATTCCACTCGGCCTGCGTGCGGATCCTGCGACGGGAGGCGGACCGGATCGGCTACCGCCCGGGGTTCTCGATCTACGACGAGGGCGACAGCCGGCGGATGATCGAGCACGTGCTCGACGACCTCGGCATCGACGCCAAGCGCTTCCCCTCGCGGGCCGTGCTCGGCGCGATCAGCCAGGCGAAGTCCGAGCTGCTCGACGCCGAGGGTTACGAGGCGCGGGCCTACACGATCCACGAGCGGCGCATCGCCGAGGTTTTCGCCGAGTACGAGCGGCGCCTGGTAGCGGGCAACGCGCTCGACTTCGACGATCTGCTGTCGGTCGTCGTCCGCCTGTTCCGCGCCGACCCCGAGGTGCTCGGCCGCTACCAGGAGCGCTTCGAGCACGTGTTGGTCGACGAGTACCAGGACACGAACCGGGCGCAGAACGAGATCGTCACGCTCGTCGGCGCCGGGCACCGCAACGTCTGCGTCGTCGGCGACACCGACCAGAGCATCTACCGGTTCCGCGGGGCGGAGATCCGCAACCTGTTGGAGTTCGAGCTCGCCTTCCCCGAGGCGCGCACGATCGTCCTCGACCAGAACTACCGCTCGACCCAGACCATCCTCGACGCTGCCAACGCGGTGATCGGCAACAACCTCATGCGCCAGGACAAGTCGCTCTGGTCCGCCCTCGGCGAGGGCGAGAAGGTCCTGCGCTACCGGGCCGGCGACGAACGGGGCGAGGCGACGTTCGTCGCCAACGAGATCGAGGAGCTCTGGCACGCCCGCCGCATCCGCCGCGGCGAGATCGCCGTGTTCTACCGCACGAACGCGCAGAGCCGGGCGATCGAGCAGGCGCTGGCGGACCGGGGCGTGCCGTACCAGGTGATCGGGGGCGCCCGCTTCTACGACCGCCGGGAGGTGCGCGACGCCGTCTCTTACCTGCGCCTCGTCGCGAACCCCGCCGACGAGGTGTCACTGCGCCGGGTCCTCAACTCGCCGAAGCGGGGCATCGGCGCGACGACGGTGGGGAAACTCGGCGGCTACGCGGCGCGCTCGGGCGCCTCGTTCGCCGCGGTGCTCGCCGACCCGAAGCCCGCCGGGGTCACGGGCCGGGCGGTGCGCGCGATCGAAGGCTTCCGGCAGCTCGTCGCCTCCTTCGGCGACCTCGTCGACGCGCGCCCCGGTGAGGTCCTCGCCGAGGTCCTCCGCCGGAGCGGCTACCGGGGCGCGCTCGAGGCGGAGGCCGCGGTGGGCGGTTACGGCGCGCTCGAGGCCGAGGGCCGGCTCGAGAACCTCGCCGAGCTCATCTCGGTCGGCGCGACCCACGAGGACCTCGGGTCCTTCCTCCAGTCGATGGCGCTCGTCGCGGCGACCGACGACCTCGACGACTCCGGCGGCCGGGTGTGCCTGATGACGCTCCACGCCGCGAAGGGACTCGAGTTCGACGTCGTGTTCCTCACGGGCATGGAGGAGGGCGTCTTCCCCCACGACCGGGCGATGGCGGATCCCGACGACCTAGAGGAGGAACGCCGGCTCTGCTACGTCGGGATCACACGGGCCCGCCGCCGCCTCTACCTCACCCACACCTGGGAGCGCACGTTGTTCGGGCAGAGCCGGGAGAGCCTGCAGAGCCGGTTCATGAAGGAGATCCCGGAGCACCTGATCGTCGACTTGGGCGAGGAGCCGACGAGCCCGTGGGCGACCGGCCGGATGACCGATCCCGAGTTCGACGCGGCGCCGTCGTTCGGCCGTTCCGGCTCGCGCACCCGGCGCCCGCCGGGCGCGCCGGTGGCGACAACCGGAGCCGAGCAGCTCGCCCTTGCCCCGGGTGAGCGCATCGTCCACGCCCGTTGGGGCGAGGGCGTCATCGTCGAGGTCGCCGGCGAGGGCTTGAAGGCCGAGGCGGTGATCGCCTTCGACCGCCACGGCGAGAAGCGGTTCCTGCTCTCCGCCACGCCACTGAAGCGGGCCTGACGGCCGTTCCGGTTCGTCCGGCGCAACCCCGCTTAATAGGATCGCCCCGGCGCTGCGTCGAGTGGCGGCGCCCGCGGTGCCGCCGGATCGGCCCGTCGCGGGTCCGCCGCAGGCGCGTCGAGGAGGCAGGTTCTTGGATCTCTACGAGTACCAGGGGAAGCGGTACCTCGCCCGCTTCGGCATCCCCGTCGGGCAGGGGGCGGTGGCCGACACCGTCGACGAGGCGGTGGCGGCCGCGGAAACCGTCGGCTACCCGGCGACCATCAAGGCGCAGGTGAAGGTCGGTGGCCGCGGCAAGGCCGGCGGCGTGAAGGTCGTGGCCGATCGGTCCGCGGCAGAGCAAGCCGCGCGCCGGATCCTCGGCCTCGTGATCAAGGGTCACACGGTGAGGCGACTCTGGGTCGAGACGGCGTCGCAGATCGCCCGGGAGTACTACGTGAGCTTCACGCTCGACCGCGCCGCGCGACTCCACCTCGTCATCGTCTCGGCGAAGGGGGGCATCGACATCGAACAGGTCGCCGCGGAGGACCCCGCGGCGATCGAACGGCTCGAGGTCAATCCGCTCGACGGGCTCGCTCGCGACGACGCGCGCGCTCTCGTCGAGCGCGCCGGGATCGACGAGGGCGCGCAGGCGGGCGTCGCCGACGTGGTCCTGCGGCTCTACCGCTGCTACCTCGAGGGCGACGCCGATCTCGTCGAGGTCAACCCGCTTGTCCTCACCACCTCGGGAGAGGTCCGCGCCCTCGACGCCAAGGTCACCCTGGACGACGAGGCGGCCTTCCGCCATCCGGAGTGGGCGGACTTCGCCGACGCCGAGTCCGACGACCCCCGCGAACGGTCGGCGCGGGCGAAAGGCCTGAGCTACGTGGGCCTCGACGGTTCGGTCGGCATCATCGCCAACGGAGCCGGACTGGCGATGAGCACGCTCGACGTCGTGAACCAGGTCGGCGGCGCGGCCGCGAACTTTCTCGACATCGGGGGCGAGGCGAACGCCGACGCCATGACCGGCGCGCTCGAGGTGATCAACTCCGACGAGCGCGTCCGCGCCATCCTCGTCAACGTTTTCGGCGGCATCGTGCACTGCGACGACGTGGCCCGCGGCGTGCTCGGCGCGATGGAACGGGTCGAGCTCGCCTCGCCCATCGTCGTCCGCCTCGACGGCACACACGCCGCCCAGGCCCACGAGATCCTGCGGCCCCATCTCTCGGACCGGCTCGTCGTCGCGCCGACGATGCTCGCCGCCGCCCGGCGGGCCGTCGAGCTCGCCGCGGTGTAGGGCGATGAGCATCTTCGTCGACGAGACGACGGTCGTCGTCGTGCAGGGGCTGACCGGGACCCAGGGGCGTTTCCACGGCCTGCGGAACCGCGCCTACGGGACGAAGGTCGCGGCCGGGGTGACGCCGGGCAAGGGCGGCGAGTCGCTCGAGGGGATCCCGGTCTTCGATTCTGTCGCCGAGGCGGTCGAGGCGACGGGCGCGAACGCGAGCTTCGTCGTCGTCCCGCCGCGCGCCGCGCCCGGGGCGATCCTCGAGGCCGCCGCCGCCGGCATCGGGCTCGTCGTCTGCATCACCGAGCACATCCCGGCCAAGGACGAGGCGCTCCTTTTCAACCAGCTGCGCCGGGAGTTCCCGGGCACGAGGCTCATCGGGCCGAACTGCCCCGGGGTGATCTCGCCGGGCAAGTGCAACATCGGCATCACTGCGGGGGAGATCGCCCTGCCGGGCGGCCCGGTCGGCATCGTCTCGCGGTCGGGCACGCTCACCTACCAGGCGCTGCACGAGCTGTCCCAGCAAGGTGTCGGCCAGACGACCTGCGTCGGCATCGGGGGCGACCGGGTGCCGGGGACGTCGTTCACCGACGTGCTCGCGGCGTTCGAGGACGACCCCGAGACGGCGGCCGTGATGCTGATCGGCGAGATCGGCGGTTCCGAGGAGGAGCGTGCCGCCGCGTTCATCGCCCACTCGATGACGAAACCGGTCGTGGCGTACATCGCCGGCGTCACTGCGCCCGAGGGCCGGACGATGGGCCACGCCGGGGCGATCGTCTCGGGTAGTTCGGGCACCGCCAAGGCCAAGATCGCCGCGCTCGAGGCGTGCGGGGCGCGCGTCGCCCGCAATCCGTCGGAAGCGGGGGAGATGATGGTGGAGATCGTCCGTGCCCTCGGCTGAGAGGTCAAAAGGCGACGGCCGCGTACCGCCCGACGAAGGACGGCTCGCGGTGCTCGCCTCGGGTACCGGGACGATCCTCGAGGCGCTGATCGGCGCCGGGCTGCCGATCGTCGTGGTGGGGGTCGACCGGCCGTGCCGCGCCGCGGAGATCGCCGAGGCGGCAGGACTGTTCGTCGAATCAGTCGTGCGGCGCGACTTCTCGGCGGCTTTCGACCGGGACGCCTACACGGGAGAGCTCATCGCGGCGCTTCGCCGCCATCGCGTCGGAACCGTCGCCATGGCGGGGTTCGCGACTGTGCTCGGCCCCGCCTTCTTCCCGGCCTTCGGCGGGCGCGTCCTCAACACCCACCCGTCGCTCCTTCCTGCCTACAAGGGCTGGCACGCGGTGGAGCTCGCGCTCGCGGCGGGAGATTCGGTGACCGGGTGTACCGTGCATCTCGCGACCCGCGAAGTCGACGCCGGCCCGATCCTTTCCCAGGAAAAGGTGCCGATCTTCCCCGGCGACACGGAGGAAACGTTGCACGAACGCATCAAGCAGGTCGAGCGACGGCTGTATCCCGCGACCATCCGGACCTTCCTCGAGACTGCGGGATCCGGGGCGGGTCCCGGGATCGCCGGATGAGGCGGCGATGAGGGCGCTGCTCTCCGTCTACGACAAGCGCGGGCTCGCCGAATTCGCCGCGGGGCTCGCCGCGCTCGGTTGGGAGCTCGTGGCGAGCGGCGGCACGGCGGCCGAGCTCACCCGGGCGGGGGTGGCGCACCGGGACGTCGCCGAGGTGACGGGGGCGCCCGAGATGCTCGATGGCAGGGTGAAGACGTTGCACCCGGCGATCCACGGCGGGATCCTCGCCGACCGGTCGAAGCCCGCCCACCTCGCCGACCTCGAGGCGCGCGGTATCGAGCCGATCGACTTCGTCGTGTGCAACCTCTACCCGTTCTCGGCCTTACCCTCGATCGAGATGATCGACGTCGGCGGGCCGACGATGGTCCGGGCCGCGGCGAAGAACCACGCCCACGTCACCGTCGTCGTCGACCCGGCCGACTACGACGCGGTGCTCGCCGAGATCCGCGCCGGCGGGTCCGTCACCGCGGCGACGCGCCGGCGCCTCGCCGAGGCGGCCTTCGCCCACACCGCCGCCTACGACGCGGCGATCGCGGCGTGGCTCGCGTCGCGCGACGCGCCCGGCGACGCGATGCCGTCATCGATCGGCATCGTGCTCACCCGGGCGGGCGAGCTCCGCTACGGCGAGAACCCGCACCAGAAAGCCGCCCGCTACCGCCGGGCCGGTACCGCAGAGGACTGGTGGGCCGGTGTCGCCCAGCACGGTGGCAAGGAGCTCTCGTTCATCAACCTCATCGACGCCGAGGCCGCCTGGATGCTCTGCCACGAGGTGCTCGGCGTGGGGGGAGCCGGCGTCGCCGCCGTGATCGTGAAGCACGCCAATCCCTGCGGTGTCGCCGTCGGGTCGGATCTCGCGAGCGAATACCAGCGGGCCTTCGAATCGGACCCGGAGTCCGCCTTCGGCGGAATCATCGCCCTTTCGGGTGAGGTCGACGCCGCGCTCGCCGAGAGGATCGTCGCCAACCCGCTCGCCGACGTGCTCGTCGCCTACGGCTACGAGCCCGGGGCGCTCGAGGTGCTGACCTCGCGGCGCAAGAACATGCGAGTCCTCGCGGCACCGGTGCCGGTTGTCGGCCCGATCTCTTTCCGGCAGTTCTCCGGGGGCTTCCTCGTCCAGGAATCCGACGTCGTGGGCGCCGACCGCGCCGGCTGGCGCGTCGTCACCGAACGACAGCCGTCGACCGACGAGTGGCCAGACGTCGAACTCGCCTGGCGGGTGTGCGCCCGGTCGACGTCGAACGCGATCGTCCTCGCCCGGGACGGCCAGGTCGTCGGGGTCGGCTGTGGCCAGCAGAACCGGCGGGACGCCGCGCGACTCGCCGCCGAGAAGGCCGCCGGACGTGCCACGGGCGGCGCCGGGGCGAGCGATGCCTTCTTCCCGTTCCGAGACGGGCTCGACGCCGTCTGCGACGCCGGCACGACGGTCGTCGTCCAGCCCGGGGGCTCGGTGCGCGACGCCGAGGTGATCGCGGCGGCGAACGAGCGCGGGGTGGCGATGGTGCTGACGGGGGAACGGCACTTTCGCCACTAGGCCGGGAGCCCGGCCGAACCCGGACCTCGGACGGGCCCAGTCGGGCCCACGGATTGCCCCGATCCGAGAGTCGAGGGCGGTGGGATCGCGATGTCGATTAAGGCACAGGGCGGGGCCCGCGACCTCAACCCGAGCTCGCCGCGGTTCCAGGCGGCGAAGAAGGCGCGCTCGTCGCTCTTCGAGAAAGGTCCCGGAATCGTGCAAACGAGCGGTGGCCGCGCGAAGTCGTGAGCGTCGGAACCACGGCCTCGACAGTCCTCCGTGACCGGCGGGGCGGCCCGCCGCGTCGGTGAGACCGGATCGCGGCCCTCTGACGGACCTCTTCCGGACCCCTCGGTCGAGGATGACCCGGGTCACCGGGTCGCGGCGCGAGAGACCATGAGCTCGCCCACGCGACCCGACATCGGGCGGCGCGTATCGTGGGCCACGTTCGACGGCGACGATGCGATGAGGGAAGACATGGCACGGGAACACAGGAGCACGGACGGACGGTGGTCGCGGTGACCGCCAAGGTCCTCGACGGCGAGGCACTCGCCGGCCAGATGCGGGCTGAGGTCACCGAGGAGGTCGCGCGGCTTCGCGACCAGGGTGTCCAGCCCGGGCTCGGCACAATCCTCGTCGGCGACGACCCGGCGAGCGCCCGGTACGTGGAGTTGAAGCACGAGGACTGCGCCAAGGTCGGCATCGAGTCGGTTCACGAGCACCTCGCGGCGGGTACGACGGCGGAGGAGTTGTTCGCCGCCGTCCGAAGCTTCAACGCCAACCCCGCGGTTGACGCCTTCCTCGTCCAGGTCCCGCTGCCGGGCGACCTCGACGAGTTCGCGACCCTGCTCGCGGTCGACCCCGACAAGGACGTCGACGGCCTCCATCCGGTGAACCTCGGCCGCCTCGTCATGGGCGTCGAGGGACCGCTGCCCTGCACGCCGGCCGGGATCGTCGAGCTCCTCGGTCACAACGACGTTCCCGTCGAGGGTCGCCACGTCGTGATCATCGGTCGCGGGCTGACGATCGGCCGCCCCCTCGCGCTGCTCCTCGCCCTGAAAAGGCCCGGTTGCAACGCCGCGGTGACCGTCGTCCACACGGGTGTTTCCGATCTGGCCGAGTACGTGCGACGAGCCGACATCGTCATCGCCGCTGCCGGCCGCGCCGGCATCGTCACCGCGGACATGGTGAAACCCGGCGCGGCCGTCGTGGGCGCCGGGACGTCGTGGGAGGGACGTCGGTTGCTCTCCGACGTCGACGAGGGCGTTGCCGACGTGGCCGGATGGATGACCCCGCGGCTCGGCGGGGTCGGACCGATGACCCGGGCGATGCTCCTCAAGAACGCGGTACGCGCCGCCCGCCGCCGGCTCGTCACGGTCGCGTAGCCGCCGGGGGCACCCGAGGCGGTCGGCGCTCCGCGCCGTGCTTGGCCCGACGTGATCCGGTCGACCCGCCGATAGCGGGGTGGAGAGACGCCAGGCGGTAACTTGCCGGCATGTGCTTCTCGCCCCAAGCCGATCTCATCGGCGGGGCCGTCATCTGCGGCGTCGGTGTCGACGCGATCCGGCACGTCGACCGCCGCGGAAGCCATATCGCGCTCGCGACCCTGCCGGTCGTGTTCGGCGCTCACCAGATGGTCGAGGCGGTCGTCTGGTTCAGCCTGCAGGGCCACGTGTCGCACGGATTAGGGCGCAGCGCGCTGTGGGTCTACCTCGTCGTCGCGTTCGTCGTCCTGCCCATCTTCGTGCCGATCGCCGTCGCGGCGATCGAACCGTCCCGATGGCGACGACGACTCGCCACCTCGCTGGCGATCGTCGGGACGGTCGTCGGCGGTGTGCTCCTCGCCGCGATGGCCCGCGGTCCGATGACGGTGGCGATGCGCCCCTACCACCTCGCCTATAGCGTCCGGCTCGGCGACGGCGGAGTCTTCGTCGGGCTCTACGTGCTCGCGACCTGTGGTGCCGCCCTTTTGTCGAGCGACCGGCGGATCGTTGCCTTCGGGGTGGCGAACCTCGTCGCGGTCGCCGTCATCGCCCAGCTGACGATCGACGGGTTCGCCTCGGTGTGGTGCGCCTGGGCTGCGGTGATCTCGGCCGCGGTCGCCCTGCAGATGCGTTACGGGCGGACCAGGCGCCGGGTCGCCCTCACCCCGGCCGAGTCCACCGCCGCCTGACCGTCCGCGCGCTTCCCGCTGGGCTCGGCGACGAGGGCCGCGTCGGCCGGTTCCGCGACGGGCTCGACGCGTTCGGGGTCCCGGACGCCGGGCACGAGGCGACGGTAGCGAGACGCGATCTGGGTTCGGCGCGCCCCACGGGCAGGATCCTCGTCTCCGCCGGCCCCGGTGGGGGAGGCGCGGCCGGTTTGCGCCTGGCGGCACCGCGACTGCGAAACTGGCGGTGATGGCCCGCATCGACGAGCTGCTCCGGTCGACGAGATCGCTCTCCATCGAGCTGTGGCCGCCGAAAACGCCCGAAGCGACGGCGCACCTGCAGGAGGCGTTGCCCCGGCTTTACAAGCTGCACCCGACCTTCGCCTCGATCACCTACGGCGCGGGCGGCTCGACGCGGGACAGGACCCACGAACTCGTCGTCCAAATCCACCGGGAAGGGGGCACCGAGCCGATGGCCCACCTCGCCTGCTTCGCCCACCGGCGCGGCGAGCTCGTCGAGATCCTCGAGCGCTATGCCCGCGCCGGCGTGGAGAACGTGCTCGCCGTGCGGGGCGACCCGCCCCGTGAGGCGCCCGGGCCGTTCGCCGCGGGAGAGCTCGTGCACGCGATCGACCTCGTCGAGCTCGTCAAGTCCGTCGCGCCGTTCTGCGTCGCCGTCGCCGCCCATCCGGAGGGCCACTCGGCGGCGCCGGACCTGGCGACCGACCGGCGTCATCTCGCGGCGAAGCTCGGTGTGGCCGACTTCGCCATCACGCAGTTCTTCTTCCGGGCGAGCGACTACCTGCGGCTCGTCGACGACCTCGGCCGACTGGGGGTCACGAAGCCCGTCATCCCGGGGATCATGCCGATCCTCAACCTGAAGTCGGTGGCCCGGATGGCTGAGCTGTCCGGCGCCGCCATCCCGGACGAGGTCACCGCCCGGGTCGAGGGGGTGGCGGAGGACCCGGACGCGGTGCGCGCCGCCGGCATCGAGATCGCCACCGAGCTGTGCCGCGACCTCCTTGCCGAGGGCGTCCCGGGACTGCACTTTTACACGATGAACCAGGTGAGCGCGACGGTCGCCATCTGCGAGAACCTCGGTCTCACGCCGGCGGGGTCGTGAGCGTGCCCGGGCGCCCTTTCCCGGGTTATCGGGCGAAACGGCGCAGATAGGCTCCGGCCATGCCCGAGAAGATCACGAAGTACCCGAGCGGCCTGCTCCAGGTCCCCGACGAGCCGATCATCCCGTACATCGAAGGCGACGGCACGGGCGTCGACATCTGGCCCGCCGCCCAGCTCGTCCTCGACGCCGCGGCCCGCAAGCACGGCAAGAAGGTGGCGTGGAGGGAGGTCCTCGCCGGGGAGAAGGCTTACAAGCAGACGGGGAGCTGGCTGCCGGAGGAGACGGTCGCCGCGTTCCGGGACCACCTCATCGGGATCAAGGGACCGCTCACCACCCCGATCGGCGGGGGCATCCGCTCGCTCAACGTCGCGTTGCGCCAGATCCTCGACCTCTACGTCTGCCTCCGACCGGTGCGCTGGTTCCGCGGCGTGCCCTCGCCGGTGCGCCATCCCGAGAAAGTCGACATGGTGATCTTCCGGGAGAACACCGAGGACGTCTACGCCGGTCTCGAGGTCGAACAGGGCTCCGCCGAGGCTCGGCGGCTGATTGCGTGGCTCCGTGACGAGTTCCGCTGGGAGATCCGCGCCGACTCCGGGATCGGGATCAAGCCGGTCTCGAAGACGGGCTCGCAGCGTCTCGTGCGCGCCGCGCTCAAATACGCCGTGGCACGCCATCGCAAGAGCGTGACGCTCGTCCACAAGGGGAACATCCAGAAGTTCACCGAAGGCGCCTTCCGGGCCTGGGGCTACGAGCTCGTCGCCGAGGAGTTCAGCGACGTCGCCGTCTCGTGGGAGGAATGCCAGGGCGATCCCGGGGAGAAGATCCTCGTCAAGGACACGATCGCCGACATCACGTTGCAGCAGGTGCTCACCCGCCCCGAGGAGTTCGACGTCATCGCGACGACGAACCTCAACGGCGACTATCTGTCGGACGCGCTCGCCGCCCAGGTCGGTGGCATCGGGATCGCCCCCGGCGGCAACATCAACTACGTCACGGGCCACGGCGTCTTCGAGGCCACGCACGGCACCGCGCCGAAGTACGCCGGACAGGACAAGGTGAACCCGGGGTCGGTCCTGCTCTCCGGGGTGATGATGTTCGAGCACATCGGCTGGGACAAGGCCGCCGCCGACATCGTGCGTGCCCTCGAGGCGACGATCGCCGACGGGATCGTGACCTACGACTTCGCCCGTCAGATGGAGGGGGCCCACGAAGTCCGCACGAGCGAGTTCGCCGAGGCGATCGTCGAGCGCCTGTAGGGCCGTCCCCCCGAGGCGGGGCGCGCGTCCGGCAGCTTCGCGGGCTCCGCCGTTAGCCTCGGATCGATGGCAGATTTCCGGGATCCTCCGACGAAGCGCCCGGTGACCGTCACGGTCACCGGGGCTGCCGGCAACATCGGCTACGCGCTTCTCTTCCGGCTGGCGTCGGGCGAGCTGTTCGGTCCGGACCAGCCGATCGTGCTCCGTCTCCTCGAGATCGAGCCGGCGATGACGAATCTCGAGGGGATCCTCATGGAGCTCGACGACTGCGGCTTCGGGCTGCTCGCCGACGTCGTGACGACCTCGGATCTCGGTGTCGCCTTCGAGGGGACCTCGTACGCCTTCCTCGTCGGGTCGATCCCCCGCAAGGCCGGCATGGAGCGCCGGGACCTGCTCGGCGTGAACGGCGGCATCTTCAGGCCGCAGGGCTGGGCGATCGCCGAGCACGCCGCGTCGGACGTGCGCATCCTCGTCGTCGGCAACCCGTGCAACACGAACTGCCTGATCGCCCGCACGAACGCCCCCGAGGTGCCGGCGGAGCGGTGGTTCGCGATGACGCGTCTCGACGAGAACCGAGCGAGGACCCAGCTCGCGCGCAAGGCCGGCCGCACTCCCGGGGCCGTGACGAGGCTCGCCTCCTGGGGGAACCATTCGACGACGCAGTTCCCCGACTACGAGAACGCCCTCATCGACGGGGAGTCGGCCCAGAAGGTCATCGACGACGAGGAGTGGCTGCAGGGCCCGTTCCTCGAGATGATCCAGGGCCGCGGCGCGAAGGTGATCGCGGCCCGCGGCGGCTCGGCGGCGGCGTCGGCCGCCAACGCCGCGATCGGCTCGTTTCGGAGCATCATCAGCCCGACGCCGGAGGGCGACTGGACCTCGTTGGGCGTCGTCTCCCGCGGCGAGTACGGCATCCCCGAGGGTCTGCAGTTCGGGTTCCCGGTGCGCTCGGACGGCTCGACGTGGCGCGTCGTCGAGGGCCTCGAGCACTCTGCCTTCGCTGGCGGCTGCATCGCCGCCACGGCCGCGGAGCTCGTCAGCGAGCGGGAGGAAGCGGCCCCGCTCCTCGGTTAGGGCGTCTCGAGGGGCCGCCAGTGCGCCAGTTCGCTCAGGCCGCCGAGATAGGGACCGACGACGCTGCGCCACTCGGCGAAGGCGGGCGATTTCCGGAACCCCTCCTCGTGGGCCGCGACCGACTCCCATTCGATGACGAACATGAAGCGCCCCGGCTCCTCGATGCACCGGTAGAGATGGACTGCCTCACAGCCCGCCGAGGCGGCGACGAACGGCTCCGCCTCGAAAAACGCCGCCTGGAAGGCGGCCTCCTTCCCGGGGTCGACGGTGATCACTGCTTTCTCGATGATCATGGCCCTCCTTGTCGCGGCTCAGATGGTCGTCTCGTCTTCGAGAGCGCCCAGCGCCTTCCCGAGCGTCTCGAGGTGCTGCTGTCCGGCGAGGAGCGCGTTGGCGTCGCCGCGCAGCGTGATCCGGCCCGCGGCGAGGAGCTCGGAGACGGGTGTGCCTGCGGCGATCGCCTGGGCGGTCGGCCAGTCCTCGACGAGCGTGACCGCGGCTGGCGCGGTCGACCCCACGACGAGCTCGGCCTTCGTGCCGGAAACGAGGATCGAGTAGCTCACCGTCCCGTCGGGTGCGCCGGTGACGACCTGGCCGAGGGCGAGCGGCGGCACGTCCGCGTCCGGTCGCACGGCGGCGAGCTCCTCGGCGAAGCGCGCGAACCACTCGGGGGAAAGGAAGCGGAGCACGCGCCCGTCAGCTCTCGGCGCGGGACGGTGCCGGCTCGAGGGAGATGACCTCGCCGGCCCTTCCGGCGGGCGAGGCCGCGGCCGCCGCCGCCGCCGGCGTCGGCCGGGGCCGGCGGAGGATCCTGCGGCCGAGCCACGCGACGGGGTCGTAGTGCGCGTCGACGACGCGCTCTTTCAGCGGGATGATCGCGTTGTCCGTGATGTGGATGCCCTCCGGGCAGACCTCCGTGCAGCATTTCGTGATGTTGCACAAGCCGATCCCGAGCTCGCGCCGGATGAGCTCGCGCCGGTCGAGGGTGTCGAGGGGATGCATCTCGAGCGCGGCGAGGCGGACGAAGAACCGGGGGCCCGCGTAGCGGGGCTTGTTCTCCTCGTGGTCGCGGATGACGTGGCAGACGTCCTGACAGAGGAAGCACTCGATGCACTTGTGGAACTCCTGAGCCCGGTCGACGTCGAACTGCGACATCCGGTAGACGCCGTCGGGAGGGCGCGGCACGGGGGTGAACGGCGGGATCCGGCGCGCCACGGCGAAGTTGAACGAGACGTCCGTCACGAGGTCGCGCATGACGGGGAAGGCGCGCATCGGTGAGATCGTGATCCGCTCGGTCGTGTCGAGCGTGCTCATCCGCGTCATGCACATGAGCCGGGGCTTGCCGTTCACCTCCGCCGAGCACGAGCCGCACTTGCCCGCCTTGCAGTTCCAGCGCACCGCGAGATCCGGCGCGAGCTCGGCCTGGACGCGGTGGACGACGTCGAGGACGACCTCGCCCTTGTTCGCCGGAACGGTGTAGTCACGGAACTCGCCACCTTGCGCGTCGCCCCGCCAGATGGCGAGGGTGACCGTCGGCTGCACAACGGCTGATCCCGCCGGGGAGGGGACGGTCGCGTCGGGGGCCATCAGTGCCCTTCTTCCAGCAGCTCGGCGAGCTCGGCGGGCATCGGGGCGACGGGGCGCTCGGCGACGGTCGCGTCGCCGCCGGCGAGTTGCACGACCATGTTCACCTTCCCGAAGTGCTCGGGATCGGGGTCGGGGTAGTCGTCGCGGGTGTGGCCGCCGCGGCTCTCGCGGCGCGCGATCGCCGAGAGGGTCGTCGCGCGCGCCACGGCGAGCATCGCCTCGAGGTCGAGCGCGAGGTGCCAGGCCGGGTTGAACTGCCGGTGGCCCTCGACCGCGACGCGGCGGGCGCGGCCGTCGAGCTCGTCGAGGATCTCGACCGCCCGTTCGAGCTCGGACGCGGTGCGGATGATGCCGACGAGCGAGTGCATCGCCTCCTGCAGCTCGTGGTGGACGGCGTACGGGCTCTCGCCTCCTGCGTGGTCGAAGTACGCCAGCGCCTCGGCGGCGCGGCGCTCGATCACGGCGGGATCTGGCTCGAGGGTCCGGGCCAGCCCGCGAGCGTGCTCGGCGGCGGCCATCCCGGCACGCCGCCCGAACACGAGGAGGTCCGACAGCGAGTTGCCGCCGAGCCGGTTGGCGCCGTGCATGCCCCCGGCGACCTCGCCGGCGGCGTAGAGGCCGGCGAGCGTCGAAGCCTGGGTGTCGGCATCGACACGCACGCCGCCCATCATGTAGTGACACGTCGGGCCGATCTCCATCATCTGGGTCGTGATGTCGACGTCGGCGAGCTCTTTGAACTGCTTGTACATCGAGGGCAGCCGCCGCCGGATGTACTCGGGCGAGCGGCGCGACGCGATGTCCAGGTACACGCCGCCGTGCGGGGTGCCGCGGCCGGCCTTCACCTCGGCGTTGATCGCCCGGGCCACCTCGTCACGGGGGAGGAGATCCGGCGGACGCCGGAACGACTTGTCGTCGTACCACTGGTCGGCCTCCTCGATCGTGTCGGCGGTCTCTTTGGCGTAGTACTCGGGGATGTAGCGGAACATGAAGCGTTCGCCGCTCTCGTTCTTGAGGATTCCCCCGTCGCCACGCACCCCCTCGGTGACGAGGAGCCCGCGTGCCGAGGCCGGCCAGATCATCCCCGTGGGGTGGAACTGCACGCACTCCATGTCGATGAGCTCGGCGCCCGCCCAGAGCGCGAGGGCGTGGCCGTCACCGGTCGACTCCCAGGAGTTCGACGTGAACTTCCACACCTTGCCGATGCCGCCGGAGGCGAGGATCACCGCCTTCGCGCAAAAGACGATGAACGTGCCCGACTCGCGCCAGATCCCGAGCGCGCCGCAGACCTCGCCGGAAGGGCCGGCGAGCAGCCGGATGATCTTGCACTCCATGAAGACCTCGATGCCGGCCGCGACGGCCCGGTCCTGGAGCGTGCGGATCATCTCGAGCCCGGTGCGGTCGCCGACGTGGGCGAGCCGGGCGAAGCGGTGCCCGCCGAAGTCGCGCTGCAGGATCCGCCCGTCCGGCGTGCGGTCGAAGAGCGCCCCCCAGCTCTCGAGCTCGAGGACGCGGTCGGGCGCCTCCTGGGCGTGGAGCTCGGCCATGTGCCAGTTATTCAGCATCTTGCCGCCGCGCATCGTGTCGCGGAAGTGCACCTTCCAGCTGTCATCGGTCCAGACGTTGCTGAGCGCCGCGGCGATGCCGCCCTCGGCCATCACGGTGTGCGCCTTGCCCAGCAACGACTTGCACACGATCGCCGTCGTCGCGCCGTTCGCCGCCGCCTCGATACCGGCGCGCAGCCCGGCGCCGCCGGCTCCGATCACGAGCACGTCGACCGAGCAGGTCTCGTAGTCCGCCATCAGATGATCCTCGGGTCGTGGATCGTGCCGGTCGCGACGAGCCAGATGTAGAGGTCGGTGAACGCGATCCAGAAGAGCGACAACCACGCGAACAGCTGGTGGTGGGGGTTCAGCCTCCCGGACACGTTCTGCCAGAACCAGCGCCGCAGCGGTGCCTTCGACAGCGCCCGCAGGCCCCCGCCGCACAGGTGGCGGCAGGCGTGGCATCCGAGCGTGTAGGCCCAGATGAGAACGGCGTTCACCGAGAGCACGAGCGTGCCGACTGCGACGCCCACGCCGTTCGAGAAGCGGAAGGCGGCGATCGCGTCCCAGGTGAGGATCGCGGCGAAGATGAAGGCGACGTAGAAGAAGTAGCGGTGGAAGTTCTGGACGATGAGCGGGAATCGCGTCTCGCCCGTGTAGCGGCTGCGCACCCCGCCCGGTCGCGTCGAACCCACGTCGGCGACGCCGCAGGCGGGGGGCGCCAACCAGAACGAGCGGTAGTAGGCCTTGCGGTAGTAGTAGCAGGTCACCCGGAATCCCAGCGGGAAGATGAGGATGAGCAGGGCGGGGGAGACCTGCCACCAGGACCCCGTGATCGGTCCCCAGACGTAGCCGTGGCAGTTGGACGTAAGGCACGGCGAGTAGAACGGCGACAGGTAGTCGCGCCCGACGCTCCCGGTGTAGTAGTCGCCGTTGCGGAAGGCTGCCCAGGTCGAGTAGCCGACGAAGGCGAGGAGTCCGAGCGCCGTCGCCGTCGGCTGCAATCGCCAACGGTCGCGGCGCAGGACGACGGAACGCGCCGGCCCGGCCCGCACGCCGCCGATGCGCACGGGTGTGGGCTCTGGCGCCCTGTTCGCCTCCTCGACGACGGTCACTCACGCACCTCGCATCTCGATCTCACCCCACCGTCCGGCGGACCGACCCGGAGGTCGCGACCACCGGGACGGCCGCGGCCACGACCCGCTCATCCTTCCACTCCCGCCGTCGGCGGGCGAGGCGTCCCGCGTCGCTCCGCGTGGTTATCCACAACTTGCGGCGAACAGAGATTCCCTCTTGCATCTCGCTGAGCTGGGCGTCATCATAATACGAACCGTGTAATTTCACGGCTGCGATTCACACTGAGTGGCAGACCCTAAGGGGGTGTCGGTGGACATCCAGGCGCTCATCAACCAAGGTCCACGGGCGTGGCAGGCGCGGGCGAACTGCATGGGGGTCGACCCGGAGTTGTTCTTCCCCGAACGGGGTTCGTCGACCGTGCGCGTCGAGTGCCTCGAGTTCGCGATCGCGAACAGTGAGAAGTTCGGCATCTGGGGCGGGATGAGCGAGCGCGAACGTCGTCGCGTTCGTCGGGCGCGCCTGTTGCAGCAGCGCGAGGTTGCCGCCTCCTAAGCCGTCATCGCGAAGCCCCGGTCGGCGAGCCTCGCCTCGATCGTCGAGTCCTCGCCGAGGTCGAGCGTCGCCCAACGGCGCGCCGGCGTCGCGCGCAGGACCTGTTCGGGGACGAGCCCGACGAGTTCCGCCCGCTCGATGCGCGCGGACCCGGCGACCCGGTCGTAGACGTCGGCGGGGCCGACGCTCCAGGGTGCGACGAGGTTGCAGGAGACCTGGACGCCCGCACCGACGGCAAAGCTGGCGGTGCGCACCTCCGGACCGCGCAGCGTGCTGGCGATGTGGCGCGCCCGGTCGAGGTCGCCCTCGGCGAGCCAGAGGTTGTAGGCGACGAGCACGGGACGCGCCCCGACGCAGCTCGCCCCGGCGGAGGGGTGCGGCGCGACCGGTCCGAAATCGGGGACGAGGTCGGCGAAGGCGTGGCGGCGGATCTCTGGGAGCGCGCGTTCCGGTCCGTAGAGAAAGCAGGGGACGCCGAGCTCGTCCGCGGCCCAGCGCGCGAACAGATCGCGCGCCGCGATCGCCTCGTCGAGATCGGCGTCGGGGCGCATGGCGTCCGGACCGAGCGGGACGAACGGCACGACGTCGACGACGCCAAGACGGGGGTGGATGCCGCGATGGCGCGCGATGTCGAGCTGGGCGACCGCGACGCGCGCGAGCTGCCGCGCGGCGTCGGCGGTCTCGGGTCCGGCGAGGGTGAACACCGACCGGTTGTGCGACGCGTCGGCGTGGAGATCGAGGAGCGCCGTGCCGACGAGGCGGACGAATTCGTCGAGGCGCTCCGCGTCACGACCCTCGCTGATGTTGACGACGCACTCGAGCATCGTCGCAAGCTCGTCGCCGGGAGATCGCCCCGGTCAGTGGGACTGGTAGACGGTGAGGTGGCGTCGGCTGCGGGCGAGTCGGCGTCGTTCCCGTTCGGAGGTGCCGCCCCACACACCGTGGTCGATGTGGTTCGCCATCGCGTACTCGAGGCAGGGCGACTTCACCGGGCAGTCCTGGCAGATCCGGCGCGCGATGTCGACTCCGACGCCGTCGCTCGGGAAGAACGTCTCGGGCGGGAGCATCCGGCACTTGCCCTTCGCCATCCACTCGAGTTCCATCCGCGACCACCCCTTCGCCCGTTCGTCCTGGCAACCCGCCGGGTAATTCGTTCCCTTGGCGCCCTTTCCGAGCTTGTAAGCGACGTTACACCCGACGTCGCCGGTTTCAGGCGTGTAAGCGCCTATTTCATAGGGTCTTCACAGTTTGGGGGTAACTCGCGGTCCCGAGCCCGGCGGACCCTCGGAGTCGAGGGCCGGGTCACCGATAGACTCTGGCGGGATTGAACCGGAGGGACGCAGATGACCACGCCGTTGAGCGGGCAGAGCGAGGCGCCGGAGCCCCCGCGCGGACACGTCCGCATCGTCTACCTGGGTCCCGTGGCTCCCCACTGGGAGATCGAGTCGGAATTCGGCGAACGGCCGGTGATCGAGGCCTTCCGCGAGCGCGCCCTCGCCCGTCTCGTCCTGCTCCCGCCCCACGACCCGCAGTTCCGGCGCAACCGAGAGCGCGTCGTGCGTGACGCGGAACGAGAGAACTTGCTGCTCGAGTGGGATCTCGGGATCCCGGAGGAGCCCGCGCCGGCCGGGTCCTGAAAACGGGACCGGCTAGCCCGCGCCGCCCGAATCCGGCAGGTTCACCCGCGCGATCCAGAGCCCCGGGGCGTCGACCTCGGCCGGAGTGGGGAGGTTCTCCTCGACCGTCCACAGCTTGGCGAGCTCGACGTCGCCGCCCCGCGCGATGACGCCGCGCACGAACGCCTCGCCCCGGTCGAGGGCGTCCTGGTCGAGACGGAGCCCGAAGAGCATCTCGGCGGCGCGCTCGTCGTCGGAACGCTCGACCCGCCGCCGCCGCAGCGCCTCGCGGACCGGTCGCCGCGCGCCGATCGCCCGGGCCGCGACGGCGTCGGTCACCCATTCGACGTAGCCGGCGAAGGCCGAGGTCAACGCGGCGAGCTCGGCGCGGATCCGCCGGAGTTCGGGTGTGTCGGCCGGCTCGGCGAGCGCCGCGGGATCGCCGAGGAGGCGTCCAAGGTCCCCGAGTTCGCCGGGGTCGCCGAGCGCCGCCTCGCCGAGACGCTGCTCGAGCGCACCGAGGTCGGGTCGGAAGCTGCTCGCGTGCGCGACGAGCAGGGACTGCATCCGAGCCCGGACGTGCGGGCGGGAGAGCACGGCGTGCGCCGCCAGGTCGCGTGCCGCGCACCACATCGTGACGTCGTCGAACTCGAGGCTCCAGTCCGAGGCGAACGCCGAGACGTTCGAGGGGACGACGACGATCTCGTCGGACGGCACGCGCGGCAGCGGGAGCTCGTACTGGCCGAGCGTGCGGCGCGCGAGGTGACCGATGAGGGATCCGACCTGGAGCGCGATCATCGCCGGAGCCATCGCCGAGACCCATTTCTCCATCACGGCGGCCAGCCCGGTGTCGGCCTCCTCATCAGGCTGCTCGCTCGCCGGCGACACCGCCACCGGGGGACGGATCGCCGCGGCGTATTCCGAGATGAGCGGCCGCCAGGATTCGAGGCTCCGCCGCGCCCACTCGGCGGGTCCGGCGGCGACGAACGAGACGGATCCGCCTCCCGGTGTCGTCGGCATCCCGCTGACGTCGCCGACCTGGAGTTCGGCGATCCGGCTGAGCTCCTCGAACCGCATCCGCTGGATGGGATCGACATTCGGCTCCGGTTGGCCGTCCGAGGCGACGGCCAGGGCGAGCTGCACGGCGAGATCCCACTGGAGGGGCTCGTCGGTGTGCATCATGCGGAGAAGATCGCCGAGGAGCCCCGGGAGGAAACCTCCCATGTCCGACGACGATCCCTCAGCCACGCAACGAATCTAGGCCGCGGGCGGTCGGGGCCCCTCGCTCCTCGGTGACCAGCTGGCAAAGTCCAGCTGATCGCGTCCCATTAGGCGTTCGGCTGACTGCCGAGGACGACGAGATGGACCGACCTCACGGCATCGTGGAGCACGCCGAGCCGGACGTGGGTACCGGGCTGCAGCACGTAGAGGTGGGCCTGCAACTCGTCGAGGGAGGTCACCGGAGTGCCGTCGAGCGAGACGATGAGGTCCCCGGGCCCGATGCCGGCCTCGGCGAGGGTGCTGTTCGTGACGACGGTCTCGACGCGCACTCCCGCCGGACGGCCCTTGGCGGTCACGCCTTCGAGACCGAGCCAGCCGTGGGTCACCCTGCCGGTCGCCATGAGCTCGTCGGCGACCGGGGCCGCGAGCCACGAGGGCGCGACGACCGCGCCGACCTTCGTGCAACCGGTGACGATCCCCTCGACGGCGCCGGTTGAGGCGAGGAGCGGGCTGCCGGGCGGTCCCGAGGCGGCAGAGAGGTCGGTCGTGAGGGCGCCGAGGAGCCGGTGCCCGCCGACCCGAGGCGACGCATAGAGGCCGCGCACGGTGCCGAGCGAGAACGCCGTGCCGCCCGGTGTCGTCACGGCGAGGGCGAAGGCGCCCCGTGCCATCGGGTCCGAGGAAAGCGCCGCCGTCGCCAGCCCCGTCACCCCGTTGATGTGCACGATCGCCAGGTCGCTCTTCGCGTCGGCCCCGACGAGGTCGCCGATGTAGACGTCGCCGGTCGCCAGCGTGACGATCAGGGTTCCCGCGCCCGCGACGCCGTCCGCCGGGACGAGGATCATCCCGTCAGGGCGCACGACGAGGCCGAGGACGCGTGCGTGGGTCGCGCCGCGGATCGCCTCGACCGAGACCATCGCGGCACTGACCCGGGTGACCGTCGCGGCGAGGTCGGCGCCGAGGTCGCGACTCGCCGACGTGGTGATCGCCGTCGTCGACTGGAGTTCTGCGATGTTCGTCACCGCGGGATGGCCGATGCCGGTCATCGAGTCCGCGAGGTGGGTGCCGAGGGCGACGACGCCTGTCGCCAGCAGCGCGCCGACGACGCCGGCGGTGAGCGCGCTCCGACGCGACGGATGGCTGAGCAGCCACCGGCGTCGGACCGCGACCGGGTCGAGCGGCAGCGACGGGTGCGACGCGCCGAGCTCGGAGGGGTGCCGCCAGAGGCGGTCCTCGGGGGGCAGCAGCGGCGGGCGCGGTCCCTCGTCGGGGGGTTCGTCGAATTCGCCCGGGGTGGACGTCACGCAAGCGCAGGCTAATTGTCCCCCGGTCGAAAAAGACGTCAGCGGCCGGCGACCGCCGCGACCGCCGGCACTCGGCGGTCGCCACCCCTCCTACGATGTGGCGCAGTGGGATACGGGGCACCCAGTTGAGCGCCGAGTTCGCGCTCGACTTCGGAACGGGCTCGACACGCATCGCCGACGCCAGCGGCGCGCTGCTCGTCGACGAGCCGACCGTCGCGGCCGTCGACAAGGACACCGGTCGCGTCGTCGCGTTCGGTTCCGAGGTGCTCGGTCTCGGGGCTCGCGCGGCCGGTCGGGTCGTCGTCCGGTATCCGGTCCGCAATGGCCAGCTCGTCGACCTGGAACTCGTCGAGAAGGTGCTCGCCGAGGCCTTGCGGCGGGCCGGGGCCTCACGGCTGTCGCATCCGCGCGTCCTCGTCTGCACCCACATCGGCGCGACCCGCGTGCAGAACCGGGCGCTCGATCGTGCTGTGCGCAAGGCGGGAGCGAAAGACGTCCTTTTCATCGCCCATCCGACCGCCTGCGCGATCGGCGCCGGGATCGCGATCGACGAGCCGACCGGTTCGATGGTGGTCGACGTCGGCGCCGGCACGACCGACGCCGCCGTCTTCGCCCTCGGGGGGATTGTGGTCTCGTCGTCGTGCGCGCACGGCGGTGACGACCTGGACGAGGCGGTGAGGAGCTATCTGGTGCGCCAGCGCGAGATCCTCGTCGGCCGGGACACCGCGCAGTCGGCACGCCGCGCCCTCGGGAGCGTGGCACCCCGCCCGGCGGACTCGGAGATGGAGGTCGTAGGCCGCGACGCCCGGACCGGGCGGCCGACGAGGGCGGTCGTAACGAGCGTCGAGCTGAAGCCGGTTATCTGGCCACTCGTCGCCTCGATGCTCGATGCCGCGGTGAACGGCATCACCGAGGCTCCCCCGGAGCTCGTGAACGACCTGATCGGCTCCGGGCTCCTGCTCGCGGGCGGCGGCGGCTTACTCGACGGATTCGACATGCGCCTCGCCAAGCTGACCGGAGTGCCCGTCCACGTCGCCGCCGCCGCCGGGCGGTGCGCGGTGCTCGGGGCGGCTCGCTGCCTCGAGCTGCCCGACGGGCTGTCCTACGCGGTCAGCGTGTCTCGGATCCGCTGATCCCGAGCACGGTCTCGGCCGCTTGCCGGACCTGCCAGTCCCGGTCGGACAGCCGCTCGCGCAGGACGGCCTCGACATCGTCCCCGGTGAACGCCGCCAGCGCGACGACCGCCCGGCGCCGGACGGCGGGTGCGTCACCGAGCGCGGCGAGGACCGCCGCCCGGCCCGCGTCGTCGCCGATGGCGCCGAGCGCGGCGACGGCGGACTCCCGGCAGAGCGGATCGGGGTGGGACCCGGCGATCTCGGCGAGCCTCGCGCAGGCCCCGCGGTCGCCCGACTCGCCGACGGCGAAAGCCGCGGCCTCGACGACGGTCGGATCGGCGTCGTCGAGCAGGGGGGTGAAGTCGGTGCCGGGGAGCCGGGTCGCGAGTTCGCACGTCGCCCGGCGCACGGCCGGATCGGGGTCCCCGAGTGCCCGACGCACGTCGTCGGGCCGGGCGCGACCGGCGTTGACAAGCGCCGTGACCGCCGCGGCGCGCACCTTTGGCGAAACGTCCGTGAGCAAAGAGCGGACGATTGCCTCGTTGCCACCGAATCCGGCGAGCGTCGCCGCGAGCCGCTTGCGCGCGACCGGGGCCTCGTCATCGAACCGGGCGCTGCCCATCGGGTTGTATGGATCACCCCCTTGCCGTGGCAGGCTACGGGACGTGGGGAGCGGCGATGCCTGGGGCGCGCCCGGCGAGGAGGACTGGATCAACCCGCGTCGTCCGCTCGTCGGGTCTCCGGGACCCGGCAGCCAGGGTCCGAGCAGGCGCTCGCGGGCCGCCTTGCGGGTCGCAGTGGCGTTCGTCGCCGTGATCGTCGTCGCCGGTTTCATCGCCGCGCGCTGGGTGGTGCCGTACTACGCGATCACCCCGGGCACCGCCTTGAACGTCGGCCAGCTCATCTCGGTGCCGCGCGATGTAGCGCACACGCACCGGGGGAGCGTCGTCCTCACCGATGTGCAGCTGATCCACCTCACGGCGCTCGGATACCTGTACTACCGGTTCGACGAGCACGCCGAGATCGACTCCGCCGCCGAGCTCACGGGCGGAGCGAGCTCCGCGGCCTACGACGAACAGGGCGTCGTCGAGATGGCGACGGCGCGCCAGTCGGCGACGTTCGTCGCCCTGCGTGAGCTCGGCTTCCATCCGCGCGCCGTGCCGTCCGGCGTCGTCGTACTCTCCGATCTCCCGGGTGCGGCGAGCGCGATGACGCTCCCGGTCGGTGACGTCATCACCGCGGTCGGGCCGACGCGGACGGCCTCGCTCGGTCAGCTCGTCGCCGCGATCGAGGCGGTGGCACCGGGCCGCTCGACGAAGCTCACGTTCCACAAGTTCGGCTCTGGGACGTCGCGGACGAGGTCCGCCGTCGTCGGCGAGCTGAGGAGCTCCGGCCCGTCGTCGGCGACGGACTACACGTGCGCCGGAGTCGGATCGACGACCGGCCGGCTCGTCCGACGCTCGGGGCGCGCGACGAGCTGTCTTCCGGTCTACGCGGAGCAGCTCTACACCGACACGAACGAGCCCTTCCGGGTCTCGATCAACGCCGACGGGATCGTCGGACCGTCGGCGGGGCTTTCTTTCACGCTCGGGCTGATCGAGAAGCTCGACCGCGCCGATCTCACCGGGGGGCGACGGATCGCGGCGACGGGGACGATCGCGAACAACGGCTCGGTCGGGGAGATCGGCGGCATCGCCCAGAAGACGATCGCCGTCCGCGAGGCCGGGGCGACTGTCTTCGTGGTCCCCCGGGGGAACGCCGCGGCCGCCCGGGCGAACGCCGGACCGGACCTGAAGATCATTGCCGTCGCGTCGATCGGCCAAGCGGTCGGCGCGCTCGAGCGGCTCGGTGGCAGGCTCGTGCCAGCGCCGGGCGCCCGGTGAGGTCATAGGCTTCACGAAATGGCTGATCCGCGACCAATCACGATCTCATCACACCCGAACCTCGATCCCGACGCGGTCGCCGGCCGCGAGTTCCCGGTCGCCTGGCGCGGCTACGACCAGGAGTCCGTCCGACGGTTCCTCGTCGACGTCAGCCAGCTCCTCAGGCAGCTGCGGGCGAACCAACGTGAGCTGACCGGGCGACTAAGCGACGCCGAGCGCCGTGCCGCGGAGCCCGAGCTCGACGAGGCGACGGTCGCCACGGCGCTCGGTTCGGAGACCGCGAGGGTGCTCCACGTCGCCCACTCCGCGGCGAACGAGGTCGTTTCGAGGGCGGAGGCGCGGGCCGCCCACCTGATCGCCGAGGCGGAGGCGGCGACCCACGAGCTCCGGCGTCGTGGCGAGGCCGAAGCCGTCGCGATCGTCAGCGAGGCGCGGGGCGCGGCGAACGCGATGATCGACGCCGCCAAAGAGGACTGCCGGGCGATGATCGACGAGTCGCGCGAGGTTCGCCGGCGCATCCTGTCGGACCTCGCCGAGCGCCGGAAGGTCTACTACTCCCAGATCGAGCAGCTGCGAGCCGGCAAGGACACGCTCTCATCGGTGGTCGCCCACGTGGCCGACACGATCGTCGCGGTCCAGGCGCGTCTCGACGGCTCCGAGGAGGACGCGCGTGTGGCCGCGGAGGTCGCGCGGCGCGCGACGGAACTCGAACCGGCGCCCGCCGACGCCGGTGCCGTGGTCGACGAGCCGCCCGCGGAACCTACCGGCCCGGAAGCCGACCACGGGGAGGAGTCCGGCGCCGATGATCTTGTCGACGCGGCGGTGGGTGGCGTCGCCGACGGACCGGCCCCGGCCGACGAGCGCGCCGAGGTTCCCGCGGACGGTGACTTCGACGCGGAGGTCGCGGTGGCGACCGACGTCCCGGGAGCCGCGATCGTCGACGAACTGTTCGCCCGCATCCGCGAGGCGTCCGCCGCCCCCGCGACCGCGTCAAAGGACCCGGAACTGGTGCCCGGCGGTTCCGTCCCGGTCGACCCCGCCATCGACGTGCCCGAGAAGGTCGCGTTGGTCGTCGACGCGTCCGGGACCGCGCCCGAGACGGGCGGTGCGCAGATCCCGGCGGGGCTGCTCGTCGGCGACGTCGTCGTGGAGCGGAGCGAGCTCCTGCGGCGGCGCGACGAGCTCGTCGAGGCTCCGCTCGGTGAGCTCGTTCACGTGCTGAAGCGGGCGCTGCGGGTCGAGCAGAACGAGCTGCTGCACCGCCTGCGCGAGGCGCCGCGGGGCACGGAACCGTCGACATTGTCCTCCCTGTCCGACGAGGCGCAGCGCCTCGCCGTGGCGGCGATCCCGGCGTTGGCTGCCGTGTGGCGGGAGGGGGCGAGATTCGCCCGGGAGCGAATGAGCGCGACCGGCCACCCGACGGGCGCGGATCCTTCCGACGACGCCGTGTCTCGCGCCGCGGCCGAGACGGTCGCCACGGAGCTGGGGACGGAGATCGCGACGTCGATCGCGACCCACCTCGTCCGGAGCTTCCGCGGCGGCGACGGCGAGGCCGCGTCGCTCCAGCACGCCGTCGCCGCCGCCTACCGCGACTGGAAGGTGGAGCGGATCGAGGACACGGCGAGCGACTACGCGACGAACGCCTTCGCCCTCGGAACGCTCGAGGTGGTCCGGTCCGCGCGGATCCCGGTCTCCTGGCTCGTCGACGACGGAGCGAGCCGCTGCTCGGATTGTGACGACAATGAGCTCGCCGGGCTGGTCGAGCCCGGCGCGACATTCCCGACCGGACAGCCCCATCCTCCGGCGCACGGCGGTTGCCGGTGCATCCTCGTCCCGGCGGGGACGTAGCGAATCGTGAGGGTCCCGCCCGAGCCGCGGGTCCGGCCGCCCACACGGCGACGGAACGTCGTCATCGTCGCGGTCATCGTCGCGCTGATCGTCTTACTGCTCGTCGTGCAGGGGCTCGCCGGCTTCTACGCGAATTTCCTCTGGTTCCACTGGAACGGCCTCGGTAGCGTCTGGAGCCAGGTCACCGTGACGAAGATCGTGCTCGCGGTGGTGTTCATCGCCATCGCCTGGGCCCTTTTGTGGATCTCGTTGTTCATCGTCGACACGGTCGCGCCGCGGGCGATGTTCCTCGCCGGGGACAACGAGCTCGTCCGGCGCTACCAGGAGACTGTCGGCCCGTACGCCTTCATTCTGCGCACGGTGGTCTCGCTCGTGATCGCGCTCATCCTCGGCGCGGGGGCGTCCGGTCAGTGGCAGCACTGGATCTTGTTCGAGCACGCGCTGCCGTTCGGACGGCTCGACCCGTTCTTCCACCGGGACGTGAGCTTCTTCGTCTTCCGGCTGCCGTTCCTGTCCTTCATCGTCGACTGGATCTTCGTCGCGCTGCTCGTCACCTTGATCGTGACCGTGATCGCCTACTTCCTCAACGGCGCGTTCCAATTCCGTCGCGGCGTCCGCGTCGAACCGCGGGCGATCGCCCACATCTCGCTCATCCTCGCCCTCATGGTCCTCGAGCGGGCCTGGGCGTATTACTACGTCGACCGGTACGACCTCGACCTGTCGTCGTCGGGCGTCGTCCACGGGGCGTCGTACACCGACGTCCACGTGCGCCTGGCGGCGCTGACGTTGCTCGCCGTCGTCTCTTTGGTCGCGTTCGTCATGTTCAGCGTGAACATTTACCGACGCTCGCTCGCGCTCCCGGCGATCACGTTCGGCCTGTGGGCGTTCCTCGCGCTCGTCGTCGGGGTCATCTACCCGGCGATCTTCCAGGTTCTCCGCGTCACCCCGGCGCAGAGCACGCTCGAGTTGCCCTACATCAAGGACAACATCGCCGCGACGCGTTACGCGATGGGCATCGGGGACGTGACCCGGCACACGTTCCCGGCGAACGAGGACCTCACACCCACGGTGCTCACCCAGTACCAGAAGACGCTCTCGGATGTGTTGTTGTGGGATCCGGCGGTCGCCGTGTCGACCTTCCAGAAGCTGCAGGTCATCAAGAGCTACTACCAGCTCAACTCGCTCGCGGTCGACCGCTACGAGATCGACGGGAAGACGACCCCCGTCGTCGTCGGCGTGCGCGCCCTCAACCCCAGCGGGCTCGCCCAGCAGAGCTGGGTGAACACACACCTGCAGTACACGCACGGCTACGGCGTCATCGTCGCCGCCGCCAACGTCGCGAACTCGAACAACCTCCCGAATTTCCTCGCCGGCAGCATCCCGGCGAGTTCGAAGTCAAAGGCGCTGGCGCTCAGCAGTCCCGCCGTCTACTACGCGCCCGGTGACAGCCAGTACGTCGTCGTCGACACGAAGCAGCCCGAGGTCCAGTACCAGAAGGCGAACGGGTCGAGCGTCGAGGGCCACTGCAAGGGCTGTGGCGGGATCCCGATCGGCGGCATCCTCAACCGACTCGCCTACGCGGTCCACCTCCGGGACCTGAACCTTTTGATCTCGAACCTCGTCACGCCGCGGTCCCGCCTCATCTACATCCCCGACATCGAGGCGCGCGTCCAGAAGGCGCTGCCCTTCCTGTCGGTCGACTCGCACCCGTACCCGGTCGTCGTCGATGGCTCGATCGACTGGGTCGTCGACGCCTACACGGAGACCGGCTATTACCCCTACGGGCAACCTGCGGTGACGAGCGAGCTCCCGTCGGGGAGCGGCCTTCGCGGGAGCTACAACTACGTGCGCGACGCCGTCAAGGTCGTCGTCAACGCCTACTCCGGCAAGATGTCGTTCTACGTCATCGCCCCGTCGGACCCGCTCATCCGGGCGTATGAGGACGCCTTCCCCGGGTTGTTCCAGCCCCTGAAGGACATGAACCCAGTGCTGCGTCAACACCTGCGCTACCCGCAGGACCTGCTCATGGTCCAGGCCGACATGTACGGCCGCTACCACATCGAGTCGCCGTCGGGCTTCTACAGCCTGTCCGACGCCTGGAACCTCTCACAGACCTCGAACTCGGCCACCGGATCGCC
>JBEKCO010000035.1:0-19605 GCA_050014835.1 Acidimicrobiales bacterium
GAGGTACTCGCGCTTCTCGCCGAACGCCTCACGCATCTCGCGTCTCTCGACCACCGCCGCTCCGTGGTGGGGGTAGACCACCTTGTCGCCGACGTCGAACACTCGCGACTCCTCACGTTCCAGGAAGGTCTGTTGCGCCACAGATACCGGATCAGCGGAAACCGGATTGGTTCCGACTCCGCCTGCGGCCGCGACGTGTCCCTAGTTTACCGGTCCGGGGACGGGGCACAGGTGGCGTGACGGCGAGGCCGGGCGCGCCGCCGTCCGTCGCCCGTGGAGCCGGGATGGTCCCTGGCCCAGCCGCCCGGAGCGGTCCCCGCCTGCCGTCCCGGACCGCGTGGGCGGCGACTCCGAAGGTCGGGGTGCCCGCTTCGACGCGTCCCTACGGCCGCGCGGGCCGGCCCCCGTACCAGACAGGGTCCGAAGGGGCTCCTCTTCGGCGCGAAAATCGCGCAGCCCCTCCGAACCCTCTGGCACATCAACGGGTTCTGTTGCTCACGGTGGCTTCTCGCGCCAGAGCTGTGAGAGAGGAGCGACGGAGCGCCTTCAAACCGGGCACCGACCCGACCACCGTCCGCCCTGTTTCCTCGGTGATCGTTCGGTCCCAGCCGCCCGAATCCGGCACGCCTCTCCTCCTCGAACTCCGTCGGGATTGTGCAACGTCGCGCGGGCGACCGGCATTCCCGCAAGCTGCATCCGGACTGCGACTTTCGCGTGAACTGTCGGGGGCGGCGCGCGCAACGTGGCGACGCGACGACGCTGTGGAATATCCCGTGAATTGCGGGCGAGTTAGGAGTCGGCGGCGGTGCCGGCGAGCTCGACGGGCGGCGGTGCGATGCCGTCAACGGCCTTGAAGGAGATCACGCCGTCTTCGGCGTCGACGATGATCGTCTCGCCGACCCGGAACTCCTTCCAGAGGATCTTCTCTGTGCCCGGCGACGAGCTCCTTGGCGGCCCGGGTGAGCTCGATCCCGATGCCCTGGCTGTCGAGCTGATCGGCCAGGCGCCGGATCATGAGGTCGACGATCTGGACGACCTCCTCCATCACGAGCTCGTGGAAGACGATAACCTCGTCGATCCGGTTCAGGAACTCGGGCCGGAAGTGCTGCTTCAGCGCGTCCTGGACCTTCGTCTTCATCCGCTCGTACGTCACGGCCTGCGACGAACGCGAGAACCCGACCTGGGTCTTGCGCAGGTCGGCCGTGCCGAGGTTCGAGGTCATGATGAGCACGGTGTTCTTGAAGTCCACCATGCGGCCCTGGGCGTCGGTGAGCCGGCCGTCCTCGAGGATCTGCAGGAGCGTGTTGAACACGTCCGGGTGGGCCTTCTCGATCTCGTCGAAGAGCACGACGGCGAACGGCTTGCGGCGGACGGCCTCCGTCAGCTGACCGCCCTCCTCGTAGCCGACGTAGCCCGGCGGCGAGCCGACGAGCCGGCTGACGGTGTGCTTCTCCATGTACTCGCTCATGTCGAGCTGGATGAGCGAGTCCTCGTCGCCGAAGAGCAGCTCGGCGAGCGCCTTGGCGAGTTCGGTCTTGCCGACCCCGGTCGGGCCGAGGAAGATGAACGATCCTGACGGCCGCTTCGGGTCCTTCAGGCCGGCCCGGGTGCGCCGGATCGCCCGGGAGAGCGCATTGATGGCGTCGTCCTGGCCGATGATCCGCTTGTGAAGCTCGTCCTCCATCCGCAAAAGCTTCGCCGTCTCCTCCTCGGTGAGCTTGTAGACGGGGATCCCCGTCCAGTTCGCCAGCACCTCGGCGATGACGTCCTCGTCGACGACGTCGAACAGTTCGACCCCCTCGGCGCGCCACTTGCTCTCCAGGGCGGTCTTGCGCTCGAGCTTCGTACGCTCCTGCTCGGCGAGCTTCTCGACGAGCTCGAGGTTGTTGCGGGCGAGCGCGGCGGTCTTTTCTTCGCGGATCTTCGCGATCTCGGTCTCGACCTGGTTGTACTCCGGTGGTGTCGTCATCCGGCGGATACGCAACCGGCTTCCCGCCTCGTCGATCAAGTCGATCGCCTTGTCCGGCAGGTAACGGTCGGAGATGTACCGGTCGGCGAGATTCGCCGCGGCGACGAGCGCCTGATCCGTGATCGTCACGTGATGGTGCTGCTCGTAGCGCTCGCGCAGGCCCTTCAGGATCTCGATCGTCTGGGCGAGCGTCGGCTCCTCGACCTTGATCGGCTGGAAGCGCCGCTCGAGGGCGGCGTCCTTCTCGAGGTGCTTGCGGAACTCGTCGAGCGTCGTCGCCCCGATCGTCTGCAGCTCGCCCCGGGCGAGCATCGGCTTCAGGATCGAGGCGGCGTCGATCGCGCCCTCGGCCGCGCCGGCTCCGACGAGCGTGTGCAGCTCGTCGATGAAAAGGATCGTGTCGCCCCGGGTGCGGATCTCTTTCAGCACCTTCTTCAGGCGCTCCTCGAAGTCGCCCCGGTAGCGGCTGCCGGCGACGAGCGCGCCGAGGTCGAGCGTGTAGAGCTGCTTGCCCTTCAGGGTCTCGGGCACATCGTTGGCGACGATCTTCTGCGAGAGCCCCTCGACGATGGCGGTCTTGCCGACACCGGGCTCGCCGATGAGCACCGGGTTGTTCTTCGTGCGCCGCGAGAGCACCTGCAGGACGCGCTCCATCTCGCGCTCGCGCCCGATCACCGGGTCGAGCTTGTGCTCCCGGGCGAGCTGGGTGAGGTTCCGCCCGAACTGGTCGAGGACGGGCGAGCTGCCCGGGTTCTGCTCGGCCCCCGGTGCCCCGGCCGTCGCGCCGACGGTCTCCCGGCCCTGGTAGCCGGAGAGCAGCTGGATGACCTGCTGGCGGACCCGGGGCAGGTCGGCGCCGAGGCTCTGGAGGACCTGCGCGGCGACGCCCTCGCCCTCGCGCACGAGCCCGAGCAGCATGTGCTCGGTGCCGATGTAGTTGTGACCGAGCTGGAGCGCCTCGCGCAGCGACAGCTCGAGGACCTTCTTCGCCCGCGGGGTGAAAGGCGGCGAGCCAGTCGGCGCCGTGCCGGCGGGCCCGATCGTCTCCTCGACCTTCTCGCGCACCGCCTCGAGCGAGATCCCGAGGGACTCGAGCGCCTTCGCGGCGAGGCCCTCGCCCTCGTGGATGAGGCCGAGCAGGATGTGTTCGGTCCCGATGAAGCTGTGGTTGAGGAGGCGCGCCTCCTCCTGGGCCAGTACCAGCACCCGTCGTGCCCGGTCGGTGAACCGCTCGAACAAATCTCGCTCCCTTGTGCAGCTGATGCTGGCTGCAGTCTATCGGGAGGACCCCCGCCGACCGCGTTCGCGCGGGCCCGCCCCGGTTGGCGGCGAATCGGCCGACAAGACGGCCTCGTTGCCATCGACGCACGGTGGTGGCGTATCGTGCTGGTCTGATGAACCCCCCGGACCCCTTCGCGCTGCCTGTCGCCGCGTCCGATCTCACCCGTCTCGAGGAGATCCTGCGCGGAGCCGTCCTTTCGGGGGAACCTTTCGTCGACGAGATCGCCACCCACCTCATCGGGGCGGGGGGCAAGCGCCTGCGCCCGACGCTGACGCTCGTCTCGGCCGAACTCCGCGGCGGAAAGGTGACCGAGGAGACGCTCCTCGGAGGCGTCGCCGTCGAGCTCGTCCACCTCGCCTCGCTCTACCACGACGACGTGATGGACGAGGCGGACCGGCGGCGCAACGTCGTCAGCGTGAACGGCCGCTGGGGCAACCTGCTCGCCGTCGTCGTCGGCGACTTCCTGCTCGCCCGCTCCGCCGAGATCGCCGCCTCGCTCGGCACGGAGATCGCCGGGACGCTCGCCACGACGCTCGCCCGCCTCTGCCAGGGCCAGATCGCCGAGGCCCGCTCCGTCTACCGGATCGACCGCAGCGTCGAGGACTACCTCGCGGCGATCGCCGACAAGACCGGCGCCCTGATGGGGACGTCCTGCCGCATCGGCGCCCTCACCGCCGACCTCGACGGACCAGACACCGCGGCCCTCACCGCTTTCGGCGAGAAGCTCGGCTTCGTCTTCCAGATCCGCGACGACATCCTCGACATCGTCGCCACGGAGGAGGAGTCCGGGAAACCGCCCGGCCAGGACCTCGCCGAGGGGATCTACACGCTCCCCGTCCAACGCGCCCTCGTCGACCGGCGCGTCGGCCCCGAGCTGCGCCGCCTGCTCGGCCGGCCGCTCGGCCACGACGACGTCGAGCTCGCCCGGGCGCTCGTCGCCGAGTCGGACGGGACCGCCGAGTCCCAGGACGTCGCCCGCCGCTACGCCCTCGAGGCGGGGGAGATCGCCCGGCGCCTCGGCGACGGCGTCGTGGCGCGGTCGCTGCGCGGGCTCGGCGTGCGGCTCGTCGACGACCTCGACCGCTCGATGCGGGCGCTGGCGAGCTAGACGGGGCCCTCGGTCCCGTCTCCCTCGACACCCCCGGCCTCCGGGCGCAGGGCTGGGAAGAGCATCACCTCTTTGATGTTCACCTTGTCGGCGAGCAGCATGACGAGGCGGTCGATCCCGACGCCGATCCCGCCCGTCGGCGGCATCCCGTGCTCGAGCGCCCGCAGGAAGTCCTCGTCGACGACCATCGCCTCGTCGTCACCGGCCGCCCGTTCCGCCGCCTGGGCGACGAACCGCGCCCGCTGGTCGACGGGGTCGACGAGCTCGCTGTAGTTCTCGGCGATCTCCCGACCGCCGACCACCGACGTCGCCCGCTCGGCCACGTCGGGCTTCGTCCGGTGCCGCCGGGTGAGCGGTGAGACCTCGACCGGATGGTCGACGACGTGGACCGGGTCCCACAGCTCGTGCTCCGTCGTGTGCTCGTAGATCTCGGATTGCACCTTGCCCGGCCCCCAGCGGTCCTCGACCGCCACGCCGAGCTCCGCGGCGCGCCGGCGGAGCGTCGCGAGCCCGTCGGCGAGCCGGCAGTCGAGGCCGGTCACCTCGCGGATCGCCTCCTCGATCGTGAGCGTGCGCCACGGGGGCGTGAGGTCGAGCGCACGCCCCTGGTGGCTGAAGACGCCCGTGCCCCGGGCCGCGACCGCCGCGGCGTGGACGAGGTCCTCGACGAGCCCCGTCATGTCGGAGGCGTCGGCGTAGGCCTGGTAGGCCTCGAGCACGGTGAACTCGGGGTTGTGGGTCGGCGACAGGCCCTCGTTGCGGAAGTCCTTGCCGATCTCGTAGACCCGCTCGAACCCGCCGATGACGAGCCGCTTCAGGTAGAGCTCGCTCGCGATCCGCAGGATGAAGTCGGCGTGGAGCGAGTTGAAGTGCGTAGTGAACGGCCTCGCGTTCGCCCCGCCGGCGACGGCCTGGAGGATGGGCGTCTCGACCTCGACGAACCCCCGCCCGTCGAGGTTCTGCCGGATCGCCCGCACGACGCGCGAACGCAAAAGGAACGTCTCGCGCACACCCTCGTTCGCCCAGAGGTCGACCTCGCGTTGGCGGTAGCGCGTCTCGACGTCGTGGACGCCGCGCCACTTGTCGCCAAAACCCCGCCGGTTCTCGGCGAGCAGGCACCACTCGGCGACCCTCACGGAGAGCTCGCCGCGCCGCGTCCGCACGACCTCGCCCGTCGCGCCGATCCAGTCGCCGAGGCCAAGCCGCACGAACTCGTCGAAGCGCGACGTCGCGACCTCGTCGGCGAAGAGCTGGATCGATCCTGTCCAGTCGCGCAGGTCGGCGAAGGCGGCACCGCCCTGGGGCCGGAAGAGCATGATCCGGCCCGCGACCGTGACGGTGACGTGCGCCGACTCCCCCGGGGCGAGATCCCCGTGGGCGGCGACGACCTCGGCGGCCCGTGCCGTCCCCGCCAACCGGTACGGGACGTCCGGCGTCTCGCCGGGGCTCACGGCGCGACGTGCCCCTCGGGCGGGAGGTTGCGCGCGTAGAGGATCCGCAGGCCGTGGAGCGTGAGCCAGGGTTCGACGTACGTGATGACCTCGCTGTGCGGGGCGACGACGCTGCAGAGCCCGCCGGTGGCGATGACCGTCGCCGGGCCGAGCTCGACGAGGATGCGGCGGCAGATCCCGTCGACCAGCGCGGCGTGCCCAAAGACGGCGCCCGACTGCATCGACTCGACGGTCGAGCGTCCGACGACGCTCGGCGGCGCGACAAGCTCGACGCGCCGGAGGGCCGCGGCGTGCGCGAACAGCGCGTCCATCGAGATCTCGAGACCGGGGGCGATCGCGCCGCCGAGGTACTCGTCGGCGCTGCTGATGACGTCGAACGTCGTCGCCGTCCCGAAATCGACGACGACGGCGGGCCCGCCGAACAGGTCGATCGCGCCGACGGCGTTGACGATGCGGTCGGCCCCGACCTCCTTGGGGTTGTCGTAGAGGACCGGCATGCCGGTGCGGATCCCGGGCTCGACGACGACGAGCGGCAGGGCGAACCGGTCGGCGACCATCTGGCGCAGCGCCGCGGTCACCGAGGGGACCGACGACGACACGACGACGCCGTCGATCGCTGCCGCCGGACGGTCGCCGGCGGGCAACGCCTCGCGGGACGCGCCCAGCGCGATCCCTGCCGTCGTGAGCAACTGCCGCACGATGACAGCGTGTTCGTCCGCCGTGCGCCCGCCGACCGTCGAGATCCGCCAGCTGTGGGTGAGGCCCGGGAGTTCCCCGGGCAACCGGTCCTCGTGGTGCCCGGGCGCGGAATCCTCGAAGACTCCGATGACCGTCTGGGTGTTGCCGACGTCGATGGCGAGGAGCATCGCCTAACGGTCTACCCGATCGCGACGGAGGACCTCGGCTCCGTGTCCTCCCCGGGTCACGTCGGCGCCTCTCAATCCTCGTTGTCGAGGCCGATGTCGAGGATCGGGGCCGAATGCGTGATCGCCCCGACGGAGATGAGGTTGGCCCCCGCGCGAGCGTAGGCGGCGATGTTCTCGAGCGTGATCCCTCCCGACGCCTCGACGAGCACCGCGCCGGCGCGACCCCTCGGGTGGGCCTGCACGATCTCGACGGCGGCGCGCACGTCGTCGGGAGACATGTTGTCGCACATCACGCCGGCCGCCCCGGCCTCGACGGCGAGGCTGACCTGTTCGAGGTTGTCGCACTCGACCTCGATGAACCGGCCGGGCCAGCGCTCGATCGCCAGGACGACGGCGTCCGACAGCGACACCCCGGCGAGGTGGTTGT
Source organism: Acidimicrobiales bacterium (assembly GCA_050014835.1). Lineage (GTDB taxonomy): Bacteria > Actinomycetota > Acidimicrobiia > Acidimicrobiales > Bog-793 > Bog-793. The sequence goes on from JBEKCO010000035.1 coordinate 7,104, forward strand.
CCTTCACGAGGACGCCACCCGAGAGCGAGGCCCGGTGGTTGATCCCCCCACCGGCGCGCACCGCGGCCTTTTCGAGGGCGCGCAGCCCCGGGGTCGTCTTGCGCGTGTCGCGCACCCTCGCGGCGTGGTTGGCGGCGGCGGCCGCCTCGACGTAACGGCGGGTGAGCGTCGCGACGCCGGAGAGATGGCACAGGAAGTTGAGGGCGGTCCTTTCCGCGATGAGGAGGGATCGGAACGGGCCGACGACGCGGGCGACGACGGTACCTGCTTCGACGACGCCGCTGTCTTCGGCCAACACCGCCAGCTCCAGGCCGGCGTCGAGCTGCTGGCAGGTCTCCCGCACGCAGCTCGTCCCGGCGATGACGCCCGGCCGACGCGCGACGAAGGCCGCGTGGGCGACCGCGTCGGCCGGCACGAGCGATCCGGTGAGGTCTCCGATCGGGCCGATGTCCTCGGCGAGCGCGAGCGTGACCGCCCGGCGGACCTCGTCGATCGGCGGGTAGACGTCATCGAACATCGTCATCGCGCATCATCCGCCTTCACCGCCACGCGCACCCGGAAGTGCGCATCATCGCGCTCGGGGGCGTCCACGCGGGTGTGGACGCCCCGGGTCTCCCGCCGGAACAGCGCCGCGGCGGCGAGCGCTGACCCCACGTCAGCGAGGTTCCGCAGCTCGCCCCCGGCGATCCCGGTCTCTTTGGCCGCGGCAGCCGCCGTGCGGCGCAGGGTCGGGGCGAGCGATTCGAGGCCGTCGGGATCGCGGATGACCCCGGCCCGGGCGCTCATCGCCTCGCGGAGCGCGGCCCGCGCCGCCTCGAGACCACCGACCGGCGCCGTCTCCTCGGCGCGGTCGCCCGGCGCGAACACACCTTCGTCGATGAAGCGCACAGGGATGGCGGCGCGCCCGGGAGCGAGGACACCGGCGAGTGCACCCTCGGGCTGCGGGTCGGTCGATCCAACGGTGATCGCCCGCGCGGCGCGGGCGGCGAAGACGAGCCCCTCGAGCAACGAGTTCGACGCCAGCCGGTTCGCACCCTGGGCGCCGGTGCAGGCGACCTCCCCGACGGCGAACAGGCCGCGCAACGCGCTCCGGCCCGCGAGGTCCGTGACGACGCCGCCGCACAGGTAGTGCGCGGCGGGCGCGACCGGCAGGAGGTCCCGCGCCGCGTCGAGCCCGGCCTCGGCGAGCATGGCCGCGATCGTCGGAAACCGGTCCGCGAAGTCCGGCACCTTCCGGGCGTCGAGGAAGACGTTCCTCGTGCCGTCGCGCTCCATCCGGGCGACGATCGCGCGGCTGACGACGTCGCGGGAGGCGAGCTCGTCGACGAATCGCTCGCCGTTGCCGTCGACGAGCAGGGCGCCGTAACCGCGCAGGCCCTCGGAGAGCAGTGGCCGCGGCTCCCGACCGGCGCAGAGCGCCGTCGGGTGGAACTGCACGAACTCGAGGTCTGCGACCGGAACCCCGGCGCGCAGGGCGATCGCGATCCCGTCACCCGTTGTCTCGGCCGGGTTCGTCGTCACCTCGAAGAGCGACCCGACGCCGCCCGTCGCCAGCACGACGGCGTTGGCATCGAACCGAACCGGCCGCGATCCCTCGTCGAGGCAGGTCACGCCCGCGCACCGGCCCCCGTCGACGACGAGATCGGTGACGAAAAGATGCTCTTTCACCGTGACCCCGCTCGTCGCGAGCGCGACGGTGAGCGCCCGGATCACCTCGGCACCGGTCGCCATGCCGCCGGCGTGAACGACACGAGCGACAGAGTGACCGCCCTCCCGGGCGCGGGCGAGCTCGTGACGGTCGTCGAGGTCGAACACCGCCCCCCGCCCGAGCAACGCCCGCACCGCGACGGGCCCCTCGCTCACGAGCACCCGCACGGCGTCGGGGTCCGAGAGGCCACCGCCGGCCCGCAACGTGTCCGACTCGTGCAGCGCGACGGAGTCGTCCGCGACGACGAGCGCCGCGGCGATGCCGCCCTGGGCCCACGCCGTCGTCGACTCGTCGAGGCGTCCTTTCGTGATGAGCCCGACGCGGCCCGCGCCCCGCTCGACGAGCTCGAGCGCCGTCGTGCACCCGGCGATGCCGCTCCCGAGGACGAGTGCGTCGAAGGACTGGCGCTCCACGTCGCTCACCGCACGACCCGCAGGTTGTCGATCAGGCGGACCCGCCCCAGCCGGGCCGCGATGAGGAGCGCGACGTTACCGGTGACGGTTTGCGCCGGCTCGAGGCGGCCGTCCTCGACGACGCGCGCGTAGTCAAGGACCACCGTCGGCTCCGTGCCGACCATCGAGCGCATCGTCGACTCGACCCCGGCGGCGTCCGTCGCTCCCGCCGTCACCGCGTCCTCCCCGGCGCGCAGCGCCCGATACAGCACGATCGCCGCCCGACGTTCGGCGGTCGACAGGAAGGCGTTTCGGCTCGACACCGCCAGGCCGTCCGGTTCTCGCACCGTCGGGCAGGCCACGACGCCGACCGGCAGCGACAGGTCGGCCACGAGCTGCCGGACGACGACGAGCTGCTGGTAGTCCTTCTCGCCGAAGTAGGCGGACGCGGGCGCGACGATCGCCAGCAGCTTCGCCACGACCGTGGCGACGCCGCGGAAGTGACCGGGCCGCGCCGTCCCCTCGAACACCGCGCCGAGCGCGCCGGGGTCGACGGTCACCTCCGGGATGCCCGCGGGGTACATCTCCTCGACCGTCGGCGCGAACACGACATCGGCACCGGCGCCCGCGGCGAGCGCGCGATCGGTCGCGAGGTCGCGCGGGTACCGGGCGAGGTCGGCCGGGTCCTCGAACTGGGTCGGGTTGAGGAACACCGAGACGACGACGACGTCGCAGGAGCCCCGCGCCGCCTCGATCAAGGAGCGGTGGCCGCCGTGCAGCCCGCCGAGGGTCGGAACGAACCCGATCGACGATCCCTGGCGACGGTGGCTGCCGAGCCGGCGGTCGAGATCCCCGATCGACTCGATGAGTTCGCAGTCGGCCGCCTCGGCGCTCATCGTCAACGCCCGCGCCTCTGCTCGCCGCCGCCGGCGGAGCGTGGGTCCCCCGCTGCGGCGAACGGGCCGAGCAGCTCGCCAACCCGGCGCAGGCTGTCCGGTTCGACGACGACGCGGGCATGCCAGTCCTCCGGGACGAGCGAAGCGTCGAGGTCCTCGAGGGGCGCGAGGACGAAGGCCCGTTCGTACATCCTCGGATGGGGCACCGCGAGGTCCGGGTCGTCGCTCGCGAATCCTTCGAACAAGAGGATGTCGACGTCGAGCGGGCGCGGACCCCAGCGTTCGAGACGGACCCGGCCGGCGCGGTTCTCGAGCCCCTGCGCCACGCCGAGCAGCTCCCGCGGCTCAAGCGACGTGTCGATGCGCGCCACGCAGTTGAGGTACGGACCCTGGCCGTCCGGCCCGCCGACGGGCGCCGTCTCGTAGACGGGTGAGACGGCGACGTCGGCGTCCAGTTCGGCGAGGCCCGCGATCGCGGAACGCAGGTGCGCCCACCGGTCGCCGAGGTTCGATCCGATCCCCAAGTACGCCTCCACGTCGGCTTCCGTCGCCCTCAGTCGGCCCGCGTCATCGTCTCGCCCCGGCGCCGCACGACCCGCACGCCGACGGTCTCGACGTCGGCGATCGGCGGCCGCAGCTTGCGGACGGTGACCGTGACCGCGTCGACGCGCCGGTCGGCGAGCACCGCCGACGCCACGGCGTCGGCCAGCGTCTCGAGGAGCTGGAAGTGCGACGCGGCGACCAGCTCCCGCACCGTTTCCACGACCTTCGAGTAGTCGACCGCCCGGTCGAGGTCGTCGGACGCCGCCGCCGGGGCGAACGGCGTCTCGATGAGGAGCTCGATCTCGAACGGTTGCGGGCGGTCCTGCTCCGTGGCGAGCGCCCCGTGGGTGCCGAGGACCGTGAGGCCGCGCACCTCGATCACGTCACTCATCGCGCGCGGATCCGGCGGCGCGCCGGCACGGATCCGGAGGCCGCGCCGCGGACCGTCTTCGCCGCCCGCGTGACCTTCCCCGACGACACCCTCGCCTTCGCGGCGGGCTGACGCGAACCTGCCCGGACGGGCTTCACGGCGGTCTTGCGCGCCACCGCCTTCGCCGGCGGCGCGGGGCGCGCCGGGGCCCTGCGCGCCTTCACGGCGGTCTTCCCGGCGGTCTTCTTCGCTTTTCTCGGTACGGGCGGCGGCGCGGACTTGCGCGCCTTCGCGGCCTTGGGGGGCGTGGTCGCGCGCGATGGCGCCGCTCGCGTCGGCTTGGGCCGCTCGGCGGCCGGCGCCCGGGCGGTCACGGACGCCGTGCGTCGCGGACGCGCGGCCCGCCGTCGGGAGGAGATGTCGGCGACCGCCGCCGGCGCGGCGACGGCCTCCCCGGGGGCCGCCCGCTCCGGGGTCGCCGGACGCGCCCGCTCGGCGGGGGCGGGGGTGGCGGTCTCGACCACCTCGGGCCGCAGCACAACGACGGTCTCCTCGGGAGGCGGCGCCGGGTGCCGGCGGTCCTCCTCGGGCGGAAGCGGGACCTCCTGCGCGAGCGTGGCGATCGTGCGCCCGGCGGCGCCAAGCTGACGGCGGAGCAGGTGCTCGATCGCCGAGATCGCGAGGGGCGGCTCGGGGATCATGCCGCTCCACCAGAGGAACCCGGCGAAGACACCGGCGACCCGGTCGCCGAGCTCGTCCTGGTGGACGAGGATCCGGTCCCCGGCGCGCAGCCAGCCGAGGAGCTGCGGGTAGAGCTCGCCGAGCACGGTCGGGATGTCGGCGTGGACCCCCATCGGCACATGGGAATACTCGAGCCCCAGCTCCTCGTAGGCGTGCAGGTTGTGCGTCGACGACAGCAGCGAGACGACCCGCGTGAAACCCTGAGCCCGGAGCCAGAGGATCTCCTCCTGGCGCCGCACGCGCCGGTGGTCGGGCGCGCTCCCGCCGGGCCGCTCGCTGAGCGCGAGGTGGCCCTTGATGATCCAGGCGAAGTTGCGCGGGACGATCCCGGCCAACCACCGGCCCCTCATCGGCCCACCCCCGCGGCCGTCCGACGCGGCGCACCGACGTGATCCGGTTCGTCCCCGCCGACGAGACGGGCCGCCTGGACCGTCTCGGCGACGTCGTGCACCCGGACGATCGCCGCGCCCGCCGCCATCGCCCAGACCGCCGTCGCGAGCGAGCCCTCCAGGCGGTCTCCCGCCGGAAGCGGCTCCGCTCCCGGCGGGGCGGCGAGCCGGCCGAGGAACGACTTCCGGCTCGTGCCGACGAGCACCGGGGTGCCCCGGGCGACGAGTTCCGGCAGGGCGCGCAGCAGTTGCAGGTTGTGCTCGACCGTCTTGCCGAACCCGATGCCGGGATCGACGTATACCTCGCTGACACCGGCTTCGCGCGCCGTGGCGGCGGCCGACCCGAGCGCCGCGAAGACCTCGGCGACGACGTCGTCGTAGCGCGGGTCTTGCTGCATGACCTTCGGCGTCCCGCGCATGTGCACGACGACGAGGCCGGCCCCCGCCTCGGCGGCGGCCCGGGCCGAGTGGTTCGCCACGTCGTTGACCAGGGTCGCCCCCAGCCGGCACGCCGCCGCGGCGACGGCCGGTTTCATCGTGTCGATCGAGATCCGCGCGCGGGGGGCGAGCGCCTCCACGACCGGGAGGACCCGTCGGAGCTCCTCATCCTCGGGAACGGGGTCGGCCCCGGGTCGCGTCGACTCTCCGCCCACGTCGATCAGGTCGGCACCCTGGGCGATCATCTCCTCGCCGTGGGCGATCGCCGCCGCGTGGTCGAAGTAACGACCACCGTCGAAAAAGGAGTCGGGCGTCACGTTCAGAACGCCCATGACAAGCGGCCTCACGCCGCAAGACTACCGGTCCGGCGGGGTCTGGCTCCCGAGTTCTGCCGATTGAGCAGGCCCGACGCGCCAGTCAGGACTTGGCGCGCACGAACGCCATCGCCTCCGCCCGGGTCGAGGCGTCCCGGCGGAAAAGCCCCCGGACCGCCGAGGTGACCGTGCGGGCGCCCGGTTTGCGAACCCCGCGGATCGTCATGCAGAGGTGCTCCGCCTCGAGCACGACGAGCGTGCCCCGCGGCTGGAGCATCCGCTCCATCGTGTCGGCGATCTCCGTCGTCAACCGCTCCTGGATCTGGAGCCTGTGCGCGTGGTGGTCGACGAGACGCGCGAGTTTCGAGAGCCCGATGATCGTGCCTTCGGGGTCGGGGATGTACGCGACGTGGGCGACCCCGATGAACGGGAGGAGATGGTGCTCGCAGAGCGAGGCGAACGGGATGTCCTTCACCATCACCATCTCGTCGTGATTCGCCGAGAACGTGACGGCGAGCTGGGCCTCGGCCGGGTTCACCATGCCCTCGAGGAGCTCGGCGTACATCTCGGCGACCCGGGTCGGCGTGCCCTCCAACCCGGCCCGGTCAGGGTCCTCGCCGACCGCGGCGAGGAGCTCGCGCACCGCCTTGGCCGCGCGCTCGAGGTCGACGCCCTTCGCGGGCGGCCCCCCTCCGGGGGTCACGACGTCGCGCCGTCCATGACCCGAATGTCGGGCAGGTTCCGGTACACCTCGGCGACGTCGAGCCCGTAGCCGACGACGAAGTCGGGGGGGATCTCGAAGCCGACGTACGGAATCTTCAGGTCGACCCTCTGCTGGTCGGTCTTCAGCAGCAACGCGCAGATCTCGAGGCTCGCCGGGTTCTGCGCCGCGAGGCCCTTGCGGAGGTACGACAACGTCAGCCCGCTGTCGACGATGTCCTCGACGATGAGCACGTGCCGGTCGACGAGATCGACGTCGAGGTCCTTCACGATCCGCACGATCCCGCTCGTTTTCGTCGCGGTGCCGTAGGACGAGACGGCCATGAAGTCCATCTCGACGGGCAGGTGGATCGCCCGGGAGAGGTCGGCCATGAAAACGAACGCCCCCTTCAAAACGCCGATGAGGAGCGGGGGCCGGCCAGCGTAGTCCTGGGTGATCATCTCGCCGAGCTCGGCGACGCGGCGCGTGATCTCGTCCTCGGTGATGAGCACCCGCCCGAGGCTCAGTCCGGCGAGCGGGTCGTCTTTGGCTTGGGGTCCGTTCTCGTCGCGCTTGGTCACGGCCATGACCCTACCGGGTGACGATCCCCCGCTGGAATGGCCGCGGGCAGACAAGCGACGTGTCGGCGGCGCGCCGGCGCGGCGTCGGCTACGCGTCGAGGATGAGGTGCCCGTGGCTCCGGCGGAGCCGGCGGCCCCCGGCGACCTCGCACGCCATCGCGTCGCCGTGCGCGACGGCGAGGATGCGCTCGACGGTGGCGGCGTCCGGCGGGTAGGGCGGGCTCGACTGTTCCTTCAGCCAGCCCCGCACCGCCCGGCGCGCCAGCGCGACGGGGGCGTTCGTGAGCTCCGCCGCGCTCGTCGCGTCGAGGCCGGCGGCGAGCTCGTCCAGCAGCGCGACGTCGTCGGCGAGGAGCTCGGCCTGGCGGGCGATCACGGCGACGACGTCCCGGCCCGCGACGTCGGCGAGCAGCGGCACGAGCTCCTGTCGGATGCGGTTCCGCCGGTACGCGGGGTCGGCGTTCGAAGGGTCCGCAACGACCTGTAGTCCGAGCGACCCGACAAGGCGGACGGTCTCGGCCCGCCGCAGCCGCAGGATCGGATGCCGCCGTCCCGGGCGCATCCCCGAGAGCCCGTCTGCCCCGGCGCCGCGCAACAGGTTGAGGAGCACCGTTTCCGCCTGGTCCTCCGCCGTGTGGCCCGTCGCGCAGTCGGACGGGAGGGCGGCGAACCTCGCCTGGCGGGCGCGGGCCTCGAGGTTCGGGCCCGGCGCGACCTCGACGCGCAACGCGACGAACCCCGCGCCGAGCCGTCCGGCACCCGCGCGCACGACATCGGCCTCGTCGGCCGATCCCGGACGGATCCCGTGGTCGACGTGATAGGCGGTCGCCTCGCAACCGGCGGCGACGGCCAGCGCGAGCAGGGCCAGCGAGTCGGCCCCTCCGGACACCGCACAGGCGAGCCGCTCGCCCCGGGGCGGGAAAGTACACCGTCCAAGCAGCTCGGAGGCGAGTTCGGAGAGCACGTTCCCCTCCTCAGGTACTCGGGGCGACGACGCCGCCCGCCCGGGCGATCCATCGCTCGGGAGCGCCGATCTCGTCGACGGTCGGCAGCATCTCCGGCGATTCCCACACCCGCGAGAAGAGCGCGTCGCCGCCGGCGGCCTCGACGGCCTCGATGAACCGTCTTCCTGCCGAGTACTGGCGGAGCTTGGCCTCGAGCCCGAGCGCCCGCTGGACGAACTTCGCCACGCCCTTCGCGCTCTGCCGACGCGCCCCGAGCACCGCGGCGAACCGCGCTGCGCCGGCCACCTCGCCACTTCCGGCCCGGGACATCACGTATTCGCCGTGGCCTTCGAGCAGGCTCATGAGCGCTTGGGCCTCCCGCAACGTGGCGAGCTGCTCCGACGAGGCGAGCAGCCCGACGACGCCGCTCTCGGCGAGCGGGTCACGACCCTCCCAGAACTCGGCCGCGGCACGGCGGAGGCTCTCGAGGACGGCCTTCATGTCGGGGACACCGATGGACGTGCCGCGTTCGACGAGCCCCAGGAAGTACTCGCGCATCCAGGGCACCCCGGTGAACTGCATCCGGTGGGTCACCTCGTGGAGGGCGATCCAGAGCCGGAACTCGCGCGGCGGGAACCCGTGGCGGCGCTCCAGCGCGACGATGTTCGGCCCGACGTAATAGACGAACCCCCCGGATTCGTCCCCGTCGAGCGGCATGAGGTCGTACTGGCCAAGGACCTTGGCCGACATCCAGGTGAGCAGCACCCCGAATTCGATGCCCGTCGCCACCCTCGCCGCCGGCGAAAGGACCGTCCGACCCCTGGTGCCCGACTCGCCGAGGGCGCGAGCCGCCGGCGCGAGAAGCCGGCGCAGCGATCCGACGTTCGCCTCGACCCAGCCGGCCCGGTCGACGACGAGTCCCCGGGCCCGACCTGCGGTCGAGTGCAGCCCGGTCGTCGCCTCGACGAGCTCCTCGGCCCGCGCCGTCGCCTCGCCGAAGTCCGCGTCGAGCCGCCGACGGGTCCGCGCGTCGAGCGGCGTCCCAAAGCGGGAGGTCTCCCGGCCGATCCGCAGCGCGACGTCCCACGCCGCCAGCTCCGGGCCACTGTCGTCCGCCGTGCCCATGGGGCGAGGACGCCTTAGCTCTTGCTCTTCAGCCGCTCGTGGTCGATGGCCTTGGCGACGCGGTCGCGCAGCTCGTCGGGCACGCGGTCCTTGCACCGGTCGGCGATGACCCGCCGCAGCTCGGCCTCGAACTCGTACTTCTCGACGCAGGGCGCGCAGTGGTCGAGGTGCGTCTCGAGCTCGCGCCGGCGATCATCGGTCAGCTCGCCGTCGAGGTAGCCGTAGAGGCTGTGGATGCTCTCTGCGCAGTCGATCTCGCCCCACTCCCCGCTCGGGGAACCGGTACGTCCTTGTTCGGTCATCGACGGTCGACCTCCACGTTCGGCTCCGGTGCCGGGGTCAACGTCCAGGACACGGGAACAATTCTCACACTCACTGTCATAGCGGCTGGGCCTCGACGATGCCGCGTTCTAGCCCATAGTCGTGCAACGCCTTCTGGAGCGCTCTCCTTCCCCGGTGGAGCCGGCTCATCACCGTCCCGATCGGCACCTCCATGATCTCGGCGATCTCTTTGTAGGAGAACCCCTCGACGTCGGCGAGGAGCACAGTCATCCGGAACGACGCGGGCAGCGACTCGATCGCCGTCTTCACCGCCTCGTCCGTGAAGTGCGAGAGGGCCTCATCCTCGGCGGAACGGCCGAGCTCCGATCCGCCGACCCCGACGAGCCGATGGTAGAGGTAGAGGTCCTCGACATCCTCGACGTCGGCTTCCTCGGGACGCCGCTTCTTCGCCCGATAGGAGTTGATGAACGTGTTCGTGAGGATCCGGTAGAGCCAGGCCTTGAGGTTCGTCCCCTCCTCGAATCCGCCATAGGCGCGATAGGCCTTCAGGTAGGTCTCCTGGACGAGGTCCTCGGCGTCAGAGGGGTTGCGGGTCATGCGCATTGCCGCTGTGTAGAGCGACGGCATGAACACCAGGGCGTCATCGACGAAACGCTCCTGGTCGGCCACGGACCGAGACTACTTGGGTGCAACCGCGCGAACGTAGTGGCGACGCGGACCGACGTCTCGGCGCGGCTCGACGTCAACTGCGCCCCATCCAGCCTCGTCTTCGGTCATCGGATCCCGGCGATCAAATCGGCCGGTGGCCGGGTGTTCTCGGCTGCCCGCGGCCGTAGCCGCGCGCTACAGCGGGCTGAGCGGCAGTTGGATCTCGAACGAGTAGATCCTCTGCCCCTTTTTGTAGGCGACCGTGAGACGGCTGAAGAGCGTCCCGTGTTTCGTGTGTTTCGGGTCCCACAGCGTCACCGCGGCGGGATAGTTGTGGAACTTCCCGGCGGCGCAGTAGGGCGTGCAGTCGTTCAGCGAGTACGCGCCGTCCGCCGTGGCTTGCGTCGCCGTCCACGACTGCCAGTCCAGTCTCACGAGGCGCGAGTTGTCGTCCGCGCAGGTGATGGTGAAGCTCGACGGCTCGCGGACCGCCGGGCCGACACAGTCGATGACCCGAGGCGGTTTGTCCGAACCGGCGCGTGGGGCAGCGAGAGCAGTCCCCGCTCCGACAGCGGACACCACCCCGACCGCGACCGAGACGACCGCCAGGGCGACCGAACGCGCGCGCACCGACTCCTCCTCACGCCTTCTTGGCGCCATGGCGCGAAATCTAGCGAGACGGCGGAGCGTAATCAGGGCGGCTGGCCAGTCCCTCCCCGCCCTCTCGGCCGGAAAACGGAGGGCCGACCGGGGCTCCGTCCTCAGGAGACGACGACCGTGGCCTTCGCGACGGCGTGAGACGACGTGCAGTTCACGAACCCTGTCACGACGACGTGGTAGATGCCGGCCTTCGCGTAGCGATGGCCGAACGACCAGCTGGCAGATTCTGGAGCCCCCGGACCCGCCCGGCAGTACAGCGGGATCGCGTTCGCCCGGCTCGTTCCGTCGCCGAAGAACAAGCGGAAGCCGAGGGCGCCGACCGCATGCCGGGCGGAGAGGCGCAGCCTGAACTCGACGGCGGAGCCGCGCGCGACGTGCTCCGGGAAAACCTTCAGGCTGATCTGGAGCCCGACACCGGCCTTGACGGGACGAGGCGACCGGACCGCGTCGCGCGTTACATCGGCGGGTCTCGGCCGAGGCGGTGCCGCGGATGCGGCGGAGACCGGACCAAGAACCGCGCTGGTCAGCACGATGGCGCACGCGCCGAACCCGAGCTCGGCGACGGTCATCGCCCGCCGTAGCCTTCTCTCGGGCGGACGACCGCCGCCATCACGGTGCCGGCGCGGATGCACGTCGCGATTCGGTCGCGGCGGCGGACCCGAGCGGGCGACGGCGTGGTGGCGAGAACCGGTCGGAAGCACGTCGTCAAGCTACGACAGCGCGAGGGACCTGTCACTGCGGTCACACCCACGGCCCGGCGCCTGCCATGCCCGCGCCCATCCACGCGGGCGCGCGACGCGAAAGCGCCACGCGCCAATCCACGACCGGGCCGAGCGACGGCCCTCAGGCTGGAGGAGCGTCGGTCGCGAGCATCCGGTCCTGCTCGTCGGCCTGGCTGCGCACGCCCTTCTTGCCGAGCAGGAAATACGAGAAGCGATAACCGGAGGCGGTGTCCACACGGGCTGGACGGACCAGGCCCAGCTCGTCGTAGAGGCGGAGCGCCTTGGGGGGCAGCCGGGAGCGTCTGGCGAATTCGCCGATGCCCATCTGGGCCACGGTCGACTCCCTCGTCGGCGGGGCTGATCCCCCGCAGCATCATCGTGCCCCCTGACCCAAGGTGAAGGTCAAGGGCCAAGCCGGCAGCTCTTGTTCGTCCCATGCCGCGTGACCGAACCCGTCCGGGAGCGCGTCACAAATGTCCAGGTCGGACGCGGTCCAAAGTGCCGCCGACCCGGCAGCGGGCACCTCCTCGCCGGCGTTCCGAGCGAATGTTCAGGAATACTGATCTACGGCGACGCTCGAGACAAACGACATCGGCGTTGGGGTTCGCGCCGGAGGAGCCCTGTCGTGAATCTCCGACTGGCAGCGGGGTTCCGTCCGAGCGGTGATCTTTACTGACGACCGATGGCAAGCCAGATCGCGACAAGCGGTCTCGGATGGTGGCGCGCCCCTAATAAATGTCCAGCCCCCGCCCGGCACGATCGTGATCAGATGACCTTTAGTAGTACGAGGATGACGACAACGACCAGGCACAGCACAGCCAGGCCAGTCAATCTGCGAACCATTTGAGAACCCTCTTCGGTCGACAGCTACGTGGTCAAGTACGCCTTGTTAACCGCGGTTCGGCTAGCTGTGCACCTTCGTGCACTGCGAGGTTGTCCCGTTCGTCGTGGAATTTGAGGTGGCGGTCCCCCGCCTGACGCCTGCCTTCTGGTAGGTGTTCGGGCGACCACCAAGTCACTCGGACAGCAAGGGGACCACCACCATGAAG
>JBEKCO010000036.1:0-28649 GCA_050014835.1 Acidimicrobiales bacterium
TGACAGGCGAGACGAACACGTCCGTGCCACGGACACGGGCCTTCATGCAGTCGTGGCGCCGCCAGAACTCTGTAGATCAGCCTGCTGCAGTCACCTCACCGGGGTCGGACGGTGGATCGAGGTTTAGACGCGTCCGCAGCTCGCGTTCCGCCTGCGACAAGGTCTCATCGTCGTAGAGATCGGCTTCGGCCCGCATCACTTCTCCAGCGCCGGGAAGGCGAATTGTAGCGACGCAAATCGTGCTTCCGCCAGGTGCCAGCTTTGTGCGTAGTAGCCGAATTGCTACAGCGCATAACTTCACCCAGTCCGCTCAGGGCTGAGCAGGGGAAAGTGCCGGCAAGCATAGTGCCTGGTCATGGAGCATTATCAGTGCTGCGCTCTAACCGGCTGAGCTATAGCCCCAGCGAATCCGCGACCCTACTCGAATCGATCGGCCCGCTCAGACCTCCTCCGCGCTCGTGAGCGGCGCGACGGCGGCGACTGTCTGGCCCTCCTCCAGGTTCATCACTCGCACTCCCGTCGCATCGCGACCCTGGGCAGCGATTTCGCGTACCGAGGTGCGGATGATGATTCCCGCCGAGGACACGATGAGGAGCTCGTCGTCGAGGGCGGCCATCAAAGCTGCCACGACCGAGCCCCTCCGTTCGGTGATCCGGATTCCCCGCACGCCCTGGCCACCGCGCCCCTGCGGGCCAAAGTGATCGAGCTTCGTCCGCTTGCCGAACCCCCCGTCGGTCACGATCAGTAGGTCCACCCCGGGTCGGGAGACATCGCAGGCGACGACCTCGTCGCCGGGCCGCAGCTTCATGCCCCGTACCCCGGCCGCACCGCGCCCCATCGGCCGGACGTCGGACTCGTGGAAGCGGATCGCCATGCCCTTGCGCGTCACCATGAAGACGTCGTCTGCGCCACCGGTCGACAGCACCCGGACGAGCTCGTCGCCTTCGCGGAGCGTGATCGCGATGAAGCCCTCCCGGCGCGACTTGTCGTACTCGCTGAAGGGGGTCTTTTTCACCTGGCCCGAGCGCGTCGCGAAGAGCAGGAAATGGTCGGGGTCGAACTCCTTGGCGGGGACGATCGCCTGGATCCGCTCGCCCGGTTCGAGCGAGATGAGGTTGACGACCGGCGTGCCCCGTGCGGTCCGCTCCTTCAGGGGGATCTCGTGGGCACGCAGCCGGTAGACCTTGCCGCGGTTGGAGAACAGCAACAGGTGCGAGAGCGCCGTCGCGTAGACGACCTCGCGGATGAGGTCCTCCTCCTTGAGGCGCGTTCCCTGCACGCCGCGACCGCCCCGGGACTGCGTGCGGAAGGCGTCGGCGGCGACCGCCTTCACGTAGCCGGCCCGCGTGAGGGTGACAACGATCTCGTCGTCGTGGATGAGGTCCTCCTCGGAAAGATCACCGGGGTCGTGCACGATTCTCGTCCGACGTTCCTCGGCGAAGCGCGCCTTCACGTCAGCGAGCTCGTCCGCGATCACGCCGCGTAGCTTCGCTTCGTCGCCGAGGATCGCCTCGAGCTCGCCGATCGTGGCGACGAGCTCAGCCATCTCCTGGTCGAGCTCGGCGCGTCCGAGTCGCGTGAGCCGCCCGAGCGTCATGTCGAGGATGTGGTTCGCCTGGTCCTCGGAGAACGAGAACGGCTCCGCCATGAGGTTCGTACGCGCGTCGGCCCGGTCCTCCGAGGCCCGGATCGTCGCGATTACCTCGTCGAGCATGTCGATCGCCCGCAGCAGGCCCTCGACGATGTGGGCGCGGTCGCGGGCCCGCTTCAGCCGGAACTGCGAACGCCGCGTAACGACCTCCACCTGGTGCGCGACGTAGGCGCTGAGCGCCTGGGCGAGATTGACGAGCCGGGGCACCCCGTCGACGAGGGCGAGCATGTGCATCCCGAAGCTCGTCTGGAGCTGGGTGTGCTTGAACAGGTTGTTGAGGACGACGTTGGCGTTGGCGTCGCGCTTCAGCGTCACGACGAGGCGCGGCTTGCCCCCGGCCGAGAGGTTGTCGACCGCCGAGATGCCGCTGATGCCGCCTGCCTCGATGCCCTCGGCGATCTGTTTCTCGATCGTCTCCACGGCCGTCTGGTAGGGGATCTCGGTGACGACGATCTGGGACACGCCGCCTCTTGCCTCGGTGATCTCGGCGACGGCCCGGGTCTTCACGGACCCCCGGCCGTTCCGGTAGGCGTCGAGGATGCCGGCGCGCCCGAGGATGAGGCCGCCCGTCGGGAAGTCGGGGCCCTTCACGAACCGCATTAACTCGTCGGATTTCGCCTCCGGATGGGCAAGGAGATGGCAGGTCGCGTCAATGACCTCGGCGAGGTTGTGCGGCGGGATGTTCGTCGCCATTCCGACGGCGATCCCCTGGGAACCGTTGACGAGCAGGTTCGGGAACCGGGCGGGGAGCACGACCGGCTCCTCGTCGCTCCCGTCGTAGTTCGGGACGAGGTCGACGGTGTCCTCGTCGATCCCCTCTAAAAGGCTCATCGAGAGCGGCGCGAGACGCGCCTCCGTGTAGCGCATCGCCGCGGGCATCCCGTCGGGCCCGGGGGCCCCGAAATCCCCATGCCCGTCGACGAGCGGGTGGCGCAGGCTGAAGTCCTGGACCATCCGGGCGAGGGCGTCATAGATCGCCATGTCGCCGTGGGGGTGGAACCGGCCCATCACGTCGCCGACGACCTTGGCGCACTTCACGTGGGGCCGGTCCGGCCGCAGCCCCGTGTCCCACATGCCATACAGGATGCGGCGGTGCACCGGCTTCATCCCGTCGCGTACGTCCGGGAGCGCCCGAGCAACGATGACGGACATGGCGTACTCGAGGTACGAGCGCTCCATCTCCTCCTGGAAGTCGATCGGCTCGATCGCGCCGCCGCCGGGCACGTCGCCCGCCTGCCGTTCAGTGGTCTGTGTCCTGCGCGGTGCCACTCGTGGCCCTGCCTTCCCTCGTCCCTCGCCCCGCCCGCCCGGCCAACCCCACGCCGATCAGATGTCGAGGAAGCGGACGTCTTTCGCGTTCGTCTGGATGAAGTGGCGCCGCACTTCGACGTCGTCTCCCATGAGGACGGAGCACACCTGGTCGGCGATGCTCGCCTCCTCCATCGTGATCTGCAAAAGCGACCGCTTCGCCGGATCCACTGTCGTGTCGCGGAGCTCGGCGAAGTCCATCTCCCCCAGGCCCTTCAGGCGCTGGAAGTCCTTCGTGTGGTTCGGGTGCTCACCCACGAACCGCTCCCGGGCGGTGTCGTCTTTCAGATAGACCTTGGCATTGCCGACCAGCGTCGAGTACAGCGGCGGCTGGGCAACGTAGACGTGGCCGGCCTCGATGAGCGGGCGCATCTGGCGCAAGAAGAACGTCAGCAGCAACGTCCGAATGTGCGAGCCGTCGACGTCGGCGTCGGCGAGGATGATCACCCTGTGGTAGCGGATCTTCGTGATGTCGAAGTCGTCCGCGACCCCGGCCCCGATCGCCAAGATGAGCGCTTGGATCTCGGTGTTTTTCAGCATGCGGTCGACCCGCGCCTTCTCGACGTTCAGGATCTTGCCCCGGATCGGCAGGATCGCCTGGGTGTGCGGGTCCCGGGCGTTCTTCGCCGAGCCGGCCGCGGAGTTCCCTTCGACGATGAAAAGCTCCGACTCGCGCGGGTCGCGTGACGCGCAGTCGACGAGCTTGCCCGGGAGCCCCGCCCCGTCGAGGGCGGACTTGCGGCGCGTGAGGTCGCGGGCCTGGCGCGCCGCGACCCGGGCGCGCTGGGCGAGCAGGGCTTTCTGCACGATCTGGTTCGCCTCGCGCGGGTTCTCGTCGAGCCACTCGGCGAGCTTCTCGTTCGTCGCCCGCTCGACGAGCGAACGGATCTTCACGTTGCCGAGCTTCGCCTTCGTCTGACCCTCGAACTGCGGGCTCCGGAGCCGGACCGAGATGATCGCCGTCAGGCCCTCCCGGATGTCCTCGCCCTGGATGTTCGCGTCCGCTTCCTTCAGCGACCCACGGGCCCGCGCCGTTCGGTTCACGACGTTCGTCAGGGCCTTCTTGAAGCCCTCCTCGTGCATGCCACCCTCGACCGTGGCGATCCCGTTGGCGAACGACCAGATGCTCTCGTAGTAGGTCGTGTTCCACTGCAGGGCGACCTCGATCTCCTGGTCATCCTCGGCCTGCGCGTAGTAGGCCACCTTGCGGAACAGCGCCTCCTTCGAGGCGTTGAGGTGCCGCACAAAGTCCTCAACGCCGCCTGTGTAGCGGTAGGTCACAGACTGGTCGTGGCCGGCGCGCTCGTCCCGGAAACGGATCTCGAGGCCCCGCTGGAGGAACGCCATCATCTGCAGCCGCTCGACGATCGTCTGGGCGCGGAACTCGACCTCGTCGAACACCGTCGCGTCGGGCCAGAAGGTGACCGTCGTCCCGGTCCGGTTGCGCGGCGACGGTCCCGTCATCTCGAGCGGGCCGGTGGGCTTGCCCCCGTCGACGAACGTCATCTCGTAGCGGTTGCCGCCGCGGTCGACCTGCAGGTCGAGGCGCGACGAGAGCGCGTTCACGACCGAGACGCCGACGCCGTGGAGGCCCCCCGACACCTTGTAGCTCGATCCGCCGAACTTCCCACCGGCGTGGAGGACCGTGAGGACGATCTCGGCCGCCGACTTCGTCGGTTCGTCTGGGTGCGGCTCGACCGGGATCCCACGTCCGTTGTCGACGACCCGGCAACTGCCGTCGGCCCGGAGCATGACGTCGATCTGGGTGCAGTGTCCCTGCATCGCCTCGTCGACCGAGTTGTCGACGACCTCCCAGACCAGGTGGTGCAGGCCGCTCGCCGAGGTCGACCCGATGAACATCCCCGGCCGCAGGCGCACCGGCTCGAGACCCCGGAGAACGGTGATGTCGGCTGCTTCGTAGGACTCCGGGACCGCGTCTCGTGGCTCTGCCTCATCAACTCGCACCACGGGCGCGGCTCCTCAACGACGGCGGTTCCGGTCGGTCGGGCTCGCCCTTCAAACGGGGCGGAACCCAGCGATTTCTGGTCTTTAGTCTAGGCGAAAACGGGCATCGACGTGGCCTCTCAGCCGTTCCACGGGGCGGTATCCGAGCTGGTCAGCGAGTCGATCGCAGATCGTCGCGGACACGAAAGCGAGCTGCGTCACCCAACCCGGATGGTCGACCGCGACAACGAGTTCCCCGCCGGCGAGGGACCGCGGACGGGTGTGGGCGGCGACGTCGGCCCCGACGACCTCCTCCCAGCAGCCGACCACGTCGGCGAGGGTTCTGATGTCGGAAAGACCCCGGCTCGCCAGGTACTCGTCGAGCGCCCCTCCGAGGCTGCGCGCCGTGTCGTGCCCCTCCGCGCCGGGCCGCCCGGCCCCCGATCGTCCCCTCCCGCGGCGCGGTGTTGGGCCCGGGCCGTGACCCGGCGGACGACCGCCACCGGTCATCGAACGACCGCGCCCGCCGCGAGGCGCACGACCGCGGCCGGATGGGCCCCCGCGGGGATCGGGCCCGCCGTGGTCAGCACCGCCTGGCCCGGGGGGAGCTCGGCGAGGAGCGACCGGGTGGTCGCCTCGTCGAGCTCGGAGAAGGCGTCGTCGAGTAACAGCACCGGCGTGCTCCCGGCCGCCCTGGTCACCGCGCCGTGCGCGGCAAGGCGGAGCGCGAGCGTCGCGCATCGTTGCCGGCCCTGGGAAAGCCGTGTGCGCGCGTCGAGCCCCCCGGCCGCGATGACGATCTCGTCCCGTTGCGGGCCGACCGTCGTCGTCGCCCGGCGGAGGTCGTCGCGCCGTGCCCGGGCCAGCGCCTCGCGGAGCTCGCCCGAGAACGACCGCTCGTAGACGAGGGTGAGCTCCTCGTCGCGCCGCGTCAGCCGGCGGAAGGCTTCGGCGGCGAGGGGCTGCAGTTCGGCGAGGAACGCCTCGCGGGCGCCGACCAGCGCCCCGCCCGCTTGCGCGAGCTTGTCGTCCCAGACGTCGAGGGTCGCGAGCACCTCGGGGGAGGCGACGCCCCCGGCCTGGTGCAACAGCGCCGAGCGCTGGCGCAGGATCCGCTCCACGGTCTGCCTCACCGTTAGCTGCGCCGGCCGGGCCGCGACGAGTCCGTCATCGAGGAATTCGCGTCGCTCCTGCGGTCCCCCCTTCACGAGGCCAAGGTCGTCCGGGGTGAAGACCGACACTCGCAGCGTCTCCAGCAGCTCCTGGGCCCGCACCACCCGCTGGCGATTGCGCTGGACGCGGTCCCGGCGTTCAGGGACGATCTCGATCTCGACGAGCGAGCGCCGGTCGTTCTCGGCCGACTCGAGGCGGATGACGGAGACCGAGGCGCCCGTTTGCACGAGGGACTCCCGGGGGCTACCGCGAAACGAGGAGAGCGTTGAGGCGTAGCCGACCGCCTCGAGCAGGCTTGTCTTGCCGGCGCCGTTCTCGCCGGTGACAACGGTCAGACCGTTGGGATCGGGTTCGAACCGAACGTCGTCAAGGTTGCGGAACTGCCTGGCCTCGACCCAGGCGACGTGACTCAGGAGACGCGCACCGGCATCAGCAGATACCGATAGTCGTCCTCGCTCTCGCCGCGCATCGTCGCCGGCTTCGAGGAGTCGATCACTTCGAGGATGACTGTCTCCGCACGTATCGCCTCGATCCCGTCGAGCAGGTAGTTCGGGTTGAACGCGACAACAAGCTCTTCACCACTGAACTGGCCGTCGACTCGCTCCGCCGCACGCCCACTCTCGGCGGTCAGCACGGTGAGCTCCGCTCCGTCGGTCTCGAATGAGATCCGGACGGGAGTCGCCATGTCCTTCGCATCCCGGACCATCAGCCGAACGCGACGTACCGCCGCGCCCAGTTCCTCGCGAGCCGCATGGAACGCGTTCGGGTAGGACGCCGGGAGTAGCCGCTGATAGTCCGGGAACGGGCCTTTCAACAGCCGTGTCGTGAGCCGTGTCCCGTGAACCTCGAACACCGCGTCGAGGTCGGTGTGACGGAACACGAGCGTCGCGTCGTGTTGCTTCTCACCCTCGGCACCAATCAATCGCTGGATCTCGGCGAGCGCACGAGCTGGTACGAGCACTTCCGAACCGGGCTCCAACGCGCTCATCCCTTTCAGATCCCGGAAGGCGAGTCGATAGGAATCCGTGGCAACAAGACGCAGACCGTTGTCGACCGCGACCATGAGTACACCGGTCAGCTGGGGTGCCCGACTGTCATCGTTAAGTGCCGCGGGGATAACTTGGCGCAAGCCTTCGCCAAAAGGGACCGCTGGCAACGTGATGCCTTTGGACTCCACCGGTGCAAGACGAGTGATTTCCGCACCAGTCGCGACTCGGACCACAAACTCCGCCCGGCCCGAAGTAATTCGAACCTCTTGCTCGTTGCCTTCCAAAGTTACCGTGCCTGCATCGAAAGCACGAATAATGTCTGTCACAAGTCGCGACGGCAACAACGCGGAACCGTCTTGTTCCCCACTCACGTTCTGTGTGACCTCGATCACCAAATCAGGGTCCGAACCAGTCAGCTCCAGTTGATCACCGTGGACAACCAAGCGCACACCCTGGGTCCCTAAGCCCATCCCGACGCGGGCGGCACTCGCCCGCCCCGCGGTCACAAGAGCATCGAGGAGACCGTCACGTTCGGTGCGGAATTTCACCGTCTGTGTGCTCCCTTCTTTGTTTTTCTTAAAGAAGAAAGATCAGTAGTAGTAGGGCTTGTGGATTGTGAGTGACGGGTCGAATTTGCAGGTCGATGGCTAGATTCTTTCATCTTGATGATTCACCGGTTCGCACAATGTAGGACGGAACCGGTAGTGGGGTTGTGGACACCAAGCTCACAGTTCACAAAGAAACGCTACTTGTCCCCAGAAAGTGTCGCCTGTCGTGCACAAGTTGGCCTCAGACGCCAGGTCCGTGGCCGTTGCGGATCCGGACGGTGAGTTCGGTAACTTGCTCGTAGATCTGGCGGCGCTCTTTCATCAAACCAGAGATTTTGTCGAATGCATGGATGACGGTCGTGTGGTCACGACCGCCGAATTCCCTGGCGATCGCGGGGTAAGAAAAGTCTGTGAGCGTCCGGAACAGGTACATCCCGATCTGACGGGCGATCACGAGGGGCCGACGCCTGCTTGCGCTGCAGAGCTCCTCGATCGTGAAACCGAAATGATCGGCCGTCGCCTCCAGGATCTGCTGTCCGGTGATGCGTCGCGGCTGCCGATCAGCGACGAGATCGGCGAGAACGAGTTCCGCGGTGTCGCGGGTGAGGCGTTCCCGAGTCAGACTGGCGTAGGCGGTTACACGAATGAGCGCGCCTTCGAGCTCCCGGATGTTGTCCGTGACGATACTGGCGAGGAACTCCAGTACGTCGTCGTCGACAAGGAGATTCTCGTGGTGCGCCTTCGTGCGCAGGATGGCGATGCGTGTCTCCAACTCCGGCGGGTTGATCTCGGTGATGAGCCCGGACATGAAACGACTCCGCAACCGGTTCTCAAGGGTCTTGATAGAACCAGGCGCGCGGTCCGAGGTGAGCACGAGCTGCTTACCGGCGTCGTGGAGCGCGTTGAAGGTGTGAAAGAATTCCTCCTGGAGTTGCTCTTTGCCCTCGATTGCCTGGATGTCGTCGACGAGGAGCACGTCGCACTCCCGGTAGCGACGCTTGAAGGCCGGCATCGCCACCGCCCGGAGGGACTCGATGAACTCGTTGAGCAGCGTCTCGGTCGGAACGTAACGCACCTCGTAACGGGGGAAGTTTTCCGTGACGTAGTTCCGGATTGCCTGGAGCAGGTGGGTCTTGCCGAGCCCGGCCCCGCCGATGATGAAAAGCGGGTTGTAGGCGCTGCCCGGGGATTCGGCGACGGAGAGTGCCGCGGCGTGGGCGAAACGGTTCGAGGGCCCGATGACGAACCCGTCGAAGGTGTAGCGCCCCGCCCGGTTGGGCCCCGCCGGGACCGGTTCCTCGACGAGGGTGACGGCGCCGTTGGAGGCGACTGGCTGGTCGATGACGACCTCGCCGCTTCCCGGCTCGAACGGCACGGTCACCGAGTCGGGGGCGACGTCGAAGCGGATCGGGAACTCCGAACCGCACAGGTCGATGACGGCGGCACGCACGACACCGGCGAAACGGGTCTCCAGGCGCTCGCGGACGAGGGCGTTCGGGACGCTGAGCACGAACGTGCCGTTTACGAGCCCGACCGGGTGGACTCCGGCGAACCATGTCCGCCAGACGGCGTCGGAGACCTGGGACTGGATGGCGACGGAACAGCCGTCCCACAGCTCCTGAGCGTCGAGCAACGTCGTGCGCCTTCCTCCAGCAAGTTCTCCACAGGAGGGTCCACATCTGTGGATTACGCAACAGACGGGCGACACCTCGGCCCCTCGCCGAGCATCGTATAGCGCGCTCAACAGGATCGCTCCAGGCCAGAAACGATCTTCACGCGAATGAGACGTGAGGAGCGCGCTAGCATGTGCGGTCCTCATTAAGGGGTTCGATGAAGCGGACGTTTCAGCCAAACAGAGCCAAGAGAGCCAAGCGTCACGGCTTCCGCCAGCGCATGTCGACACGCGCCGGCCGCGCGGTGCTGAAGGCCCGTCGCCGTCGCGGGCGGGTGCGTCTGTCCGCTTGAGCGCGCGCCCGGGGCGGGTGCACGGTCGCAAGACGTTCGCCGCGCTCGCCGCCAGTCACCGGCAATCTCACAGCGGCCCGGTGACGGTACACTTCCTCCCGCCGGGGGCTGATCGCCACGAGGTGCTTGTCGCGTACGCGGTCGGCCGGCACGTTGGTGGAGCCGTCGTTCGCAACCGTTGGCGTCGTCGACTGCGTGTGATCGTGGCCGAGGTCTCGCCGGACCTCGCCTTCGGGACGTACCTGGTCGGTCTCGGCCGTGGGGTTGTCGAGATTCCCTTCGACGAACTGAGAGAACGAGTGAGCGAGACGATGCGGCGGGCGAGCGGAGATCCCCGGTGAGACGGGCGAGGAGCATCGCGCGCGCTGCGATGATCGCCCCGATCCGCCTCTACCAGGCGGCACGGTTCAACCGCCCCTCGCCGTGCCGTTTCGTGCCGTCGTGCTCGGCATACGCCGTCGAGGCGATCACGGCGCACGGTTGTCGCCGTGGCGGCTGGCTCGCGGCACGACGGATCGCGCGCTGCCACCCCGCCGGGGGCCGGGGCTTCGACCCCGTCCCGGGCTAGGAGCGCGCCGTGGTCCTCGCCTCGTCCATCGGAGAGATCGCCCACCCGTTCTTTATCCTCTTCGCCTGGCTGATCGAGCGGTTCTACAGCTTGATCCCTAACTACGCGATCGCCATCGCGCTCCTCACGCTCGTCGTCATGATCGTCGTCTTCCCGATCACCAGACGGTCGACACGGTCGATGATGAAGATGCAACTTCTTGCACCAGAACTGAAAAAGATACAGAACCGCTACAAGATGCCGCCGGGGACGCCGGTCGCGGAACGCCAGCAGGCCCGCCAGAGGCTCAACGAAGAGATGATGGCGCTCTACCGGGAGAACAACGTCAGCCCGACCGGGGGCTGCCTGCCGATGCTGCTGCAGCTCCCGATCTTCTGGATCCTCTACGGGACGATCCGCGGCCTCATCCACCTGAAGGGCTTCTCGACGGTCGCGGCGGCCAAGGCTTGGTGCAAGCACCCGGTCAACGGGAATTCCTGTGTGCAGCCGCTGTACATCAGCCACAACTCGAGCCTGTACCACGCGGTGATCCACGCCAACGGGAAACTCATGGCTTTCGGGATCAACATGGCCGACTCGGTCCGCTCGGCGGGCCTCACCTGGGCCGAGAAGGCGCCACTCGTCGCGCTGATCCTCCTCGCGATCGCCCTGCAGTACATCCAGATCAAGCAGATCAGCGGAAGGAACGCTGCCGCCGCGGCCGCGAATCCGCAGATGCAGCAGATGCAGAAGGTCATGCCGATCATCTTCGCTGTGATCTACATCGCGATCCCCGCTGGCGTGAACGTCTACTTCATCGTGTCGAGCCTGTTCCGCATCGGGCAGCAGGAGTACATGTACCGGCGGGACCCACACATCCGGGCGTCGCTGTCCCAGTTGAACGCCCGCGCGAAAGCCGCCCCTCCCGTCGTCACGACCCAGGGCCGGGAGCAGCCGAAGGGGTTCTTCGAGCGGTTGATCACGCCTCCGGCGGCGCTGCCGACGGGAGGAGAGGCCCGGAAGGCGACGACCGCAGCGGCGGGCGGTCCCGACGGGGCCGCGACGCCGCCCGCGCCGCGACCACCAAGTACGCCGCGAACGGTGCCCCCCGGTGGACGCGGTCCGGGTGGATCTCCTCGCCGTCCCCAGTCACGGGCGCGCAACAAGCGGCGGCGGAAGGCCCGCTAGGCGATGGAATGGATCGAGACGACCGGGAGGACTGTGGCGGAGGCGGTCGATGCCGCGCTCGACGAGCTCGGTGTCGACGAGGACGACGCCGAGTTCGTCGTCGTCGCCGAGGCGAAATCGGGACTGTTCGGTCTCGGACGGAGCGAGGCGCGCATCCGCGCCCGGGTTCGCCCGTCGAGCCCGCGCCCGAAGCGTTCCCAGCGAGACCGGTCGCGCTCGTCACGGGGCGGCCGCGCGGGTGGGGAGCGAGCGGGGCGGGAATCCGGCCGAGGCGGTCCGCGCGCCCCAAGGCCCGCCGGGGGCGATCGCTCCGGCAGGGCGAAATCTCCGGGCAGCCCGCCCGTGACGAACGCGCGACAGACGCGGCCCGACCCGGCGGAACCGGCCGCGGCTCAAGCCGGGGCGAAGCGGCCGCGCCGCCGGCGTGGCGGGCGTGGTCGGGGGAATGGGCGGAGCGGATCGGCCGCACGGCCGGAAGGTGTGGCTGAGGAGGAAGCGATGACCGTCGAAGAGCAGGTCGACCTGGTTGGAGCGTTCGTGCGCGGGGTGGTGGAACGATTCGGCTACGACGCGACGACTACGACACGTGTCGAGGACGACCGCCTCTACGTCGACGTGGTCGGTGAGGACCTGGGGCTGCTGATCGGCCCGCACGGATCGACCCTCGACGCCCTGCAGGAGCTCGCCCGCACTGTCGTGCAGCGACGCGGTGACGAGCGGGCGCTGCGCGTCGTCGTCGACGTCGCCGGGTTCCGGGCCCGGCGTGCCGTGGCACTGGAGGCCTTCACGCGGCGGCGGGCGGCCGAGGTGCTTGACACGGGCGTCGCCGAGGCACTGGAGCCGATGTCGGCCGCCGACCGGAAGATCGTGCACGACACGGTGGCCTCGATCGGCGGGCTGGAAACGGGTTCGGAAGGTGTCGAGCCGAAGCGCTACGTCGTCATCCGACCCGCCGCGGCGACGCACCGGACGAGGACTGATCGCGCCGAGGACGGCGACGCGGGGTCGGTGCGGGCAAGGGCGCGGATTCCGAAATGACGGGCGCGACGGGTGGGTCCGATTGGTCGCCCGGCGAGGACCTGCTCGAGGTGCTCGCCGCGGCGCAGGGGCGTGGGGCGATCGGCCCAATCCCGCTCGCCGACCACGTCAGGCACGCGCTCGGGTTCCTCGCGGCCTGGCCGGAACTCGCCGGCGCGACCGACGTCCTCGACCTCGGCAGCGGGGGCGGGCTGCCCGGCCTCGTCCTCGCGGCGCGACTTCCCGAGACGCGGTTTGTCCTGCTCGATGGGCGGATCGAGCGTGCCAGGCTCCTCGAGACGATGGTCGACGGTCTCGGCTGGGCTGACCGGGTCGCGATTCTCGCGGAACGGGCCGAGATCGCGGCCCACCGACCGGGCCTGCGGCGCGGATTCCCGGCTGTCGTGGCTCGGGGTTTCGGGCCGCCCGCCGCCACGGCCGAGTGCGGGACGGGCTTCCTCGCGCCGGAGGGGGTCCTCGTCGTCTCGGGTCCACCCGGGGGGGCGCCCGAGCGCTGGCCGGCCGATCCGCTCGGTGAACTGGGGCTGGAGCTCGTCGACGTGGTTGTGTTGCCGCCGTCGTTCGTCGTGCTGAAGAGCGTCGCGCCCTGCCCGGAACGGTTCCCACGGCGCGTCGGTGTGCCCGAGCACCGACCGCTGTTCTAGGACGTCGAGGGTCCCGTCCGGGGCGACGACGGGGCGGCCCGCGAACCCCGTGTGCCGTGCGCCCGGGAAGTCAGAGCGCGACGGCGCGGGGTGGTTCGAATCCGAGTTCGCGGCAGCGATCCCGGCGACGGCTACCCAGCCACGGCCACATCCTGGCGAGGGCCGCGATCGCGAAGCGGCAGTTCAGGTTGCACCGGAACGTCGGCCGGCGTGAGGAACCGTCGGCACCCGCCCGGGCGCGATACGGCCCGAGGACGCGGGACTCAACGATCTGGGCGTAGCGCCGCACGATGTCTTCATCGGTCAGGTTCAGGGCAAGCCGCAGGTCACGACCACCGTTGATTGTGACGACCGCGCCCGCGCCCTCGAAGATGCCGGCAGCCCACGCCCAATCCGCATCGGAAGCCACGGGAGGAATGTACCATAGCGGAACTTGTTTCCCGTGGAACGTCTCCATCGGGCAGGTCTCGGGATCGGCGGATTCTTCGCGTCCGCCGGTCCCGACCCTTGACCTGTCGCTGGCGGACGTGGAGGATGGGGGTCCGCATCCGAAGCCGGGCGGCGGCAACGCACGCGCGCGGCGGAGGGTCCGGGCCTGTCGACTGCGAAGATCGGCGAGCGCGCCAAGGTTCGAGCTCCGGATCGGCGAGATGACCGGCCGGAGACGAAAGGAGCTCGGCATCGCAAACGCACAGACACCGGTGACCAGGCCCGTGACTAGGTCCGCGCGCGGAGGCCGGAAAGTTGCGCGGCTGTTCGCGGTCGCGAACCAGAAAGGCGGCGTCGGCAAGACGACGACGACCGTGAACCTCGGCGCCGCGCTGGCGGATCTCGGCTGGCGCGTCCTCATCGTCGACCTCGACCCTCAGGGGAACGCGACGACGGGACTCGGCATCGAGGCGAGGAACTTCGACAACTCGATCTACGACGTCCTCCTCCACGACTTCCCGATGGAGGACTGCATCGAACCGACGAACCTGAAGAACCTGTTCATCGTCCCGGCGACGATCGACCTCGCCGGCGCCGAGATCGAGCTCGTCGCGGCGATGAGCCGGGAGCTCCGGCTCCGCCGGGCGGTCGAGTCGGTGGTCGGCGACTTCAACTTCGTTTTCATCGACTGCCCACCCTCGCTTGGGCTGCTCACCGTCAACGGCCTCGCCGCGGCGTCCGAGGTCCTCGTGCCGATCCAGTGCGAGTACTACGCGCTCGAAGGTCTCGGGCAGCTGCTCCACAGCGTCGACCTCGTCCGGGCGAACCTCAACCCGGGTCTCGACGTGTCGACGATCGTGCTCACGATGTACGATGCCCGTACGAAGCTCGCCGACCAGGTGGCGAACGAGGTGCGGACGCACTTCGGCGACAAGGTCTGCAAGGCGGTCATCCCGCGCTCGGTCCGCGTCTCGGAAGCCCCGTCGTACGGCGAGCCGGTGACCGTGCACGACCCTCATTCGACCGGCGCCGCCGCCTACCGGGCGCTCGCAGAGGAGCTGAGCGGTGGCCCGGCGTAGCGGGCTCGGCAGAGGGCTCGGGGCGCTCATCCCGGCCGAGCCGGCGAACGCCCAGGGAACAGGGCTGCGGGACATCGCGCTCGCCCGGATCCGGCCGAACCCGCACCAGCCCCGGACACACTTCGATGAGGAGGCGCTCGCCTCGCTCGTCGACTCGATCCGCGCGGTCGGCGTCCTTCAGCCCGTCCTCGTGCGCGACGCCGGCGAGGGCGAGTACGAGCTGATCGCCGGCGAACGGCGGTGCCGAGCCGCCCGGCGCGCCGGGTTGCTCTCGATCCCGGCGCTCGTCCAGGTCGCCGACGACGCGGCGAGCCTCGAACAAGCCCTTGTCGAGAACCTCCACCGGGAGGACCTCAACCCGCTCGACGAGGCCGCCGCCTATCGGCAGCTCATCGAGGATTTTCAGCTCACCCACGACACCGTCGCCCACCGGGTCGGCAAGAGCCGGGCCGCGGTCTCGAACGCGCTCCGCCTGTTCCAGCTCCCACCGGCGGTGCAGCGGCTCGTCCGTGACGGCCAGATCTCGGCGGGGCACGCCCGGACGCTGCTGATGACGCCCGATCGCGGGTTGCAGGAAGCGTTGGCGACGCGGATCGCCGCCGACGGGCTGTCGGTGCGCATGCTCGAGGAGTTGATCCACGAGGCGGCCGAGCCGCCCGTCCCGGAGGCCCCAGGGGCGTCGGCGACGAGCCGCCCAGCGGGGGGGAGGCCGAAGACGCCGGGGTTGCGCCCGCCCGGGGTGCTCGAGCTCGAGGAGCTACTCGCCGCCTACCTGAACACGCGGGTGCGGGTCGAGATGCGGACGAACCGGGGTCGGGTGACGGTCGAGTTCGCGACCATCGAGGACCTCGAGCGCATCTACCGGTTGATGATCGGGGAACCCTCAAGTCGCGCGTGAGGGTTCGATCTTTTCGTCCTCCGGCCCGCTGTCGAGTAGATGTTGGCGATCGATTGCCAATATCGCTTTCTAACAGGGAGAACACTTCTGCGCGACCGTAAGGCGACAACCGGGTGACGGGCTTGCGACGGGGTGCCGCTAACGCGTCGGTACAAGTTGATCCACAAGCTCATGCACAGCTTGTGGACGGCGACGGATCACTCCCAGGCAGCGCAGACCCAGGCCGTGAGGGCGGAGACGACCACCCGGGCGAGCTCGGCCGTTCTCGGGATGACGAGTTCTGGCGCGCCGAGTTGGATCTCCACCGCCGGCATGCGCGTCTCGCGCAGGATCGCCAGCGCCATGCCGACCGTGCCTCCGTCGTCGAGCCCGAGCGCCGCGGGCAGCTCGGCCTGGACGAGCTCGGCGAGTCTGCGGCTGGCCGCCGACTCGTAGCGGAATCCCCGGTAGTAGGCGGTGGTGCAGGTCCGGACCTCGGGCACGAGGGCGAGGCCGATGAGGCAGTCCACCCCGGTCGCGTTCGCCTCGGCCGCCTGGCGCGACGGGTCGGGGTGCGAAAAGGAGAGCACGGCCGCGGCGCCGGCTTCCCGCAGGGCCCGGCAGACCGCGCTCGCCCCGGTCGCGAAACCCCCCGGTTCGGCGACCGCGACGCGCCGGTCGTGGAGGTCCGCGGCGCCGCCTGCCACGGCGAGCCGCTCCCGCAGCGGCGTGACGAGGTTCGACGCCCCCGCCCGGATCGAGAAGCGCTCGAGCTCGTCGAGGGAGCGCCGGCCGAAGATGCCGTCGGCCAAGAGTCCGGTGTTGCGCTGGAAGTCCATGAGAGCGGTGACCGTCTGGTCGCCGAAGATCCCGTCGACCCGGCCGGTGTCGAAGCCGAGCCGGCTGAGGCGCTGTTGGAGCTCGGCGACGTCGTCGCCGCGCTGCATCGGGGTCTTGCGATAGAGAAGTCGCGAACCGAGCCTGAAGCCGGCCTCGACGATCGCCGACCAGGTCTGGGCGGTGCACTCGCCGTCGGCGGGCAGGCCGCGGTCGGCCTGGAAAGAGAGGACGGCCGCCACCGTCGCGTCACCGAAGACGCCCGGGGGGTCGTCGGCCGCGAAACCGATCCCGGCGAGCCGGCGCTGGAGGTCGGCGACCGCCTCGCCGTCGTCGCCCTTTCTCAGCGGCAGCGTGGAGCCGACGGGAGTCTGGGATTCCGTGTCGCCCACGCGTCCATGCTAGGTGGGCGTGCGTGGGGCGAAGGAACGTCTGGCCCGGCGGCCCCTACAGGTGCGGCTCGATGTCCGCGAGCAGGGCCGACTTTCCCTTCGCGCCGACGATGCGGGCTTGGATCTCGCCGCCTTTGAACAAGATGAGCGTCGGGATGCTCATGACGTCGTAACGCCGGGCCGTCGCCACGTTGTCGTCGACGTTCAGCTTGAGGACGCGCAGGCTGCCTTGTTTCTCGGCGGCGATCTCCTCGAGGACGGGGGCGATCATCTTGCACGGCCCGCACCACTCGGCCCAGAAGTCGACGAGGACGGGCGTGTCGGAGTGGGCGACCTCGTCGTCGAAGGTGCTGTCCGTCACAGCTGCTGTGGTCACCGTCACCGTCATCCTCCTTGGCGATCTTGGTCCGCACAGCGATCGCTGCCCTGCGGACGCCCTCAATAGAACAGCACATCCGGCGGGGGAATTCCCGGCCCCGCCGGGCGCCCCGGTCAGGATGAGGCGAGGTAGTGGTCGACGTCGAGCGCCGCGGCACAGCCCGAGCCGGCGGCGGTCACCGCCTGGCGGTAGACGTGATCCTGGACGTCGCCACAGGCGAAGACGCCGGCGACGCTCGTCGACGTGCCGACGTGGGTGCGGACGTAGCCCGCCGCGTCCATGTCGAGCTGACCGCGGAAAAGGTCGGTGTTCGGGGCGTGCCCGATGGCGACGAACACGCCGTCGACGGCGAGGTCGCGCTGCTCGCCGGTCGCGACGTCGGCGAGTCGGATGCCGGCGACCTTGCCGTTGCCGAGGATCTCGGCGACGACGGTGTCGTAGGCGAAGGAGATCTTCGGGTCGTGATTCGCCCTTTCCTGCATGATCTTCGAGGCCCGCAACTGCCTGCGGCGGTGGACGACGAGGACGGAGCTCGCGAAGCGCGAGAGGAACATCGCCTCCTCGAGCGCGGAGTCGCCCCCGCCGACGACGGCGATCGGCTGGTCCCGGAAGAAGAACCCGTCACAGGTCGCGCAGGTCGAGACCCCGTGCCCGGTGAGCTCCGCCTCACCCGGGATGCCGAGGCTGAGCGCCCGGGCGCCGGTGGCGAGGATGACCGACCTCGCCCGGTACGTGGGAGTGGCGGCCGCGGAGTCCGCCGTCCAGACCCCGAACGGCGGCGAGGAGAGGTCGACCCGGGAGACCTTGGCCGTGACGATCTCGGCACCGAACCGTTCCGCCTGGGCGCGGAACCGTTTCATAAGGTCGGGCCCCATCACGCCCTCGGGGAAGCCCGGGAAGTTCTCGACCTCGGTCGTCAGCATCAGCTGGCCGCCGGGCTGGTCGCTCGTCGAGGATGGCTCGCCGGCGATGACGAGCGGGCGGAGATCGGCGCGGGCGGCGTAGACCGCGGCGGTCAGCCCCGCGGGGCCGGAACCGATGATGATGACGTCGCGCACGCTGTTCGGCGCGTGGTGCGCGTCGGGTTCCCTGTCAGTCACCGGCCGTCCTCTTCCTCGGTTTTCCGCTCAGCGCCCACAACAACATCCCAGCGGCGAGGAAGATTCCACCGAGCAAGAAGTCGGTCGCCCAGGCCCGCCCGGCAAAGACCGAGGTGTCGAACAGCCGGACGAGACCGATGACGGCGGCCGTCGCGACGGCGAGGACGAGCGTCGCCACGACCGCGGCGAGCACCACGGCGCGCACGGCGACGAAGATCGGGTGGAGGGCGCGGTCGCGGACGTCGCCGATGAGCAGGTCGACCGCCCCGGCGACCCGCGCCGCCCAGTCCTGATCCCGAGAAGCGTCGTCGTCCCGTTTCATGGGCGCGAGGTTACGGCACGACGGGCATCGACGGAGGAACCCGGCGTCATTGGAGGATCGGGCACGCGGCGATGGTTCCCGGGCCGGTGTGGGCGCCGATGATCGGCCCGATGCAGGCGACGAGGGTTTCCGACCGCGAGAAGTACGGCGCGCAGAGGTCGAGGAACACGTCGACGTCGTCGGCGTCGGCGTGACCGACGGCGAGGCGCTTCAGGGGCCCGAGCCGCCCGAGGATCCCGGCGAGGTACTCGAGCGAGCGCGCCCGGGTGCGCTGGCGGGATTCGGGCTCGACGACGCCCGCCCGCATCGTGATCACCGGCTTGATCGACAGCATCGAGCCGAAGAACGCCTGGGCGTTGCCGATCCGCCCACCCCGGCGCAGGTACTCGAGCGTCTCGAGCGTTCCGTAGACGAAGGTCTTTTCGACGTCGGCCCGGACGGTCGCCACGATGTCGTCGAACGCCGCGCCCGCCGCGGCGAGCTCGGCGGCCTCGATGGCGAGCAGCCCCTCGGCGACCGTCGCGGCCAGGGAGTCGATGACTGCGACGGGGAACTTGCCGGCGAAGGGTTCGGCGCCGGCGCGGGCCGCCTGGTAGGTGGCCGACAGCCCCGAGGAGAGCGTGACGCAGACGACACCGGAGCAGCCGTCGTCGGCCGCGGCCGCGAACACGTCGTGGAAGGCGCCCGGCGCGGGCGCCGATGTCGCGGCGAGCGCCTCGGAGCGCCGGGCGATCTCCCAGAACCGCTCGGCGCTCACCCCGCGAAGCTCCGCGGCGTCGGTGTCGCCGAGCCGCACGTCGAGCGGCACCTCAACGATCCCGTGGAGCTCGAGGAGCGAGGCTGGCAGGTCGGAGCCGTTGTCAGTGACGACGCGGATAAGTCCCACGGTTCCCCTTTGCAGGTTCACTCGATTGACGCGCAGCGCGGCGCGAAGTCTGCCAGCCCTGCACCGTCGCTGCGACGCCGGCGCTGCCGAGGTAGACCGCGGCGCCCGCCGCGACGGCGAGGAGGAGGCGAATCCAGCCGCTGATCCCGTAGCCGGTGCCGATCACCGCGGCGACGAGGGCGACGGCGAAGGCCATCACGAGGCTGAGGACGAGCGAACGGGCCGACGAGGACCACAGCGGCCGGCCGCCGATCGTCCCGAGCCGCTCGCGCAGCACCGACAGGGCGGCGAACGCGGCGACCGTGTAGGCGACGGAGTACGACAGCGCCAGCCCGCGGACCCCGAGCGGTCGGTACAGGAGCACGGCGACGAGGATGTTCAGGCCGTTCTCGAGCACGTAGAGCACGAAGGCCGTCCGCGTGTCCTGCATCGCCTGGAAGGCGCGGGTCGCCAGGAAGAACACGCAGAACCCCGGCAGGCCGAGAGCGAATAGCGCCAGCACCGAGGCCGTGAGGTGCGCGGCCGAGGCACCCTCGGCGCCGTGCTGGAGCAGGAGCTCGACCGCCTGGCGGGCGAGGATCAGGTACCCGACCGTCGCCGGCAGGATGAGCGCGAGGACCTGACGCAGGGCGGCGCCGAAGCGGAGCCCGAGCTCGTGCCAGCGGCGGGCCGTGCGCAGGCGGGCGAGGTCCGGCGAGGCGACGTTGATGATCGACGTCGCGACGACGGCGAAGGGGAACTGGAAAAAGGCGTAGGCGTACGTATAGGCGCTGACGGCGCCCGTCCCGACGTGGAACTCGAGGGCGAGCACGACGAAAAGGGCGATCTGGTTGGCGAGAACGAATCCGAATGTCCACCCCGATAGCCGGACGATCATGCGGATCGCCGGATCGTGCGGGTTCCACCGGAACCGCAGCCGCAGGTGCGTCCGGCGCATCGCCGGGACGAGCGCGACCGCCTGCAGGACGACGCCGAGCGTCGTCCCGACCCCCAGCAGCACGAGCAGGCCGTGGTCGTGCTGGACCTGCGTGATGGTCGCGTGGCGCGCCATCGCGGCGAAGGCGGCGAGGATGCCGATCCCGACGAGGTTGTTGACGACCGGGACAAAGCCGACCGTGCCGAAGCGGTCGCGCGTCGCGAGCACCGCCGCCATGAGGCTGATCGCCCCGTAGAAAAGGAGCTGGGGCGCGAAAAATCGGAGTAGCTCGACGGCGACCGAGTGCTCGGCCGGGGTGGCCTTGCCGAACGTGAACAGCGTGATGAGCGCCGGCGCGGCGAGGACGAAGGCGATCGTCGCGACGACGAGGACGACGCTCGCCATCGTGACGACCGCCGAGATGGACTCGATCGCCTCCTTCTCGGTCCGCGTCGACAGCCGCTCGACGAAGACCGGGACGAACGTCGCCGCGAGGACGCCCCCGAGGACGAGGTCGTGCACCGCGTTCGGTGTGTTGTTCGCCAGGTTGAACGAGTCGGCGAGGCGTGAGCCGCCGAGCGCGTAGGCGAGGACGACGAGCCGCGCGAGCCCGGTCAGCCGGGAGGCGATGGTGCCGAGCCCCGTGCCGAGCGAGGCGCGGGCGAGTCGCCTCGTGCGCGAACGACTTCCGAGGACGCCGATTCCGTCGACGGGTGGCGTCGGCGAGCTCACTCGTCGCTCGTCGCGGCGGGCCCGGGAGCGGCCGAAGCCTCGGCCCGTCGCCGCGTCCGGCGGGCGTGCGAGCGCAGCCACCACAGGCCGAGCACGAGGAGGGCGGCGACCGACAGCCCGACGGCGACGATGGAGAACGCCGTGGACCGGACGGTGTAGACGTCCTCGAAGAGCACGATCCCGCCGCGGGGTGAAACGAGCTCGATGGTGAGCGTCGAGACCCCGGACGTGCGCGCCGTCACGGGGATGACGAACGGCGAGTTCTTGTGCGCGAGGACCACCGGCCGGCTGAAATCGCTCGGCGCGATCGCGAGGGTGCCGCTCGAGAGTTCGAGGGTCGCGTGGATCGGGCTCGGGAACGCGGAGACGATCGTGAGCGGGACCTTGGCCTGGCGCTGGGTGAGGGTGACGGTCCTCGTCCCGGCGAGGGAGAGATCGTGCTCGATGCGGGATACGGCCGCGAACGGTTCGGCGGCGTAGTGCGCCCAGCGCCCGTGGCGGAGTCCGGCCGTCTCGGCAAGGAGGACCGCGTCCTCGGCGTGGGCGATGAACGCGTGGTCATCGGGGACGATCGAGTCGATCGCGCGGATCGTCGAGAACGCGCTCTCGATCGAGGAGGTGAACACGTACGAGGGCGTCGTGTGGTCCGGCACCGGGGCGAGGTGGGTCGGGGCCCCGTCCGCGCCGACCGGGACCGCGGAGAACACGGAGCCCACGGTCGCCGGCCTGGCGATCGGGCTCGACGCGAGACCCTCGAGAACCATGGAGAGCAGAGACGAGCTCGGGAGTGCCGTCAGGGCGACGACGACGCCCCGGGCCTGGGCCCCGAAGGGCTCCTCGAAAAACGTCTGGGCGACGTCGGCGAGGAACTGGTGGGCGGCGAGGACCGGGCTCGTGCCGGAGGTGAGGTGCGCGGCGAGGGCCGAGTCGGCGACGACGGCGGTCAGGTGCGGCGCCGACGACCGCGTCGAACTGCCCGAGGAGGACAGGTTGAGTGGCGACGTGAGCGACATCGACGAGGCGACGGGCAGCTCCGTCTCCGGGAGGACGACGTGGTCGACGTGCTGCGTGGCGAGGGCGGCGACGCTGGCGGCGTCGAGGGGCGTCGTCGAGATGTAGGCGCCCTGCGGCGGCGACACCCCGAGCTCCGATCGGAAGACCTCCTTCGCCGCGGCGAGCTGGGTGCCGAGTCCGGGGTCCAACCTGGCGGCGGTCAGTTGATCGAGATCCACCGGCGTGAACGACGTCCCGAGGAACTCGGTCCGGCCCGAGGACGCCGCTTGCCGAGCGAGGGCGCGTAGATCGGTGAGGACCGTCGCGGCCTGGGGAGATCGCGACTCGGCGAGGGCCACGAGGAGCTGCGGATAAAGATCAAGAGTCAAATGATCCGTGGGGTGATCCTCGACCGTGTCGAGAGCCGAGACGAGCGACTGGATCGTCTTCGCCGAAAGCGTCGGGGACCCGGAGGCGGTCAGCGCCGGTGTCGCCCCGAGGGGCAGCACGAGCGCGACGCGCAACGATTTGAGCCCGAGCCGGCCGGCGACGTAGATGAGGAAGGTCGTGAGCGACGCGAGCGGCGTGTCGTTCGCCGTGTCGACGACGGTCACGACCAACGGGTAGACCCCGTCACAGGCGAGCGGCGCGCAGTCGAGCGCGAGCCCGGGGGACCCGAGCCCGCCCGGTTTGGACGATGCCGAGGTCGCCACGCGCACGTGCATCGCCACACCGAGCACCCCGGTCCCCGTCACGTGCAGCGCGCGCAGGGGGATGATCGGCGTCGCGTCGAGGACGAGTTCGTCCGAGGATTGCTTGCCAGACTCGGCGAGGCCGAGCGCGTACCGGCTCGTGAGGCGGGAGTAGACGGTGAGCTTGAGACCGAGGGTGGCGCGCTTGTCGAGCGAGTGGATCGCCACGCCGAGCGACATCCGCGACCCCCTGACCCAGTTCGTCTGGGAGGTGAGCGAGATGCTCGTGCTCTTCGGGCTTCGGGCGCCGATCGCCGAGGCCGGCGGGGCCGTGGCGACCGCTCCGACGAAGGTCGCCGTGAGCGTCGCGGCGAGGACGACGGCGCGGGCGGCTCGCGCCGCGATTCTGCCGTTCGGTACCTGCGAGCAAGCCACGGGTAGCGACGTCCTCCGATCGCGCCGTTCGACGGGAGCCTACTGTCGGGCCGATTCCCGGTTCTGACAGGACCGCGCCGATCCGGGGGGTCGGGGCGGGCCGCAGGCTACCCTCACGAGCCGTGGTCCCCGAACGGGTTCGGCCCGTCGTCGAGGAGACGACGAAACTCGTGGAGCGATTCGTCGCGGCCGGACGGCGCATCTACGTCGTCGGCGGGACCGTGCGCGACTGCGTCGTCGGGCCCCCGGGAGGCGGCGAGCCCTTGGGCCCGGAGGCCGACATCGACCTCACGACCGACGCCCCTCCCGACGAGATCGAGCACCTCGTCGCCGGGTGGGCCGAAGCGGTGTGGCTCCAGGGCAAGCGCTTCGGCACGATCGGCTGTCTGCACGCGGGGCGCCGCTTTGAGATCACGACGCACCGCGCCGAGGCGTACCTGCCCGAGTCGCGCAAGCCCGAGGTGCGGTTCGGTGACGACATCGTCGCTGACCTCTCCCGCCGGGACTTCACCGTCAACGCGATGGCGCTCGCGTTGCCCGCCCTCGAGCTCGTCGACCCGTTCGGCGGCCTGGGGGATCTCGCGACGCGCACCTTGCGTACGCCACTCGACCCGACCGTGTCGTTCTCGGACGACCCGTTGCGCATGCTGCGCGCCGCCCGGTTCCTCGCCGGGTACTCGCTCGAACCGACCGAGGAGCTCACCGCCGCCGTGGGCGCCCTGCGGCAACGGCTCTCCATCGTCTCGGCCGAGCGGATTCGCGACGAGTTGAATCGGCTGATCGTGCTGCCGGACCCGGAGGCGGGGCTGTGGTTCGTCGTGCGTACAGGCCTCGCCGCCGAGTTCCTGCCGGAGCTCCCGGCGCTTGCCCTCGAACAGGACGCCGTTCACCGGCACAAGGACGTGCTCGCCCACACGATCGCGGTCGTCGGCAAGACCCGCCCGGACCGGGTTCTGCGGCTCGCCGCGCTGCTCCACGACATCGGCAAGCCGAGGACGCGGGCGATCGGGCCGGACGGGGTCTCGTTCCACCACCACGACGTCGTCGGCGCGCGCCTGGCGCGCCAGCGCCTCACGGCCCTTCGCTACCCGACGGCCGAGATCGACGAGGTCGCCCGGCTCATCGAGCTACACCTGCGGTTCCACACCTACCAGATGGGCTGGACCGACTCGGCGCTGCGTCGCTACGCCCGCGACGCCGGCCCGCTGCTCGGGCGCTTAAACGAGCTGACCCGGGCGGACTGCACGACGCGCAACCCCGATCGCGCCCGCGCGCTCGAGGTCGGCGTCGACGAGCTCGAGCGGCGGCTCGCCGAGCTCGCCGAGCGCGAGGCCCTCGACGCGATCCGTCCCGAGTTCGACGGCGACGCCGTGATGGCACGCCTCGGGATCCCGCCAGGCAAGACGGTCGGCCGGGCGTTGCAGTTCCTCCTCGAGATCAGGCTCGAGGAAGGTCTTCTCGGCACCGACGCGGTTGGTCGGCGGCTCGACGCCTGGTGGGAGGCCGAGGGCTCCGGTTCGCGCTGAGGCGGGCTTCAGTCCCCCGCCGCGAACCGCTCGACGAGCTCGTACGCCTCGCTGTCGTGGTACTGCACGGGTGGCGACTTCATGAAGTACGACGACGGCCCGATGAGCGGACCGGCGAGCCCGCGGTCGAGACCGAGGCGCGCGCACCGCACGGCGTCGATGATGACGCCCGCCGAGTTCGGCGAATCCCAGACCTCGAGCTTCAGCTCGACGTTCAAAGGCACGTCGCCGAAGTTCCGCCCCTCCATCCGGACGTAGGCCCACTTGCGGTCCTCGAGCCACGGGACGTGGTCGGACGGCCCGATGTGGATCGAGTCCGCCCCGATCCGGTGATCGATCTGGCTCGTGACGGCCTGGGTCTTCGAGATCTTCTTCGACTCGAGCCGCTCGCGCTCGAGCATGTTCTTGAAGTCCATGTTCCCGCCGAAGTTCAGCTGGTAGGTCCGGTCGAGGACCGTCCCGCGGTCCTCGAAGAGCCTCGTGAGGACGCGATGGATGATCGTGGAGCCGACCTGGCTCTTCACATCGTCGCCGATGATCGGCACGCCGGCCTTCTCGAAACGCGCCGCCCAGACCGGGTCGCTCGCGATGAAGACCGGGATCGCGTTCACGAAGGCGACGCCCGCCTCCATCGCGGCCGCGGCGTAGTGCTTCTGGGCGTGCTCCGAGCCAACGGGCAGGTAAGCGACGAGGACCTCGGCGCCGCTGCGGCGCAGGACGTCGACGACGTCGACCGGCGGGGCGGGCGACTCCTCGATGACCTCCCGGTAGTACTTGCCGAGCCCGTCGAGGGTCGGACCGCGGTAAACGGTGACACCCGTCGTCGGCACGTCGGAGAAGCGGATCGTGTTGTTCTGACCGGACTCGATCGCCTTGGAGAGGTCGAGGCCGACCTTTTCGGCGTCGACGTCGAAGGCCGCGACGAAATCGATGTCCCCCACGTGGTAGCCGCCGAGCGTGACGTGCATGAGACCGGGGATGGTCTCGTCCGGGTTCGCCTTGCGGTAGTACTCGACACCTTGGATGAGCGAGCTCGCACAGTTGCCGACTCCGGCGATCGCGAGCTTGATTCTCCCCTTCGGGCTGGTCATAGCCGTTCCCTTCGTCTCATGGCCGTTGCCTTCCGTTCCGCGCGTCGCCCGCTCCCGTCGCGGCGGGGAGGGGGGCGTCGTTCCAGTCCTTCGTGGGCGCCGCGGTCGCGCGGTGCGCGACGCGAGCCGTGCGGGCGATCGCCGTCCGCTCGCGCTCGAGGAGCCGTTCGATCCAGGTCAGGTCGTTCGCCGCCGTCTCCTGGGCGTGCTCGGCGATCGACTGCTCGTACTCGTCCATCGGCCGAGCCCGGCGGGCGAGCGAGCGCTCGCCGCGCTGGAGGCGGTCGACAAGCTCACCTCGGCGCCGCTCGAGGAGGCGGACGCGGGCCGGGGGTGAGAGGTGCCGGGCGAAGGCGAGCCGCAGCGAGAAGCCCCGGGGGTCGCCACCCTGCTCGTCGGCTGACTGGAGCAGTTGCTCGAAGATCTCCTCGCCGTGCGGCGTGATCTCGTAGACTTTGCGGGCTCGGGTGCTCCGGCCACCGAGCGCGATCGCGGCCTTCGCCGTCGCCCGAGCCGCGACGAGAGCGGCGCGCTCTCCCGTGAGCGAGCCGGTGAGCGGCATGCCCTCCGCGCCGCGACGCGAGCGGCGCAGCGGCGGGGTGGACTCGACGGCGCGCACGGCGAGGGAGGCCTCGAGACGGGCGAGCGCCGGGTACAGCGAGCCGAAGGACAGGTTCGAGAGCACGCCGAAGTCCTCGCGCAGCGACTTGCGGATGTCGTAGCCGTGCATCGGCCGCTCCTTGAGCAGGCCGAGGATCGCGAGTTCGAGCACCGGGGAATCGTATCAGTCGATGTATCGAGTCGATATGTCGATTCCGTGACGACGCCTCCCGCCCAGCGAAGAGGCACGTCGGCGGTACTGACGTGGGGCTCGGAGGGGGACGGGTAGCCTGTCGAGGTGCCGCCCGAAGCCGAGTCGTCCACCCGGGGCCTTCCGCCGACGGGCCTGGGTCAGATCGAGTACCGCCTCGCCCGTGATTCGGTCGTGCGCGAGTACCGGCGGGGACGGCTGTCGCGGCTCGACATCTGCGACGCGCACCCGGAGCTGATGCGCGTGGCGCGCAACCTCGGCAGGGTGACGGAGGTCGACTGCCCGATCTGCGAAGAATCGAAGCTCGTGCACGTCGCCTTCGCCTTCGGCCCGCGTCTGCCGGCGGGGGGGAGGGCGCTCGGGATGAACGGCGAGATGCGCTCCCTCGCCCGCAGCCGGGACGATGTCGCCTTCTACGTCGTCGAGGTCTGCCCACAGTGTTCGTGGAATCACCTGTTGCGGATGTTCACCTCGCCGGCTGCGCGTACCCGGCCCTTCCGGTAGGGAGCGGCCCGTACCGGCGCGACGCGCTCCGGCGACAATGGGCCCCCCGGAAGGAAGCAGCTGAGTACCCTGTGATCGTCGCCGGCAGCCGAGTGCGCTGGACGACAGGAGGTAGTGATGAGAGAAGCCGTGTCGGTGCCGTCGGTGGCTGCCCGCAAACGGGCCCGCGGGGCGCCACCGATCGTGATGGTCACCGCCTACGACACCCCGTTCGCGCGGATCGTTGACGAAGCCGGCGTCGACGTCATCCTCGTCGGCGACTCGGTCGGGAACAACGTCCTCGGCTACGAGAACTCGCTCGCCGTGGACATGGGCCAGATGATCCACCATGTCGCCGCGGTCGCCCGGGCCAAACCCGCCGCCCTCGTCGTCGGGGATCTCCCGTGGATGAGCTACCACGTCGACCTCGCCGACACGGTTCGCAACGCGGCAGCACTCGTCCGTGCCGGGGCGCGGGCCGTAAAGCTGGAGGGCGGGCGACGCCGGATCCCGGCGGTCCGGGCGATCCTCGACGCCGAGATCCCGGTGATGGGCCACCTCGGGCTCACGCCTCAGTCGGTCCACGCGATGGGCGGTTACATCGTCCAAGGGAAGGACGCGGACGCGGCGCGCGAACTCGAAGATGACGCGCGCGCCCTCGCCGGGGCAGGCTGCTTCGCCGTGGTCCTCGAAGGGCTCCCCGACCTCGTGGCGGAGCGGGTGACCGCGGCGATCGACGTCCCGACGATCGGGATCGGGGCCGGTCCCGGCTGCGACGGACAGGTACTCGTGCTCCATGACCTGCTCGGGCTGTCGTTCGGCCCGGCACCGAAGTTCGTCCGCCGCTACGCGGATCTCGGCACGGCCGCCCGTGAGGCGATCGCCGCCTTCGTCGGGGACGTGGTCGCGGGGAGCTACCCGTCACCGGACGAGACCTACCACGCCTCGGCCGACCTGCGGCGCAATCTCGGGAAGGCTTCCGGGAGCTAACCGGGTGGTTCCGGTAGGCGGAGCGATACTGCCGGCCGCGAGGATGTTCCCGGCGGGAGCCCGCCAGGAGACCGGGGGTTGTCGGCTACCATGACGAGGTCATATTCACCCCTGCCCCGGTGCGACCGGGGCCCCGGACGTCAACGACGCCGGGTCCGGAGGAGGTGAGCCGCCCTGCGGCCCTACGAAATCGCTGTCATTTTCGATATCGGCCTGGATGAGAACGACATCCGGGCGACGACCGACCGTGTGGCCGAGCTCGTGCGCTCCCACGGTGGATCCGTCGGCCACATCGACCGCTGGGGTCGTCGGACCTTCGCCTACGAGCTGAAGCACAAGACCGAGGGTTTCTACCTCTTCCTCGAGGTCGTCGCCGAACCGGAGGCGATGGCCGAGGTCGACCGGATGCTCACGCTCACCGACGAGGTTCTGCGCCACCGCATCATCCGCCAGCCGGACAAGCTGGCCGGCCGCGCGCATGCCGGCGAGGCGTCGAGCGACGCCGAGGCGGGCTAGTCGAGAAAACGGAGACGAAGAGATGGCGAACGGCAACACGGTCGTGCTCGTCGGCAACGTGACGAGGGATCCCGAACTGCGATTCACCCCGGCCGGACAGGCGACCGCGAGCTTCGGGCTCGCGGTCAACCGGCGCTGGCAGAACCGCCAGACGAGCGAGTGGGAGGA
>JBEKCO010000037.1:0-16247 GCA_050014835.1 Acidimicrobiales bacterium
GATTGTGGCAAGGAACTCCTCGACAGCTTCCTCCGACGGGAGCAACTGCCGATACAGGTAGCGGTAGTTCACATCGACGAGCACACCGCCGAGGTCGAATACGACCGCGTCGATCTCCATCACTTGACGAGTTTCGCATCCGGCGTCGCGACATGCCCCCCGAGCCTTGGCAGGATCTCCCGCCGGAACAGCTCGCGGTCGTAGTCCGTGCCGGGATTGGCCTTGTCCCAGTCAGAGAGCGCCCGGTGTGGGCGATGACATCATCAGTCTCGCTTGGTCGTTGCACGAGCCCACAGAGGTGCCGCTAGGTGAGGCGCGCCAGGGTACAGAACAACGCCCTTGTGCCCGCGCCGGTTGACGTGAGCGCCGCGCTCGATTGGGCGTTCCGCGCTTTGACGAGTGCCCCAGAACGACAGCTGGTGTGGTTGAGGGTCGCCCTGGTGTGACGTTCGGTCCTGGCGGTGTGGGGCACTTCGTGGTCGTGGCTCTGCCCACATTCGGGAAGACCTGAGCGTGTCCCAAGGTGCGGGTCAATGCCAGCTGGGAAGACCTTCAGCCCTTGGGGAGCAACTCCACAACCGGAATAAGACGCTCCGTGTTTTGCTGGTATTCGGCGAAGCCCGGGTAACGGCGGGCCTGCTCTTCGTAGATGCGGTCACGATCCTCACCGCTCACCGGCAACGCTTGCGCCGCATAGGTGTCGGTGCCGACTTCTACGGTCACGTCTGGGTGCGCAACCAGGTTGTGATACCAGTCCGGGTTCGTGTCAGCTCCAGCCTTGGAGGCGAAGACGTACCGGTGCCCATCGAGGTCCAAGAACATCATTGGGTTGACCCGCTCTTGACTGGTTCTTGCCCCAGTCGTGTGCAGCAAGAGCACAGGGGCTCCCTCGAACTGTCCGCCGACGCGGCCCTCGTTGGCACGGAATTCGTCGATTATCTTCTCGTTCCAGTCCTGGACGTCGCTCACCGTTGACCTCGACCTTTCGCGGAGCTCGTTGTTGGGTCGAGCGTATCCTCGACGTGCCGTACTGCGTCACACTCACCCGGCAGCTGAGGCACTGCCCCCTGGTATTTCACGAGCGGACGGTATGGGATGCTCCTCATCGGCTGGCACGCATCTGACCTGCCCCCGACTTTTGGTCCACTCCTTGACAAATCAGGGAGTCGGCTGGTGAACACCGCGCCGCGAACTCCGTCGGCAATGGCTTTGCCGGAGCCAGCGTCTGCGTCCCGCGCGGCGCGTGAGCAACCCCAATGCGCCGGTCTGGTCGCCACGGCATTCCGGCGCCGTCTTCGACGAGCTGTGGTTCTTGGGTTAGGTGTGCGCGGCGGCAGGTTCTAGCGTGAGGCATTCGACCTGGTAATTACCGGTGGAGTCGCGTTCGACGCCGTGGATGTCGTGTTCGAAGCCGGGGAAGCGCTTGTCGAAGGTCTCGAGTGCTGCGAGGTACTCGAGCAGTGGCCCGTCGGCAGGGCCAGCGCTCTCGCCGGGCATCAGGATCGGGATGCCTGGTGGGTAGGGAACGACCATTACCGTCGCGGTTCGTTCTGCCATGGCGGCGAGTGGCAGGCGCTCGCTCCGCCCGCGGACCAAGCGGCGGTAGGCGTCGCCGGGGGTGAGCTTCACTTCGGGCAGCGCGTCGAACGCACTGTCCAGAAGAGCCGGCATGCGTCCCGTGCGAAGCGCGTCGTGCATCTCGTCGCAGAGGTCGGCGAGACCGAGCGCGCCGTAGCGCTCCGGATTAGCCGCAACGAGCTCGGGCAGGACGTCACGTAGCGGCAAGTTCGCGTCGTAGGCATGCTTGAATCCGAGCAGTCCGTCAAGCAGCGTGCCCCACTTGCCCTTTGTCATGCCAATTGAGAACAGCACCAGCAGGATGTAGTCGCCGGTCTTCTCGACCTCGATGCGCTGCTGGTCCAGGAACAGCGTGACGATCTGGGCGGGGATGCCGCGGTCTGCAAAGGCGCCGGTGACGTCCATGCCGGGCGTCGTGATCGTGACCTTGATCGGGTCCAGCATGCAGAAGCCGTCTGTGACCGCGCCGAACCCGTGCCACGGCGCATCGGGCTGAAGCGTCCAACAGCCGGGCTCGGTGGCAAGCAGATCGTCGGGTGCCTCCGCGAAGGAGTACTTGATCCCTGAGACGGGGTCGCGCACCTCCTCGGGTTGCCAGACGCCGAAGAACCAACCGTCGTCACCGTCGCGCTCAGCGATCGCCTGGGTCAGCGTGACGACTCGCTTGCGAAAGTCGATTGCCTCACGGATCGACTCGTCAGTCAATGTCGCGCCGCCCGGGCCATCCATCATCGCCGCGGCGACGTCGAGCACGGCGATCATCGGGTAGAACGGTGAGGTCGAGCCGTGCATCATGTAGGCCTCGTTGAAGCGGGCACGATCGACCGGGGCCCGCTCGCTCGAACGGATGTGGATCATCGAGGCCTGCGAGAACGCGGCGAGCAGCTTGTGCGTGGACTGCGTGGCGTACAGCGTCGGTCCACCCGGCTCGAGGATCGCATGCATCGCGTGCCGGTCGCGGTACAGCGGATTGAACGCGGCGTAGGCGAACCATGCCTCGTCGAAATGGATGCGCGGCACGCTCTGTCCAAGCAGAGTCGTCACCTCTCGAGCGTCGTAGCACAGCCCGTCATAGGTCGAGTTGGTTACCGCCGCATACACCGGGGCCTTGTCTGCCGCCATGGCGGCGAGCGGGTGCGCTGCGATCGACTCCGCGATCGGGCCCGGGCCGAGTGCGCTCACGGGGATCGGGCCGATGATCCCGTAGCCGTTTCGCACCGGACGCAGGTACACCGGGATCGCGTCGGTAACCGTCAGCGCGTAGTTCAGCGACTTGTGGCAGTTGCGGTCGGCGAGTACCACATCGCCTGCGACGATCGCGCTGTGCGCGACGATCTGGTTCGCGGTCGAGGTGCCATTGAGAACGAAGAACGTCATGTCGGCACCGAAGATCCGTGCCGCGTTGCGCTCCGATTCGTCAACCCGGCCGGAGTGGTCGAGCAGAGAGCCGAGCTCGAGCACTGGGCCGAGCGCGACGGACAGATCCGTGCGGAAGATGTTCTCGCCGTAGAAGTCGTAGAACGCCTTGCCGACCGGCGTC
Organism: Acidimicrobiales bacterium; assembly: GCA_050014835.1. Lineage (GTDB taxonomy): Bacteria > Actinomycetota > Acidimicrobiia > Acidimicrobiales > Bog-793 > Bog-793. Next base: position 3,119 of record JBEKCO010000037.1, read on the forward strand.
TTACGAAAGGCTGTGCCACCGGCGTGACCGGGCGTGTGCATCGAGTACTCGTAGGTATTGGCGAACTCGACGAGGGCACCGAAATACGGCGGCAGCAGCGTCTCGACGTAGCGGCGCCAGGCGAAGTCGATCCGTCCGGCGATGAACGCCGGGGTGTCCTCGAGCACGAGCACGACCTCTTGGGCTGCGCTGAGCACCTCGAGCGAGAGCTCAGCGGCATCACCGTGCTCGAGCATGAGAAACACGGGTAGGCGTTCGCTCAGGCGCCGCGCAGCGTCGAGCACTGCGCGAGTATCAGCCTCGCCCTCCGGCTCGGACACATCCCAGTCGAGGATCACTGCCCCGAACGACGGATCCGAGCTGACGAGCGCGCGACCGTCGGTAAGCGTCTCGGCCTCGATGACGCGGTGACCAAGATCGACCAGTTCCGCGACTATCCGGCTGAGTGTCTGGCTCGCCTCGTGACGGCGCTTCGGTCCTGCAACGAACAACACGGGGAATTCGTGGCGCTCCAACATGGCGGGCTCCTTGCGGTTTGCAGTCTTTGACGGCGCGTCAGGCGCTGGCGATGCCGGAAGTGGCGGGGGGGACCGGCTTGTCGGTGTCGCCGACGTCGAGCAGGACATTGTCTGGGTGCGCGATCTTCCAGCCCGGCTTCTTGATCTTCTCGACGATGAAAGGCGGTGCCGAGCAGATGATGATCAGCCCGAACATCGCGGCGACGTAGATTGGAATCGGCCAATGGCTGATCCCGCTAGGCGGCACGAACCCGATGATCAGTGCGAAGGCCGACCCGAAGATGCCCATGCCGGCGACGAGCCAGATGCCGATCTTGCCGCCGGGGATCTTGTACGCGCGGGCGACGTCGGGCTGCGTGTAGCGCAGCCGGATCGCGGCCGCGAAGATCATGATGTACATCATCACCAAGATCTGCGTGGTCAACGCCGTGAGCATCCAATAGCTGGTGTTGATGGACGGCACGAACAGGAACATCAGCGCGAACAGCGTGCCAAGGATGCCCTGAAAAACGAGCAGCGCCACGGGCACGTGGCGCTTGTTCACGTAATGCAGCTCCGGCGGAAGGTCTCCCGTGCGCTCCGCCGCGTACAGGCCCTTCGACGGCCCCAGTAGCCAGGTGCTGATCAACGCGAGCGTGCCGAGAGCGAGCAGGCCGGACATCAGCTTGGTGGCCCAGACGCCGACGCCGAGAGACTTGAAGAACAGAGCGAACGCCTGCGGGATGCCGGCCACGAGGCTCAGCTTGGCCTGTGGCACGATGAACGCGATCGCGAGCGTCGCGAAAATCGACACGCCGACGATCAACAGGGCTGCGAGGAAGATTGCGCGCGGAAAGTCGCGGCCGGGGTTCTTTGTCTCTTTGGCGTGGAATCCGGCCATTTCGATGCCCGCGTAGCCGAGCACGACGCCGACGAAGAACACCATGTGGTTGAGGCTTGAGAGGTTCGGCTCGAGCTGAGATGCGCTGAATGGGATCGCCAGGTGCTTGCCAGCGGACAGCCAGTACAGGCCGAGCACGATCAGCACCACGGCCGGAATCAGTGTTCCGACGATGACCGCAGGATCGTTCACCCGCAAGATCCACTTCTCGCCGAAGAAGTTGAGCAGCGTCAACACCCAAAATACGGTCAGCATCACGATTACGAGATAGACCTTCTCGTTCGCAAGACTGGGATCGACCACGTAGGCGGCCGCTGCCGCAACGAACGACAACACCGTCGGGTACCACACAACGCCCTCGACCCACTCGAACCAAATAGACAGGAAGCCCGATCGCTCGCCGAACGCCTCGTTGACCCATGCGTATAGGCCACCGGCCCGCGGCCAGCCGGTTGCGAGCTCGGCCGCGACGAGCGCGAGCGGAATGAAGAACAGAAGCGCGCCGAGCAGGTAGTAGGCGATGCTCGACCAGCCGTCCTCGGCGATGCTCGGCATGCTCCGCAGAGTCAACACAGCGGCCAAGCTGATAAGCGCGATCGAGGACGCGCCAAGCGTTCGGGTGCCTTTGCCCGTGGTGTGCGCCTTGAGCGCTCGAGCTACTGCGGGGTGCTCGCTGCGACTCAGACGCTGGGCGGGCGTGGTGGCCTCCAGGGTTTGACGGAACCTCGAAATTCAGGTCGTGCTGCCCGCCCCGCTAGAGGCGCGACCTCACAAATTCGCTCTCTGGGGGGCACACTGCTACACCCGGCATAGAGCCGCCTACACCGTAGCGAATTGCAGCGGATCGCTACCGTCTCAAGCTTCACCCCTGTTCTGCTGCCCTTATGTGACGCATTGCGATCAGGCGGAGCGTTGACATCTCAATCTTCACCCCTGTTGACCTGCCCTTATGCGACGCGTTGCGAACCGGCGGAACCCAAGAAGACGCCATTGAAGGCCCTCGCAATGCGCAGGTCGTGGGTTCGAATCCCACCTCGGGATCCAAGAGTCCAGCCCAGAGTCGCTGTTTGTCGCGGCGTGATCAGTCTCGACTTCAACGCGCACTCGCAGAAGTCGGGTCCGAGCCTGGGCGTGTCAACGTGGCGGCCGCGACGATGGCGGCATCACGCAGCGATCGATCGACACCGCGAGAAGTCGAATCTGTTTGAAGCGCCCCGGGAATGGTGACTGCTCCACCTCTTGAGAGGATGGAGCAATGGCAGAGCGACGACGACGATCGCCGCGGCCGTCGCCACGATCCACCGAGCGTTCCCGCACGCCCGCTACCTACCGGCGCTGCGCCAGAACGCAAATCCGGCAGCCGTGTCCGGCTCGTTGACGAGCCACTTCAGGCGACGAGACCGTCGTGCGTGCCGCCGAGGACGCTATTCCTGCGCGCCCCCCGAGGTATAGGCCGCAGCCAGTGTTTCCATGCTGATCGCGAACGATTCCGCTCCGGGGTCAATCGTTCCTCGGCTGATCTCACCGAGCCGGCTTGCCCTTCCGACTCTGGCGATCATCCCCGCGGTTCCATCAGCGCCCTTGCGAGCACCTTGTGCCGCGGCAAGAAGGGCTTCAGCAGCGGAGCCTCCGAGATTCGCGCGGTCAACGGCTGCTTCTCGCGCGGCAAAGATGGCATCGACAATCGTCTTGTCACCAGGCTGTGCTCCACCGAACTCGGTCACAACGTCCTGCGCAACGCCGAGAAGTCGTGAGACGTCGAGGGCTGACAGCTCCCCGCGGATCTCTGCGGCGGCGTGACCGACGGCGCCGAGCAGAACAAAGGCGATCGCACCCATCGCGCCGCCAGCCTGGGCGAACTCGGCGGCCGCCAGGTCAAGCAGTGCCTCGACATCCTTCGGACTTTCCTTACTAAGCTTGGCGCGGATACTCCGCGCCGCCCCCGCCACCGTGAGTCCGTGGTCGCCATCTCCCGCAACCGCGTCAATCTCGCCGAGATGGCCCGAGGCGCCCTCGAGGGCGTCCGCGACGGCAATAACGAGTCGGGTGATCGTCGCCAGCGAGGCTCCCGGCGCTGCGGTCAATTCACCAACCTCGCCGTTCGGACCGGCGCATCCAGAAGCGAGAGCAGTTCATCATCGAGGATGGTCACGGTCGTGGACAGACCCGCCATCTGGAGAGTCGTGATGAATTCGCCAACGTACGAGCGCTCGACAGACATGCCGTGGTCGATCAGCGTGGCGCGCGCGGCGCGATACACGAGGTATTGCTCAAGGCCCGGAGTTGCACCAAAACCGTTGACGAGGAGGGCGGTGTGTGATCCGGCCGGGCATGTGAGATCGTCGAGGATGTGCTCGATAAGGAGGCGGCCGACTTCGTCCGCCGAACGCAATGGCTCGCGGCTGATGCCCGGCTCACCGTGAGCTCCCATTCCCACGTCCATCTCCCCAGGCCCGCTTTCAAAGATCGGCCGTTCCACGCCAGGCAACTCAGCGCTAGTGAGCGCCACGCCCATGGTCCGCGTACTGGCGTTGGCCTTGCGCGCGACGCGCTCCACGTCGTCCAACGACATGCCGGCCTCCGCCGCGGCACCCGTCGTCTTGAACACGATGATGTCGCCGGCAATACCTCGTCGCTTGTCGATCTCGGCGGGTCCGGCGGAGGCAACGTCGTCGGAGATAAACACCGTGCGGACATCGATCCCTTGCGCCTTCGCCCGCTGAACTGCGAGCCGGACGTTGAGGACATCTCCCGAGTAGTTCCCGTAGGCGAGCACGACGCCTTTCCCACTGTCAGCCTGGACGAGCGACTCGAGAATGGTGTCCGGCGATGGCGCGGCAAAGATGTTGCCAATTGCGGCCACATCGGCCATGCCGTAGCCCACGTAGCCGAGCATCGCGGGCTCGTGACCCGAACCTCCGCCGATGGCGAGTGCCACTTTCGTGCCGGTCTTTTCGGCCCGGACTACCACCCTCGGCGACGCCAACGAGACGATGTCGGAGTGGGCCGCGACGAAACCCTCGAGCATTTCATCGACGACCTTGGTGGGATCGTTGATCAGCTTCTTTATCGTGCCACGGGGTTGGTTCATCAACGACCCGCAGCATAATTCCAAGAGCCGGCAGACGCCTCGTCCTCGCCCACGAGGATGAGTTCGACACCCAACTCGTCGATCCGCTCGCGTTCGACCTCTGGAATCGGCGGGCTAGTGATAATCCTATTCAGTACGGTCAATGGCGCGAACTTTGCCATCGAGGCCCGACCGCACTTCGAACCGTCAGCGAGGAGGGTAACCTCGGCGCCCGCTGCGATCATCGCCCGCTTCACCGCGACCTCCTCGAAGCTCGGGTAGGTCATGCCCGCTTCGGCCGAAAAGCCCTGGGTCGCAATGAACGTGTGATCGGCCCGCAGGGGCTGCAACGTTGCAACAGCAAGGTCCCCTGTGACACCAAGACCAACGGGACCGGTGGGCCGCAGGACCCTGACGTCCTCTACGAACCTGACGACGTCGGGAACTGGTTGCGCGACGTCGAGGTGCTTCGCGCCGAGCACGTCATCCGGACGCTCGACACGGAAACCGGCCTTCGTCAGGCGATTGATACCCTGGTGCTCGCCCGTAGGAAAGGCGAATAACCGGCGTCCTCCGGAGCCTCCCCGGGACTGCAGCTCGTCGCGTGTCTTTGCCGGAAAGGCTCGTCGCCGGGCTCGACTCGTTCCGTGTCCGGGCTAGCGGCTCAGCTCCAACGGCACTGTGCGGCCGTGGCGAAGCGGGCGAGCTCACCAGCGATCGTGGACCTCAGCTGCGATGCGCTCCCAGTAGATTTCTGCGAGCCGCTCGAGGGTGGATGCGTCAAGCGGCCCCAGTTCGCCGGCCGCGGCGTTCTCACGCGCCTGGTCGGGGTTCTTCGCGCCGGGGATCACGGTCGAAACCGCCGGGTCCGACAGGCAGAAGCGCAGGGCGACATCAGCCATCGACTGACCGGGCGGCACAAGCGCGCGCAGCTCTTCAACGGCGGCGAGGCCGGTCTGCAGGTCGACGCCCGCGAACGTCTCGCCGACGTCGAACGCCTCGCCGTGCCGGTTGTAGTTCCGGTGATCGTTCGCCGCGAACTTCGTATCGGGCGACATCTTGCCGGTCAGCAAGCCCGAGGCGAGCGGCACGCGGACGATCACCCCGACGCCGGCGTCCCGGGCGGCGGCGAGGAACCTCGCGGCCGGGCGCTGGCGGAAAATGTTGTAGATGATCTGCACCGTCGCCACGCCGGGGTAGTCGAGTGCCTTCAGGGCTTCCTCCACCCTCTCGACGCTGACCCCGTAATGGGCGACCGCACCTCGTGCCACGAGGTCGTCGAGGGCGGCGAACACCTCCGGGTGGTAGTAGAGGTCGGTCGGGGGGCAGTGCAGCTGGACGAGATCCAGGGTCTCCGTTTCCAAGTTCTCCCGGCTCCGGTCGACCCAGGCGACGAGATTCTCCGGTCGGTAGTGCTCGACGTGCTGCTCGGGTGCGCGACGCCCGACCTTCGTGGCGACGAAGATCGGCTCGGAGAGCTCCCTGCGTAGCCCGGCCAGCAGGCGCTCGCTGCGTCCGTCTCCGTAGACGTCGGCGGTGTCGAAGAAGTTCACGCCCGCGGCGGCCGCCGCGCGCAGTGCCGCCCGTGAGGTGTCGTCGTTGGTCTCCCCCCAGTCCGCGCCGATCGCCCAGCCACCGAAACCGATGACGCTCGCGTCCCACCCTGTCTTTCCCAGCCGACGTTTCTCCATCAACCGGACGTTAGGCCTCCGTGAAGGGGTAGAAGATGGCGGCATGGAATCCGAAGAGATCGAGATCGTGAGTGGTTCGGAGGTTGTGACCGAGCTGACCGACCAGCTCGAGCGCTTCTGTCGTGGACGGGGCGACGGCCTGGTGAACGTCTTCGTGCCACACGCCACGGCAGGCGTCGCGCTCATGGAGACGGGCTCGGGGAGCGAGGCCGATCTCGCCGAGGCGATTGAGGGCCTCCTGCCGACCACGAGGCCCTACCGGCACCGGCACGGCTCGGTGGGGCACGGGCGCGACCACGTCCTTCCCTGTTTCATCTCGCCCTCGTTGTCGATCCCGGTGATCGATGGGCGTCCTTCGCTCGGGATCTGGCAGCGCCTCGTCCTCGTCGACACGAATCGGGACAATCCCCGCCGCAAGGTGCGGTTCAGTTTTTTCTCCGGCTGAATCGCGCAAGCCCCAACGCTGTGTGGGGCGGGCGACGTGAGAGGCCGACGCGGACCGGTTGTCGCCGGATACCGCCCAAGTCTTGGCACCTCTGAACCTCCTGCGGGGTCCGTTCGCGAGCGGCTCCGTCGGCGATCACCGCGAGGTCGACGCTCGGCGGTTATCAGTCACCGAGCGGGAGGGGGCCGGGCACAACGAGTCACGGATCCTTGAGGTCACATTGCCGGCGTTGGCCCGGCGGAGCCGAAGTAGCCGTCTCCCGCGGCGAGGATGACGACCTGCGTCGCATTGATCGTCGACCCGCTAGTCGAGCCGAGCACGATGACGTGGGTGCCAGCGGTGACCGCGCTCTTCGATGCCGAGCTCGTTCCCTTGCGGTAGGTCGTGGAGGACTGCTCGTCCACAGTCAGCTCTTGGCCTGTGTTCGACGTCATCGTGAACTTCGAGGCGGAGACCTTGTCGACGGTGCCAGCCACTCCGCGTACGCCGGGCCCGATTCTCCCGCCAAAGGGACCGCCACCGGGATTGAGCCGACCTGGCGCCAGCCCGCCGCCGAAGCGACCCGGCACCGTGACGCCGCTCCGGAACGGCGCCGTGGGCGATGACGACGTCGTGACCAGGGCGACCGACAGTCCGACGACGGCGCCCGCCAGCACGCCGGCGACCACCCAACCGGTCGCTCGGTTGGCGAGCAGGCGCTCGGACCTGCGTGTGCCTGATCCGTTCGGGGGCGTGGGCTCGACAACTTTGCTGCCCGGCTGGGGTCCGGCTCCTTGCGGGATCTGTTCGAGCGGCATGGTCGGCTCGGGGGACGGTTGCCCGTGCTCGTTCATCGTCGTTGGGCCTCCCTGCGGCGTCCTGCTCGTGAAGTTTGCCGCCGTTGTCTGTGAATACCCTGATGGCTTCTCGCGGGGATCCCGTCAAACGGCGCGGTGTCGGATTTCGGGCGAGGGCCCCCGTGTGGTCATCTCCTCTCGACCGAATGACCGCGACTCGTGCCGAGGCGCCCGCGTGGCAATTGCCCGCCGAATCCGGTGGCGCCGAACAAGAGCGAGGATCCCGGGGGTCGAGCGTGCCTTGCAGGATTGACGCGCCCGGAACCGCTCAAACCGCCCCGGTCTTCACGGCCTCCACCTCGAGCCGCACCATTCTCACGTGGGCGTTGCCACCTTCGTCCAGGGGATTCCTGGCGAGGTAGGCGTCGAGGACGTCCTCGACAAGCTCGGGCCGCATCTCGGCGGGCACCCGCTCGAGGTAGGGCATCCAGGTCGTGCGTAGCCAGCCGGCGAGGCCCTGGCGGCCGCGTCGCAGGATCTCGTCCTCGGTGAGGCCCAACATCTCGCAGGCGGCTCGGTTCGCCGCGAGGATCCGACCGTCGGGGATGGTCACCACGACGCCGTCCATACTGAACCGGAAGATCGCCTCGAGGTCGGCGGCGCTGAGCTGACGGCTCTCTGACGTGAGGCGCGTGGATTCCTCAAGCCCCGTCCGATCTCGTCTCGGCGCCGCCAGTCGCCTTGCCATCGCCCCATCCGCGCACTCAGGAAGTGGTCGGTGTCGACCGAGGGACCAGGGTTCTGAACCGGGGTCCTCGCGGGTCGTCGGACTTCGAACCCGGTCAGGCCAGCCGGACCCGGAGCCCGGACCGACCGGCGATGCCGCGGCAGTTGCGCGTGCTGCGCCGGTCGGGCCCACCCGATCTCCCTCTACCGCCAGGGCTCTCCGCCGGCGGCGTCGGAGGCGACGAGGCGCGCGAGCGTCCCGACGACGCCTGGGCGGGACGTCACGATGCCGAGCTCGCGATTGAAAACGAGCGAGGCCACCGAGAAGTTCTCCGATCCGACGAAGGCGCGTTCGTCCGCCGACCCGGCGTCGACGACGACGACCTTGGCGTGGATGAAGAGGGCGGACGGCGTGTCCGGGTAGGTGCGAACCTCGACGCCGGCTTGGCCCAGCTCGTCGAGGGCACCGTCCCACTCGGAGTCCGCGGTCATGACGACGACGACGTGCACGCCCCGGCCTGCTGCGGCGGCGAGCGCCGCGGTGACGTCGGCGTCGCCCATCTCCTCGTTCTCGACGTCGACCGAGACCCGGGCCGAATCGATGAGCCCTACGAGAGCTTCCTCGGACCCCGGGCTCCAGAGCAGGTCCGCGCCGGTGGGGGCCGTTCCCGCGCCCCCGTCGGACCAGTCGGCGTCGAAGGTGGACTCGATCGCGGCCACGTCGGCGGGCTGGGTGTCGACGACGACCACGTCGCGGGTGTCCGCGTAGTAGCGGGCAGTGAAGTTCATCGTCATGACGAGTGCGGTCGCCTCATCGATGACGGCCGCCTTCTCGTGGTCGAGGTCGAATCGTGCCGGTGCCCAGCGCACGGTGACGTGGTGGGCGGCGAGGTAGGAGAAGGCGGTCGAGTTCTCGCTGCCGACGTAGGACTTGTCGAGGATCACCCGGACCCGGACGCCGCGGGCGGCGTCGGCCGACAGGATCGACTCGACGACCGGGTCCTCGAGCTCGTAGACCTCGAGGTCCACGCTGTGGCGGGCGGCGCGCAGGTACTGGTCGATCGGCCCCATGCCCGCCTGCGGCTCGACGAAGAGTTGCAGCGTGCCGGTTCCCCCCGGCTCGACCCTGACGCGGGGCCCGACGGCGACGAACCCGGCGACGACGACGGCGAGGACCGCCGCGCAACGGCTGATCGTCCTCATCGGCCCGCCTCCTTGGAAGTGAACGGGATCACTATTGCCTCGCGCTCGCTCGCCGCGCCCGGGGCCCACCCTTCACCGGGTGGCGAGTGGGCCGACCGACCCGCTCACCCGGGCCGAAGGACCCTTTCTCGGGGATCTGTGACGGAATGTCGCGAATCGGTGCTTTTGGTATCTAATATCACTGGTAATGATCGATTCGGGCCTCTGGCCGACCCGCGGGCGGACTGATCGCACGTCGTCCGCCGGTGCGTGACGGGATGCCGATGGGACGACTCGGGACGGGCGTGTTGCGCCGGCCGTCGGCGTCGACGTATCTCCTGTCGGGGCGGTTGCGCGTTTCGATGATCCGCCTTAGCCGCCAGATTCGCCGCCGAGACCCCTCGGACCTCACGATCGCCAAGCTCTCCGCGCTCGCCACGGTGGTGCAGTCGGGACCGTTGAGCGTCGGCCAGCTCGCCGAGATCGAGGGTTTGCCCTCGCCGGCGGCGACGCGTCTCGCCGACAAGCTCGAGGAGGCGGGTCTCATCACGCGGCGGGCGAATCCGGAGGACCGGAGGGGGATCATCCTCGTCGCCACCGCCGCGGGTGCCGAGCTCCTCGACAGGCGCGACCGGATCGGGACGGCCTGGCTCGCCGGGCGTCTCGACGCGCTCAGCGAATCGGACCGCCGGGCGCTCGAGCGCGCCGTCGCCGTCATCGAGACGCTCGCCGCCGAACGCGCCCCCGAGGCGCCGAAGTTGACGACGCAACTGACGGCCAGTGACACGGGCGGCCGAGGCCGCCCGCTGAAGGGAGTAGACCGGTGACGGCAACAACGTCGGCGAAACCACCGATCGTCGGACCGCGTTACAAGTGGGTGGTCCTCTCGAACACGACCGTCGGCGTGCTGCTGGCGACGACGAACGCCACGAGCCTGATGATCGCCCTGCCGGTCATCTTCCGGGGCATCCACCTCGACCCGCTCGTCGGCGCGAACTTCCCGTACCTGCTCTGGATCCTGATGGGCTACATGCTCGTGATGGCCGCTGTCGTGGTGACCGTCGGCCGCATCGGCGACATCTTCGGCCGGGTGAAGATGTACAACCTCGGCTTCGCCTGGTTCACGCTCGGAGCGATCCTGCTCTCGCTCGTGTGGAGCACCGGTTCGGACGGGGCCCTGGAGCTCATCATCCTGCGGATGTTCCAGGCGATCGGCGGGGCGCTCCTCATGGCGAACTCGGCCGCCATCATCACCGACGCCTTTCCGGCCGAACAGCTGGGCTTCGCGTTGGGCACGAACATGGTCGCCGCGATTCTCGGCTCATTCCTCGGCATCATCGTCGGCGGTCTGCTTTCCCAGGTGGGCTGGCGCTGGGTGTTCCTCGCCAACGTCCCGATCGGGGTCTTCGGCACTATCTGGGCGTATCTCAAGCTGAAAGAGATCGGGATCCGCATCCCCGCCCGGATCGACTGGCTGGGCAACATCGCCTTCGCGGGTGGCCTCGCCATGGTGCTGACCGGCTTCACCTATGCCATCAAGCCCTACGGCCACTCACTGACGGGATGGGGCGACCCGTTCGTTTTGGAGATGATCTTCGGGGGCCTCGCGCTCCTCGGGTTGTTCCTCTATATCGAGACAAAGGTGGAGGCGCCGCTTTTCCGGCTGTCGCTCTTCCGGATCCGGGCGTTCTCCGCCGGCAACGCGGCCGGGTTCTTGGGCTCGGTCGGCCGGGGCGGCTTCCAGTTCATGCTGATGATCTGGTTCCAGGGCATCTGGCTGCCCGAGCACGGCTACAACTTCACCGTCACGCCGCTGTGGGCTGGGATCTACATGATGCCGTTCATGATTGGCTTCGTCGTTTCGGGACCGCTGTCCGGGCGACTGTCGGACCGCTACGGGGCGCGGCCGTTCGCCACGGCGGGGATGTTGCTGTCGGGCGCGATGTACGGCGTGATGATCCTTTTCCCGGCGAACTTCTCGTACTGGCCGTTCGCCGCCGTCATGTTCACGACCGGGATCGGGGGCGGGTTGTTCGCCGCGCCGAACACCTCGTCGATCATGAACTCGGTGCCGGCCCGCCACCGGGGCGCCGCCTCGGGCATGCGCGTGACGCTCGCCAACTCCGGCCTGCCGCTTTCGATGGGGCTTTTCTTCACGCTGCTCATCCTCGGTCTCAACAGCTCGGTGCCCCACGCCCTGCTCGTGGGACTGACCGCCCACGGGGTCCCGGCGGGCGTCGCGGCGAAGCTCGCCAAGGCGCCGCCGCTCGGGTACCTGTTCGCGGCCTTCCTCGGATACAACCCGTTGAAGATGCTCCTCGGACCGAAGGTACTCGCCCATCTCGGAGCGGGGCAGGCGAAGCTCATCACCAGCCGGGAGTTCTTCCCCCAGCTGATCGGCCCGCCTTTCAAGCACGCCCTCACGGTGATCCTCGTCTTCGCCGTCGTGATGAGCGTCATCGCCGCGATCGCCTCGGCGATGCGGGGCGAGAAGTACATCCACGAGGACGAGGAATCGAGGGCCCAGAAGGCCCGCCTCGGCCACCACCATCTCCTCCGCCACCACGAGGTCGAGGGCGACGGGGACGGTCACGTCGCCGAGGAGGTGCCGACGCCGGCCTAGCACCGCCGCCCTTCGTCGGGGCGGCGACCGGTCGCGACAACGGAGCCGGCAGATCGCACGCCGACCGGGAGTCGCCTCGCGGCGGTCCTATCGCGCGACGCCTTCCATCGCCGAGAAGAGCAGCGCGTGGAGCTCGGCGACCTGGTCGTCGGGGTACTGCCACTGCTGTCGCCCGAAGTAGTCGCGGTAGAAGTTGGCGTACTGGTGGCCGAGGTGCCCGCCGCGCCCGGGTCGCGTGAACATCTCGGTGACGGAACCGTCGCGGAAATGCGTTGCCGCGCCGGCCACGAGGTCGACGAGGAGCTCCGAGCCGTCGTCGAACCGCAGTCGCAACGACTGGGTGGTCGCGGCGGCCTGCCAGGTCGTGACGATCGTGCCTTCCCGCGAGCCGTCCGAATCGAGGCGCAGTCGCGCCTCGAAGGTGCTCGCGTGGTCGGCGAGCGGCCGGAAGGAGATGACGCCCGCGGGGACGACGAACCGGGCGATGACGCTCAGCACATTGATGCCCGAGTCGAGCCAGCTGTTCACGAGGCTTTTGGCGCGCCTGTCCTCGTCGTCCGCGTAGGGGCTGCCGAACCACGCCGCGAGCGAGACGATGTCCCCGAGACGGTCCCGCTCGGTGCCGCAGAACCGGGCTGCCCACAGCACCTCGGGGGCGAACCCCGAGTGGAGGATCACCTGCACCCCGGACCCGGCGGCGAGAAGCCGCCGCGCGTCCCCGAGGTTGCCGGCCGCGGGCTTCTCGACGAGGACGCGCACCCCGGCGTCGCAAGCCCGCACCGCGTCGACGACCGCGGCGTGCGAGCCCGTCGGGGTCGCCACGACGACGAGGTCGGCGGGAGCGGCCAGGGCGTCACGCAGCTCACGGTGGACGGGAAGTGGCGCCCCGCGGAAGGTGGCCGGCGATTTGGGGCTCGGGTCGACGCCGACGACGTTTCCAACCGAACCGATCTCCTCAAGGGCGGACAGGTGAGCCGAGGAGATGTTCCCGAGGCCGACGAGGACGACGCGGCTTGTCGCGGCGGGCCCCCGGCCGGGTTCCGGGTCGCTCAATTTCGCCTCCCTTCTCGCCGGGTTTGGTCGAGTCGGTGCCGTTCTAGTGCCGTGACCGGCAACGTCTGAGGGGTCGCGTCCACCACCTCGCGACCGTGATCGCGCAGACTTTGTAGATGGCTGAACGTGTGCAGGTTCGTGAGCTCACCGGTGTCGAGGGCAACA
>JBEKCO010000038.1:0-15313 GCA_050014835.1 Acidimicrobiales bacterium
CTCCAGGTGCTCGAGCGCGTCGAGATCGGTCGCGTTGATCCCCGCCTCGTCGGCGAGCGCGGCGCGCATGCGATCGCGCTCCAGCCCGAACCGTTGCAGGCTCGCCGCCATCTCGTCCGGTCTCGGTGCCGCCATTGACCGAATTATAGCGTCTGGTTATATTACTTACGTTATAAGTGATTTAGTAGTTGAGCTATATACCCAGCCGTGCGCATCCCGGTGCACGGGCGGAAGGAGGAACGTGAGGCTCGATTCGCTGTTCTACCGGTTCACGTACCGCTTCGGGAAACCGCGGTGGGACACCTCGCGGCACTGGCCGGAACTGGAGGAGATCGTCCGGGGTCGCCCTCCGGGACGGGCGCTCGACCTCGGCTGCGGGACCGGCGCCGACGCGCGCTACCTCGCCCGCCAGGGCTGGGACGTCGTGGGGCTCGACTTCGTGCCCGAAGCGACCGAACGCGCGCGGGCGGGGGCGCGCTCTGACAGGACGAAGGCCCGTTTCGTCACCGGAGACGTCGCGCGACTGCGTGCCCTCGGCGTCGCGGGCCCGTTCGATCTCATCCTCGACATCGGCTGCTATCACGCGATCCCCGATCGCCTGCGTGACGACTACGCGGCCGAGGTGGCCGCCGCCTCCCGGCCGGGTGCGGACTTCTACCTCGCCGGGATCACGCACCCGCCGGCATCCTGGCGCCTGCTCGGCGCCAGCGGGGTCGACGCCGCCGAGCTGCGCCTGCGTTTCGGGAACGCGTTCGACGTCGCGGACGAACGCTCCGCCGGGTCGATCGGGCGGATGAGGCAGCTCAACCTGTACCACCTCGTCCGCAACTGACGGGCGCCACGGGTCCGCGAACGGCGGTCGCGTGACGGAGCTTTATCGCTCGCGAGTTCCGTTGCACGCGCCGGCGCGAGGTTGCCGACGCGAAGCGTCACAGAACCCGTTTGCGAGGCCGAACCGGGGAGGGTGCTTGCTTCGCGCGCCTCATCACGGCATTGTCGAGTTGTGGAGAACGTGCAATGCCGTTGACGCCAGTCGAGCGCGCGGTGCTCGATTTCGAGCGCGATTGGTGGACAACAACTGGCCAAACGAGCAAACGGGACGCGATCCGTGCCCGGCTCGGCATCTCCCCGACGCGGTACTACGCGATCGTTTCCGCGCTCGCGGACTCCGATGACGCCGCCGCCTACGACCCGCTCGTCGTTCACCGCACCCGGCGTCGACGCGCCGAACGGATCCGCGCCGCGTTCTTCGCCGAAGCCCCCCGTCAACGTCGACCGCACTGAACCCGGCCGTCGAACGGGCGCTGGCGCTCCTTTCGGCGCAGCCGTCCTTTACGGGGATCATTGTCGATTACGACGGAACCCTCGCTGAGATCGTCCCGAATCCCGACGATGCTTTCCCGCTGCCGGGCGCGGCGGCGGTCCTCGAGCGGCTGACCGCGTTCTACGGCGTCGTCGCGGTCGTCTCGGGCCGGCCGGTCACGTTTCTCGTCGAACGGCTCGCGAGCAGTCCGGCGCTCGACCGACTCGCCGTCTACGGCCAATACGGCCTCGAGCGCCGCGCCCCCGACGGCTCGGTCGTCTACGACCCGTTGGTCGACGACTACGCCGGCGCGGTCGCCGCCGCGATCGACGAAGCGAGGGCGAGGGTCCCCGAGGGCGCCCTCGTCGAGGGGAAGGGTCTCGCGCTCACGCTGCATTGGCGCAACGCGCCCGCCGTCGCGCCGGCGGCCGTCGCGCTCGCCCGCAGGATCGCCGAACGCCACGGACTCGCCATCCGGCTGGGCAAACGCGCGGTCGAGCTCGTCCTCCCGGTCGCGAACGACAAGGGCACGGTCGTCACCTCGCTGCTGACGGGCTGCGCGGCCGGCTGCGTCCTCGGTGACGACGTCGGCGACATCCCGGCGTTCTCCGCGCTCGACCTCCTCGTCCGTTCGGGCGCGCTCGCGGGCGTGCGGGTCGCGGTGGCGAGCGAGGAGGCCCCGGAGGCCCTCCTCGCCGGCGCCGACGTGACGGTGGAGGGTCCACTCGGCGCGCTCGGCTTCCTGGGCGCGCTCGCCGACCGGGCGGCGGCGGGCCCAGGAACCCGCCGAACCCGGGTCCTCTAGCTGGGTCCCGGCCGGCGGGCCGGGCGCGCGCACGATTCGACCGTCGCGAGCCACTCGGCGGGCGGGTGGAGCGACGCGAGGGTCGACAGTCGGCCGGCGAGGGCCCGGCGCTCACCCGCGGGCATCTCGAGGGCGCGACGGATCACCGCGGCAGTCCCGGTGACGTCGAACGGCTCGATCGCCAACGACGCCCCACCGAGCTCGGCGAACGCGCCGGCCTCCCGGCTGAGACAGAGCACGCCGCCGCGCCGGTTCAGCACCGCGCCTTCCTTGGCGACGAGGTTCATCCCGTCGCGCAGCGCGTTGACCACGAGCACGTCGTAGGCGCCCAACGCGGCCATCGAGGCGTCGCTGTCGTCCGCGATCTCGAGGGCGACGGGCTGACGGCCCGGGTTCCCGAAGCGTTCGTTGAGGCGCGCCGCGGTTCTCTCGACCTCGTTGCGGTAGGCGCGGTATTCGGGAAGCTCCTCCCGCGACGGATAGAGATGAGCGAGGAACACGACCGAGGCCGCGAGATCCGGCTCAGCCTCGAGCAGCTCCTCGAAAGCGAGGAAACCGCGCACGATGTTCTTCGACAATTCGAGCCGGTCGCTGCGGAAGATGAGCCGTCGTCCGGCGACGAACCCGTCGAGCTCGGCGCGCGCGGCCTGCGCCGAGGGCGACATGGCGAGCTCGGCGAGCCGCGCCGTGTCGACCCCGAGCGGCACGACGACGACCTCCGGGGGGTCGACGAGATGCTCGGCGGCGCAACGCCGGAAGTTCTCCGCCCAGCGCTCCGTGTGGAAGCCGGCGGCCCCACAGCCGGCGATGGCGCTCAGAAGCTCCCGGGCGACCGAGCCCGGAAGAATCCGCAGCTCGTCCGGGTCGCAGAACGGCGTGTGGGTGAAGTACACCGTCCGCAGGTCGGGGCGCAGATCGGCGAGTCGTCCGCCGACCAGCGAGAGCTGATAGTCGTTGACGACGACCGTCGCCGAACGGGGTGCGGACTTCACGATCTCGTCGGCCAAAAGCGCGTTGTACTCCCGATAGCGCCGCCACGCCTCGTGCCAGCGGCGGTCGATCACCGGGCGGCGGCAACGGTCGAACAGCCCGTGGTGGAGAAACCACAGGGTGCCGTTCGAAAAGGCCCGGTGCGCCGCCGCGACCTCGTCGGGAACCTCGACGAGTTGGACCTCGAGTCCCTCCGTCGCCGGGACGGCCAGAGCGCGGGCCGCGACCTCCTTCTCGTCGGGGGTCGTCGCGGCGGCGATCCAGAGCGACCGCCGGCCCTCGAGCGCGGCGGCGAGGCTCGGCGCGAGCCCGCCGGCGGCGCGGCCGACCACCACCCGGCCCGAGTCGACGCTCAGCGTGTGCGGACCCCGGTTGGCGACGACGACGAGGGCGCTCACCGGCGGCTCCCCGGCGGCCGGCACGAGCGCGGCGACCGGTCGCCCGACGCGGGGGCCATCGTGGCGACCACGTGGGCGACGACCGTCACGGGGAACATCTTCGCCGGGCGCGCCCTTCCAGGCAACGACGGGCCGTTTTGACTCGGCCGGAGCCGGCGACCAGACTGTCCCCATCATCCAGAGCGGCTGAGGGACGGGCCCGACGACGCCGCGGCAACCAGTGACGGGAGCGAAAGCCTCCTCACCAGGTGCCAATGCCCGACCGATGAGGAGGAAGTCGTGACCTCGCCGACCAACGGTCTGCGCTGCCGTGAATGTGGGCGGCAATTCGGTCCCGAAGCTCTCTACGTCTGCGAGTGGTGTTTCGGCCCGCTCGAGGCGGTCTACGACTACGAAGCCGTCGCCCGTCGCGTCGACGCGGCCCGGATCGCCGCCGGGCCGCTGTCGATCTGGCGCTACGCCGACCTCCTCCCCGCCGACCCCGCCGGCGCGGTCGACCTCGGCGCCGGCTACACGCCCCTCGTCCGGGCCGACCGCCTCGCCGCCGAACTCGGGCTCGGCGAGCTGTGGCTGAAAGACGACACCCGCAACCCGACCGGCTCGTTCAAGGACCGGGTCACCTCGGTCGCCCTGACCCGGGCGCGCGAGCTCGGCTTCAAGGTGGCGGCGTGCGTGTCGACGGGGAACCTCGCCAACTCGGTCGCCGCCCACGCGGCCCGCGCCGGGATGGAGTGCTACGTCTTCGTGCCGGCCGACCTCGAGCGGACGAAGATCACGACGACCGCCGTGTTCGGGGCGCGCGTCGTCGCCGTCGACGGCGTCTACGACGACGTGAACCGGCTCTGCGCCGAGATCGTCGACGAGCACGAGGACTGGGCGTTTGTCAACATCAACCTGCGCGCGTATTACGCCGAGGGATCCAAGACGCTCGCCTTCGAGATCGCCGAGCAGCTCGGTTGGGAGCTGCCCGACCACGTCGTCGTGCCGGTCGCCTCCGGGAGCCTGCTCACGAAGGTCGACAAGGGGTTCGGCGAACTCGGGCTCGTCGGGCTCGTCGACTCGGGCGGGCGGGTGCGGATCTCGGGTGCCCAGGCGGCGAGGTGCGCGCCCGTCGCCACTGCGTTCGCCGCGGGATCGACCGTGCCGACGCCGGTGCGCCCCGACACGATCGCCAAGTCGCTCGCCATCGGCAGCCCCGCCGACGGCGAGGCGGCGCTCCGGGTGGTCCGCGCCTCGGGGGGCTCGGTCGCCGCGGCGAGCGAAACCGGGATCCTCGAGGCGATCCAGCTCCTCGCCCGGACCGAGGGGATCTTCGCCGAGACCGCCGGCGGCGTGACGATCGCCTGCCTCGAAAAGCTCGCCCGCGACGGGATCGTCCGGCGCGACGAACGCGTCGTCGCCTGCATCACCGGGACCGGGCTGAAGACGGTCGAAGCCTTCGACGGCGCCGTCGGCCCGTCGGCGGTCATCGCCCCGACGCTCGACGCCTTCACGGCGCTCGAGAACGGATGGAGGAACCCAGAATGAGCGTCGTCGTCCGCATCCCGGCCCAGCTGAGACCCCTCACCGGGGGCGAGCGCGAGATCGCCGTCACGGCGACGACCGTCGGCGGCGCCCTCGACGCCCTCGAGGACCGCCACCCGGGGCTTAAGGAACGGATCGTCGACCCCGACGGCCAGCTGCGCCGCTTCGTGAACATCTTCCTCGCCGACCGGGACATCCGCTTCCTCGAAGGGCTCGACACCCCCGTCGGCGAGGACCAGACCCTCTCCGTCGTCCCGGCGATCTCCGGCGGATGATCTCCGGCGCCGGCCCCTCCCACCAGGGCGTGTTGCGTCCCCGCGGCCGGCGTGGTTTGCTATTAGCACTCGAGAGATGAGAGTGCTAACGCTCGGTGGACCCGAGCGACCAAGGGAGGACACCGCAGATGCCGAAGTTGATCGAGTTCGATGAGCATGCCAGGCGTGCGCTCGAGCGGGGCATGAACCAGCTGGTCGACGCCGTGAAGGTCACGCTCGGGCCGAAGGGTCGCAACGTCGTCCTCGAAAAGAAGTGGGGCGCGCCGACGATCACGAACGACGGCGTCTCGATCGCCAAGGAGATCGAGCTCGAGGACCCCTTCGAGAAGGTCGGCGCCGAGCTCGTCAAGGAGGTCGCGAAGAAGACCGACGACGTCGCCGGTGACGGCACGACGACCGCCACGGTGCTCGCCGGGGCGCTCGTGCGCGAGGGGCTCCGCAATGTCGCCGCGGGCGCGAACCCGATGTCCCTGAAGCGCGGCATCGAAGCCGCGGTGGAAACAGCCGTCGGGCACCTCAAGGAAGTGGCGAAGGACATCGACTCGAAGGACCAGATCGCCCAGGTCGCGGGGATCTCCGCCGCCGACGCCGAGATCGGGTCGATGATCGCCGAGGCGATCGACAAGGTCGGCAAGGACGGCGTCATCACCGTCGAGGAGTCCCAGACCTTTGGCATGGAGATGGACCTCGTCGAGGGGATGCGGTTCGACAAGGGCTACATCTCGCCGTATTTCGTCACGGACACCGACCGCATGGAAGCCGTGCTCGAGGACGCATACATCCTCATCTGCGGGTCCAAGATCTCCGCGGTGCGCGACATGCTCCCGGTCCTCGAGAAGGTCATGCAGACCGGAAAGCCGCTCGCCATCATCGCCGAGGACGTCGAGGGCGAGGCGCTCGCCACGCTTGTCGTGAACAAGATCCGCGGCACGTTCAAGAGCGTCGCCATCAAGGCCCCGGGCTTCGGCGAACGGCGCAAGGCGATGCTCCAGGACATGGCGATCCTCACCGCCGCCCAGGTCATCACCGAGGACGTCGGGCTGAAGCTCGAGAACGTCACCCTCGACCTGCTCGGCCAGGCGCGCAAGGTCGTCGTCACGAAGGACGAGTCGACCATCGTCGAAGGCGCGGGCAGCGAGGCCGAGATCAAGGGGCGGATCAGCCAGATCAAGACCGAGATCGAGAACACCGACTCCGACTACGACCGGGAGAAGCTGCAGGAGCGGCTCGCCAAGCTCTCCGGCGGCGTCGCCGTCATCAAGGTCGGCGCGGCGACCGAGGTCGAGCTGAAGGAGAAGAAGCACCGGATCGAGGATGCCGTCTCGACGACGAAGGCCGCGATCGAGGAGGGTGTCGTCCCCGGTGGCGGGGTGGCGCTCCTGCGGTGCCAGCAGCCGATCCTCGACCTCGCCGAGAAGCTCGAGGGGGACGAGGCGACCGGGGCTCGGATCGTGGCCCGGGCCGTCGAGGAGCCGATGAAGCAGATCGCGGTGAACGCCGGCGCCGAGGGCGGTGTCGTGATCGAGAAGGTCCGGAGCCTGAAAAACGTCGCCGAAGGGCTGAACGCCGAGACCGGGGTGTACGAGAACCTGTTCAGCGCCGGGGTCATCGACGCCGCGAAGGTGACGCGCTCGGCGCTGCAGAACGCCGCCTCGATCGCGGCGCTCTTCTTGACGACGGAGGCCGTCGTCGTCGACAAGCCCGAAGAGAAGTCGGCGCCCGCCGCGCCTCCGATGGACGACTACTAGAAACCGCTTCGACGGCACGACCGTGGGAATCAACCCGCGGCCGTGCCGTTCGTCGCGAGAGGGCCACTTTCCCGGGCGCCGTAGACTCGCCGCGTGCCACCGCCCGCCGCGCGCCGTGCCGACCAGCAACCCGAGGTGAACCCCGACGGGGAGCCCGTCCCGGGATGGGCGGCCCTGCACCTTTTCTGCGATCTCGCCAGCGGCGCCGACATCGAGGCGGTCGAGTCCGCGCTCGCCGGTTGCCAGGCGGACGGCTACGAGGTCGTGACCGTGGAGGTCATCGGGCACAAGGGCGACCTCGGCGTCTTGGCGCTCGGACCGTCGTTCGGGCGGCTGCGCGAGCTCCAGACCGAACTCGGCTACGCCGGGTGCGTGCCGCGGTACTCGTACGTGTCGCTCACCGAGGTGTCCGAGTACGCCAGCCGCGTGCCCCCCGAGATGAAACAGGCGCGCCTGCGGCCGAAGCTCCCGCCCGAGGGGATGCCGGCCTTCTGCTTCTACCCGATGTCGCGCCGCCGCGACGGCGACGACAACTGGTACCGCCTCGACTACGACGAGCGCCTGCGGATGATGATCAACCACGGCAAGGTCGGCAGCGGATTCCGCGGACGCGTCCTCCAGCTCGTCACCGGCTCGAGCGGGATCGACGACTGGGAGTGGGGCGTGACGCTGTTCGCCACCACGTTCGACGACCTCAAGTCCTGCGTCTACGCGATGCGCTACGACGAGGCCTCGGCCCGCTACGGCGAGTTCGGCCCGTTCCTCACCGGCATCGTCAAGTCCCCCGCCGAGCTCATGGCCTCGCTCGGTCGCGACTAGCCACCCAAGGTCCTCCGGTGACGCCCCCCGTCGTCGGGCTCAGCCGTCTCGAGCACGTCCTCGACGGGCTCGGGCGCGTCGTCGTCGCCTTCTCGGGCGGCGCCGACTCGGCGCTCCTCGGCTACGTCGCGAACCGGACGCTCGGACCCGAGAAGGTCCTCTGCGTCACGTCGTCGTCGGCCTCGCTCGCCGCCGACGAGCTCGCCGATTGCCGGGCGCTCGCCGCCGAGTGGGGACTGCGCCACCTCGTCGTCGAGACGAACGAGCTCGCCGACGAGGCCTACGTCCGCAACGACCTCGACCGCTGCTACCACTGCAAGCGGGAGCTCATGGACGTGCTCGCCGGCCCGGCGAGGACCGAGGGCGCGACCATCGCGCTCGGGGTCAACGTCGACGACCTGTCGGACTACCGACCGGGACAGCGGGCGGCGACAGAGCGCGGCGCGGTCTTCCCGCTCGTCGAGGCGGAGCTCACGAAGCACGACGTGCGGGAGCTCTCCCGTCATCTCGGCCTGCGCACCTGGGACAAGCCCGCCGCGGCCTGCCTCGCCTCACGGGTGCCCCACGGCACCCCCGTCACCCTCGGGGTGCTGAGCCGCGTCGAGGCGGCGGAGTCGGCGCTGCACGCGCTCGGCTTCCAGGTGCTGCGCGTCCGCCACTACGGCGAGACGGCCCGGATCGAGCTCGGCCTCGACGAGCTGGCCCGCGCGCTCGAGGCCCGTGAGGCGGTTGTCGCCGCGGTGCGTTCGGCCGGCTACCGCCACGTGACCCTCGACCTCGAGGGGTTCCGCTCGGGCAACCTCAGCCGCACCGCGCTCGGTGAGGGGCCGCGCGCCGACCCGGCGGACAGGCCCGTGCCGTGACCGGCGACTAGGGGTTCGGCGGGGGCTCGCGACCCTCCCGCGACACGCTCCAGCCGGCCGACGACGTGCTCCGCTTCTCGAAAAAGACGCACCCCTCGGGACAGGCGAACGGGACGAGATCGCTCACGCCGAGCTTGCAGTGCTCGAGCCGTTCCCCCCCGCGCACGGTCTGCATGACGTAGTGGCGGCAGTCCTCGCGCACGGCCATGAACCATCGTCGCACGTCGGAGACCCGGGAGGGGCGCAGGCGCTAGCGCGGCTCGTCGCGCAGGTAGCGCTCGATCTCCTCGGTCAGCCCCTCGACGGATGGCCCCGGCGCGGTGAGGTCCTCGTGCTTGGCGATCCGCGCGACGTAGGCGGCCACCGTCTCGTCCTCGACGACGAGCTCGTCCATCCGGCGCTCGTACTCGCGCGCCTCGTGGGCGAGCCCGGGAAGGTCCGCCGGACGCCCGACCATCCGGGACGCCGCCTCGGCGAGCGCGAGCGCGGCCTTCGCTGAGACCGGCAGCGAGTAGCAGGGCACGCTCGCCCAGATCGCGACCGCCGGGATCCCCGCCTCGGCGAGCGCGGCGCCGAGCACTCCGACGATGCCGGTCGGCCCCTCGTAGCGCGACAGGGCGAGGCCGACCTCGCCGATCGCCGCGGCGTCGCTCGCCGTCGCGGCGAGCGGGACCGGCCGCGAGTGCGTCACCTCGGCGAGGTAGGCACCGAGCAAGATGACCCTGCCGGCCCGCAGGGCGGCCACGAGCTCGACGAAGGCCTCGCAGTAGGCGCGCCAGCGCAGCTGGGGTTCCGGTCCGCGCACGACGACGACGTCGACCGGCCCGGGGGCGACCGAGAAGACGGTGGCCGGCCAGGTGATCTCGCGCACCAACCCCTCGAGGACGGTGAGCTCGGGGCGCGCCTCGGTGAAGTCGAAGAACTCCTCGGGGTCGATCTCGGCAAACGGCGCCGCCTGCCAGGCCCGGGCGAGGCTCGTGACCGCGTACGACGCCGCGTCGGCTGCGTCGTTCCAGCCCTCGAAGGCGACGACGACGTGCGGGTGGGAAAGGCGCGGACGACCCGAGACCCGGACCGCCTCGGCGACGCCGCGGCGCGCGACGAACCGGAACGGGTGAAGACTCGCTCGCCGTCGACGGACGCGACCCACCGCCACCTCCCCGGGTCGCCTCCCAGCCTAACGGTCCGGGATCGCGCTCTTCGTGGGGAGACCCGGTCCGTTCGGTACGCTCGACGCCGATGCCAGCGACCGGGATCACCGTCGAGACCCTCACCAAACCGACCGAGGGGGACGCCGCCACCCTCGCCCGGTTGATCCCGGACCTCTCGTCGGCGCCCCCGCCCGACCTCGCCGAACTACGGGACCTCGTCTCCCAGAACGCCGCGACGGTGCTCGTCGCCCGGCTCGACGGCTCGATCGTCGGCACGCTCTCGCTCGTGATGTTCGCCGTGCCGTCCGGCCGGCGGGCCTGGATCGAGGACGTCGTCGTCGATCGCAGCCACCGGGGACAGGGGATCGCGACCCGGCTCATCGACGCGGCCGTGGGGATCGCCTCCTCAGCCGGGTGCCGGACCGTCGACCTCACCTCGAGGCCGTCGCGCAACGACGCGAATCGCCTCTACGAAAGGTGCGGCTTCGCCCGCCGGGAGACGAACGTCTACCGGTACTCCCTCGGCACCTGACCGGCGGGCACGGTGTCTCGGCCCGGCGCGCTCGGGCTGAGGATCCTCTCGGCACCTGACCGGCGGGCACGGCAAACGAACCGCCTGCGGCGGAGATCGCCATCGTCGGGAACTTGGCCGTGTCAGCCGCAGCGGGCGGCAAGAACGCCCGCAAGCCCCGTCCCGCGAGTGGGGAAGATTCGGATCTTCGCCCTAGGATCGCTGGTGATGGCACAAGGTCGACCCGAGGAGGCCGCCACCGTGGCTGAGAGTGTCACCGTCACCGACAACCGGACCGGGAGGTCAATGGAGATCCCGATCGTCGACGGCGGTATCAGCTCGTCGGAGTTCTCCAAACTCCTCCCCGGGATCTGGTTCTACGACCCGGCGTTCTCGGTGACCGCGCTCTGCGAGAGCGCGATCACCTACGTCGACGGCGACGCGGGCATCCTCGAGCACCGCGGCTACCCGATCGAGCAGCTCGCCGAGCGGTCCTCCTACCTCGAGGTCGCCTACCTGCTCACCCACGGGGAGCTGCCGACCGCAGCCCAGCTCGCCGCCTGGTGTGCCGAGATCGCCCATCACGAGACGATCGAGGAGAAGTTCGTCGAGCGGTTCGTCGCCGGCTTCCACCCCGGCGCCCACCCGATGGGCATGCTCGTCTCGGCGGTCGCGGCCCTCTCGACGTTCTACCCGGACTCGAAGGACGTCGCCGACCCGGCAAACCGCTACCTCCAGCTGATCCGCCTCATCGCGAAGATGCCGACGCTCGCCGCCGCTGTGCACCGGGTTTCGGTCGGCAAGTCGATCGTCCCGCCGGACGAGAAGCTGGCGTTCTGCGAGAACTTCCTCTCGATGATGTGGCACACCGGCGAGCCCGACTTCGAGGTCGACCCCGTCCTCGTCCACGCGATCGACGTGCTGTTCCTCCTGCACGCCGACCACGAGCAGAACTGCTCGACGACGGCGATGCGCGTCGTCGGCTCGGCGCACGCCGACCCGTACTCGGCGTGCGCCGCGGCCTGCGCCGGCCTCTACGGCCCGCGGCACGGCGGCGCGAACGAACAGGTCGTGAAGATGCTGTCCCAGATCGGGTCGATCGAAAACGTCCCGGACTTCGTGAGGGCGATCAAGGACGGGCACGGCCGGATCCAGGGCTTCGGGCACCGCGTCTACAAGCACTACGACCCCCGGGCGACGATCATCCGCAAGATCGCCTACGACGTCTTGGGCATCGCCGGCAGGAACCCGCTGCTCGACGTCGCTCTGAAACTCGAGGAGACGGCGCTCGCCGACGAGTACTTCACGTCACGGCGGCTCTACCCGAACGTCGACTTCTACTCCGGGTTCATCTACGAGGCGATGGGCTTCCCGACCGACATGTTCACCGTGCTCTTCGCCCTCGCCCGCACCTCCGGCTGGGTCGCCCACTGGGCCGAGATGCTCGATGGCGGCGAACGGATCGCCCGGCCGCGCCAGCTCTACACCGGGGCCAAGCGGCGCGATTACGTGCCGATCGAGGAACGCTCCTAACCGCGATCCGCCCGCCGGGGCGACGCGTTACTTGACGTACCCAGTTCCTGTACAGGGCATCTGTAGTAGCCGCTCGTGGTTGCAGGAACGATCGTCTACGTCGACGGTTTCAACCTTTATTACGGCGCGCTCAAGGGCTCGAGCCTCAAGTGGCTCGACCTTTAGGCGCTTTGTCGCGCCACACTCCCGCACGAAGATGTAACTCTGATTCGCTACTTCACTGCCCACGTCTCAGGCAAGGCCGACGCCGGTGCCCCCGCAAGGCAAGAGACATACCTACGCGCGCTCGCGACCGTCCCCTTGGTGAGGATTCACTACGGCAACTTCCTGAGCAACACGACCAGGATGCCCCTCGCCAATCCGCGCCGGTGTGGCGCGAAGACGGTTGAAGTCATCAGAACCGAGGAGAAGGGCTCCGACGTGAATCTCGCATCCCATCTTCTCTGGGATGCCTTCGCCGGCCGCTGCGGTGCACAAGTGCTCATCTCGGATGACTCGGATTTTTGCGAAACCATCCGCATCGCTCACGACGAGCTGGGAATGCGCGCGGGTGTCGTGAATCCGCATCGGCGTCAGCCAAGCCGGTCGCTGAATGCGAAGGCCGACTTCACAAAACAGGTGAGCGTTACAGCGCTGGCCGCTTCACAGTTCCCCGACCCGGTGATACAAGTCGGGCACAAACCCATATTCAAGCCGGCCACCTGGTGACCTGACATGCGAAGAGCCACCCTTTCGGGCGGCTCTCGCGGCCCAGCCGCCTGGGAGGGTACTACCCGACTGTAG
The DNA here is from genome assembly GCA_050014835.1 of Acidimicrobiales bacterium. Classification (GTDB taxonomy): domain Bacteria; phylum Actinomycetota; class Acidimicrobiia; order Acidimicrobiales; family Bog-793; genus Bog-793. The sequence goes on from JBEKCO010000038.1 coordinate 12,704, forward strand.
CGAACCATTCTTCCGGTTCAAGAGCTTCTCGAGCCTTCCTCGGAGTCCGTCAAATCACGCTCCGGGTCTACCGCCAGCACGACCGCTGGATCGTTTCGGGGCCCTCCCGCCACTCATCCGTCCTTGTGTCGACGGCTGGCGATCCCGAAGAGCGCGACCGCCGTGGCGACGGAGACGTTCAGCGAACCGACCGGCCCGTAGAGCGGGATCCGGCAACGGACGTCGCAGCGCCGCTTGACGAGCGGCGCGAGCCCCCGCCCCTCCGCGCCGACGACCATCGCCAACGGCTCCGTCGCGATCTCGAGCGAGTCGAGCGGCGTCTCGCCCTCGGGGTCGAGTCCGACGGTCCACACGCCACGGGAGCTCAGCGTCTCGAGCGCCGGGCCGATCCCCGGCACGAGAGCGATCGACAGGTGCTCGACCGCCCCGGCCGCGGCTTTCATCGCCGTCGGCGTGAGGTGCGCCGTCCGGTGGCGGGTGAGCACGACACCGGTCACGCCCGCGCCGAGGGCGCTGCGCAGGATCGCGCCGAGATTGTGCGGATCGGTCACCTCGGCGACGACGACGATGAACGGCACACCGCCCACGGGCGTCCGGGCCGGGCCGTGGTCGGGATTGGCGACGACCAGCTCGTCGAGCCCGACCGCCTCGACGGGCGCGGCCCGGGCAACGACACCCTGGGGGGCCTCGGTGCGGGCGGTGGCACGCAGCTCGAATGCGGTCGTCATCCGCACCGGCACCCGGGCCGCCGCCGCGAGGGTGACCACCTCGTCGAGCAGCGCCGAGGGATCCTGGCCCTCGGCGACGACAACCTCGGCGACGGACCGCCGGCCGGCGGCGAGGAGCTCGCGCACCGCGCGGCGGCCCTCGACGTGCTCGCCCCCGAGGCCGCCGTCCTCGCGATCATCCGCGCGGCGCCGGTCCCCCGGCGCCCCGCCTAGCGCTCGAGGAGCGCGACGGCGAGGCACGCGACCCCCTCGACGCGGCCGAGGCTCCCGAGTCCCTCCGGTCTGGTCGCCTTGACGTGCACCGGGCCGCCCGCGGCGGCGGAGAGCCGCGCCACCATCTCGTCGCGGACCTCCGCGACCCGGGGGCGCTCGGCGACGAGCGTGCAGTCGGCGTTCACGAACCGCCAGCCCTGTCCGGCGGCCTTGGCGACCGCCGCGGCGAGGAGCCCGAGGCTGTCGGCGTCGCGCCAGGCGGGGTCGGTGTCCGGGAAGTGGCTCCCCATGTCTCCGAGCCCGGCAGCGCCAAGGACGGCGTCGGTGACGGCGTGGGCGACGGCGTCGGCGTCGCTGTGGCCGACGAGCGGCCGACCTCCGGCGATCGTCGCGCCCCCGAGGACGAGCGGACGCGCGCCGGCGGTCCCCTCCTCGACGAAGCGGTGGAGGTCGACGCCGAGGCCGACCCGGAGCTCGCTCACGCGGTCCCCGTCTCCCGGACGGCGGAGTCGGCGAGGAAGGCGCCGACGAGCGCGAGGTCGGTGGCGTCGGTGATCTTGCGGTTGCGCACCTCGCCGGGGACGACGGCCACCGAGCCGCCGATCGCCTCGACGAGCGCGGCGTCGTCGGTCGCCTCCGGCGCCCCCGCGTGGGCGCGACGCAACACGCCGGCCCGGAACGCCTGCGGCGTCTGGACGACGGCGAGCCCCGCGCGGTCGACCGTCTCGACCACCCGTCCGTCGCGCACCCGTTTCAGCGTGTCGGCGACCGGGAGGCACGGGATCGCCGCGTCCGACCCGGCGCGGACCGCGGCGACGACCGAGCCGAACAGCTCCGCCGACGCGGCCGGGCGCGCCGCGTCGTGCACGATCACGATCTCGGCCGTGTCCGGCACCAGCGCGAGCCCGGCGCGAACCGAGGCCGCCCGCGTCGTGCCGCCGGCGACGACGAGGGAACACCCGGCGTGGCATGACGGATCGGCGACGAACTCGCGGGGCACGACGAGGACGACGCCGTCGGACGAGGCACGTGCCGCGTCGACCGCCCACTCGACGATGCGACGCCCCGCCGTCTCCTCGAACTGCTTCGGGCCGCCGAACCGGCGGCCCTCACCGCCGGCGACGACGATCGCCCAGACGCCGTCCGCCACCGTCGGGCCCGCGGTTCCCGGGTTAGGGGAGCGCGGCGTTGAGCCGCTCCTCCGCCTCGGCCTCACTCACCCCGATGGCGAACGTCAGCTCCGACACGAGGATCTGCCGGGCGCGGTTCAACATGCGTTTCTCCCCGGCGGACAGGCCCTTGTCCTTGTCGCGGATCGACAGGTTCCGCACGACCTCGGCGACCTGGTAGATGTCGCCGGACTTCAGCTTCTCGACGTGGTTCTTGTAGCGACGGGACCAGTTCGTCGGCATCCGCGCCTCCTTCTTGCGAAGGACGGCGAAGACCTCCTCGACCTCCTCGTCGTTGATCACCTCGCGCAGCCCGACCTCCTCGGTGTTGTCCGAGGGGACCATCAGCGTGAGGTCGCCGTAGGCGAGGCGGAGCACGAGGTACTCGCGCTTCTCGCCGAACGCCTCACGCATCTCGCGTCTCTCGACCACCGCCGCTCCGTGGTGGGGGTAGACCACCTTGTCGCCGACGTCGAACACTCGCGACTCCTCACGTTCCA
>JBEKCO010000039.1:0-15279 GCA_050014835.1 Acidimicrobiales bacterium
GGCTTTGCGCCCCCCGCCGGGGCGATCGGCGAGTACAACGGCAAGTTCATGGTCAACCAGCAGGTCCTGCGCGGGAGCTGCCGGGCGACCCCACCGGGGCACGCCCGGCGCACCTACCGCAATTTCTTCCGCCCGCACGCCCGATGGATGTTCGCTGGGGTCCGGCTCGCCCGCGACGCCACCTGACCAGCAGGTCCGACCGGGCCCAGCCTCCTCATTCGACGCGACCGAAGCGCGAGCGGCTGCGCGGACAGGGGTACAGATCGTCGGAAGTTTGCGCCAAACAAAGACATTGACGGCAAGCCGGGCTCGCGATTACCGATGGGTTCGAGGCGTCGGTGGTGCCGACCAGGATCGGCACATCCCGGTTGGGCGCCACGATCTCGGCATCTGAACGATCCCGGGCGGTGCAGCGTCGCCATCGAATCTCTGCACGTCAGGATGAGGACGTGGATCGGCACAACCTCCGTACAAACTGCCCCGGTGGGCGCTGCTCGACATGTGGTCCCCCCTCTCCGATCACGCGGTGACGCCGAGCGGCCGCTCGAGCCTCGAGTCGGCACAGAGGGCTGTCGCGGCTGTGGTTCCGCCCGTGTGCTCGGTCTCCGCCCGCGAGTAGGTTGGTCGCCGACCTCGTCCAGAGTTCGAGCTGACCTTGGTCGGATTCCTCGCGACGGGAGGATCAAAATGTGCAGCGGTGTGGCACGCGTTTCGCTCGCAGGCGTACCGTGACAGCCCGATGACCAGTCACACCTCCCCGTCGACCCCGGCACCGGCGTCGGTGGTGCCGACCGTCGAGACATCGAACGCTATCGCCCGCCGATTCGACTTCCGGGACGACCGCTACGAAGGCCGCCGACTTTTCTCGGAGGTCCTCGGGACGTTCCTTCTGGTCTTGGTCGCAGTCGGCGGCGGAATGGTCAACGCCCGCTTCGGCGGCACCGCCATCCCCTATGAAGCGCGAGTCGTCGCACCGGCCCTGATGGTGGCGGCCGTGATCTTGTTCATGGGCGCGGTCGGCGGAGCTCACCTCAACCCCGTGGTCAGCGTCGCCTTTGCCCTACGGCGCGACTTCCCTTGGAAGCGGGTCCCCGCCTACATCGCCGCCCAATTGCTTGGTGCCGTCCTGGCCACGTTGTTGCTCTGGGCGCTCATCGGCAAACAAGGCTCGGCTGGCCTGACCCTTCCGGGCCATGGCATCTCGACGCTCACCGCGATGCTTTGGGAACTGGTGCTCACCGTGGGGTTGGTGAGCACCATCCTCGGGACGGCGTCCGGAGCGCAGCAGCTCGGACCGGTCGCCGCCATCGGCGTCGGCAGCTACATCGCGTTGGCGGGGCTCTGGGGAGCGCCTGTCAGCGGGGCTTCGATGAACCCAGTCCGGTCGCTCGGGCCGGCCCTGGTGCTCAATGACTGGACCTCGTGGTGGGCATACCTGGTCGGTCCGGCGGTGGGCGCGGTGGTAGCGGTCGGCATCGCCTGGCTCCTTCGGGGTCCCGGTGGCGGCATAACCGGAAAGTCGGCGGCCCAGGGCACGCTGGGCACTCGGTGGATGCCCGGGCCAGTCGCTGCTCCGGCGCCGGCTCCTACTGGTCTCCAGAGCCCCGCTGGAGGCGACACCGCGACGGCCGAGGGGCCGCCGACAACGGGATAGATCGGCGCATCCTCTTCACCGAACGGGTGCGGTTGGCAGCTTCCCCGCCGGACACGGCCGCGCTAGCGCAACCGGTGCTCTTTGTCGGCGAGGCGCGCCGCGAAGACCGCGGCCTCGGTCCGGCGCTGCATCCCGAGCTTCGAAAGGATGTTCGAGACGTAGTTCTTCACTGTCTTCTCCGCGAGGTATAGCTCGGCGCCGATCTCGCGGTTCGTCTTGCCCTCCGCCACGAGATCGAGGACGCGTCGCTCCCGAGAGGTCAGGCGCGCCAGCCGCTCGTCGTCGGGCCCCCCGGTCCGCATCCGGTCGATGAGCTTCTGCGTGAGCGCCGGGTCGAGGAGCGACTCGCCGCGGGCCGCCCGCTTCACGCTGCCGACGATGTCGCGACCGCGCACCTCCTTCAGCAGGTAACCGGCGGCTCCCGCCATGATCGCGGCGAAGAGCGCCTCGTCGTCGGCGAACGACGTGAGCATGAGGCAGGCGATCTCCGGGTGCGCCGATCGGATCTCCCGGCAGACGGCGATTCCGTCGGTCTCCCCCTCGCCGAGCCGGACGTCGAGGATCGCGACGTCCGGGTGGATCGCGGCGATCCGCGACAGCGCCTCCTCAGCCGACGAGGCCTCGCCGACGACGGCGATGTTCTCGTCGGCGTTCTCGAGCAGATCCCGGAGGCCCGCCCGGACGACCTCGTGATCGTCGAGGAGGAAGACGTTGATCATCTCGACTCCAGTCTCGTCCGGAATGCCGCCGCGACGCGATGCGGTGGCGTCACCACCTTACGGTCGCCCCGCCCCGGGCTGGCCAGCCGGGCGGGTGGATAGAAGCCCCTGGACCGCGGCGTCGACGGTCGGGTAGAGGTGCGTCGCGCCGAAGACCGCGATGGCGAGCGAGCCGTCGATGAATGCGGCGTGCCCCGCCATCACCGGCATCCCGGCGAGCCGGGCCGTGGCGACCGCTCCGGGATGGCGCTGGCGGCGAGCAGGATCCCGGCGAGCAGTTCGGGGCCGACGGCGCGGCGCCGCCACGGCAGGATCGTCGGGAAGAGCGGGATCGCGAAACCCGTACGCCGATCGCTGCGCGCGCTCATCCGCCAACGGTCCTCCTTGGGCGGTTTCCGATGGTAGGACGAGTGACGCTCGCGAGCCATCCTCGACGCCCGTAGACCGCTCCGGCGGGACCGGGGTCGCGTGGCCCGCGACGGGGGGCGAGCCCAACCTGCCGGAACCGAAGGGTCAGGGATCGCGGTCGCCTACCCTGTTGTCACGCCTCTCGACGCGCCGGGCGGTCGACGGCGGTTGCCCGTCCGGGGCGAAAACGAAAGGAAGGTCCCGAACGTGTCCCGCGCCCCAGAGAACCCGGCGGCCCGCGGGTCGGCTTCCCCGCGCTGCTCGTGCGGGGCGATCCACCGCGTGCCGATCGAGGCGATCGTCATCGAGGAGGGCGCGTTCGACAAGCTCGGCGCCTTCGTCCGGGCACGGCGCTGGTCGAACCCGCTCGTCGTCATGGACGCGAACACCGCGGAGGCGGCCGGGTCCCGCGTCGTGCGGGAGCTTGCGTCGGGGGGGACCCGCGCAGCGACGCTGTGCTTCCCGGTGCGCCACGGCCTGCTCGCCGACGAGGCGAGCGTTGGCCGTCTCGACGACGTGCTGGGCCAAACGGCGGCCGATTCGCTCATCGCCGTCGGTTCCGGGGTGATCACCGACATCACGAGATATGTCGCGCACCGCTCGGGACGCGAGTTCGTGAGCGTGCCGACGGCCGCCTCGATGGACGGGTACGCCTCCGGCGTCGCGGCGATGGAGTTCCACGGCATGAAAGCGACGTTCCCCGCCGTCTGTCCCGTCGCGATCTTCGCCGACCCCGAGACCGTGGCCGCGGCCCCGCCGGACATGACCCGGTCCGGGGTCGGCGACCTGCTCGGAAAGGCGACGGCGCGAGTCGACTGGCTGCTCGCCCACGCGCTGTGGGGCGAGGGGTACTGCGCCGAGGTCGAGGCGCGGGTCGTCGGGGCCGTCGTCGAGACCGCCAGCCGGGTCGACGAGATCCTCGACCGCTCGCCGCAGGCGGTCCCGCTGCTCCTTTCCGGCCTCGTCGAGTCCGGGGTCGCCATGGCCATGGTCGGGAACTCACGACCGGCGAGCGGATGCGAGCACCACGCCTCGCACTTCTGGGACCTCCTCGCGGCCCAGGGCCACCGGCCCCACGGTCCCCACGGACTCCAGGTCGGCTACGCGACCCGCTTCGCGATGCGCCTCCAGCGGTTCGCCCTCGACGGCTCGGTGGCGAAGCTCACGACCCCGCGTCCCGTCCCCGACGGCGCGGGAGCCGGCGCGCCCGGGTCCTGGTTCGCGGGCCACGGCGCCGAGGTGCGGGCCGTCATGGACGCAAAGCGCCGGTTCGCCTCCGACCACGAGTCGGCGTGGCCGCGGACCGCGGCAGCTTGGCGGGCGGCGCGGGCGCAGGCGGGCGCGGCGATGGATCTCTTCGGGCTCGTCACCGCGGCGCTCGACGCGGCCCGGATCCCCGCGGAGCCGGGCTTTCTGGGCCTCGACCGGGCGACGCTCGAGACGACGTTCCGGGTGGCGAACCGGATCCGGGCGCGCTACACGGTCCTCGACTTCTTAGAGGGCCAGAACCGGCTCGGCGAGGCGGTGGAGGCGGCGCTCGCGTAGGCCTATGGGCGACGAATCCCGCCGGAAGGGCCGGCCCGGGATTCGGGGTCAGCCAGGTTGCCCGTAATAAGCGCCGGGTCCGTGCTTCCTCGTGTAGTGGCGTTCGACGACGGCCGCCGCGAGGTTCGGGGCCCCGGGGTGGACGACCAAGGTGAGGAGGGCCATGCGCGCCACCTGTTCGAGCGTGACCGCCCGCTCGACCGCCTGCGCGGCGTCGGCGCCCCAGGCGAAAGGCCCGTGGCCGGGGACGAGGGCGCAGGGCACCTCGTCGACCCCGCGGGCGCGGATCGCCTCGACGAGGACGACCCCGGTGTTCTCCTCGTAGGCGCCGGCCACCTCGTCATCGGTGAGATGCCGGGCGACCGGCACCGGACCGGGGCACAGGTCGGCGTGCGTCGTCCCGAGGATCGGGATCTCCCTCCCGGCCTGGGCCCACGCCGTCGCCCAGGTCGAGTGGGTGTGGACGACGCCGCCGATCTCGGGGAAGGTGCGGTAAAGGAGGAGGTGCGTCGGGAGGTCGGTCGAGGGGTGACGTTCGCCCTCGACGACGTTGCCCGCGAGGTCGACGACGACGATGTCCCCGGCGTTCATCCCCGCGTAGGCGACGCCGCTCGGCTTGATCGCGACGAGCCCGGAGCCCCGGTCGATCCCGCTCGCGTTCCCCCACGTCAACGTCACGAGGCCGTGCGAAACGAGGGCGAGGTTGGCCTCGAGCACCTCCTCACGGAGTCCCTCTCGGATGCTCATCTCGCCCTCCTCAGATCTCGACGTAGTCGATGTCGAGCTGCTCGGCGAGCAGGCGCCAGCGTTCGACGTGGTCGCCGAGGTTCGTGCAGAAGTGGTGCGTGCCGCCGTTGCGCAGCCATGCCGTGAGGAACGAGCGCATCCCCGAGTCCGGCCGGAAATGGAAGTACGGCATCTGGACGGCGGGCAGCTCCGGCGTGTCGAGCACCTCGCCGCGGGCGACGGCGAGCCGGTAGTGCTCGCCCTCGAGGGCGATGAGGGTGGCGACCGTCGCGACGCCGGGCTCGGCCGAGAACACCGCCGTCGGCGGGTTGCCGAGCCCGCCGATCCCGAGCGGGCGGTCGACGAGCCGGATCGGGCGGTCGTGACGGGCGACCCGCCAGTTGCCCTCCCCCATGTGGCTGATGAGCACGGAGTCGAGCTCGTAGTCCATCGCGTACATCTCGCTGAAGTGCGCGTCGCCGATGAGCGTGTGGCTCGCGCAGACGAGCGCGGCCGCGTTCGTGTCGCCTTCGGCACCGTAGCCGTACCCGTCCGCCATGAGGTCCGAGGCGGCGAGCAGCGGGAGCTGCTCGAAACGGCCGTCCCGCCCGACGGGTTCGAAGTGCATCGACCACCCGTGGTAGCCGCCCTCCTCGAGGATCCCCCGCAGGGCGAGCTCGAAGCGGATGGCGTACTCGTGGCTCGCGGCGGGAAGCTTCGGGTCGATCTCGAACCATTCGGCGTGGCTCTTCCGGACCTTCCCGACGGCGGCGGCGGTGACGGCCTGCATCCGCAGGTAGACGTCCCCGAGGTTCTCGTTGACGACGATCGGCCCGAGCTTGCGGAGGAGAGCCGTGGCGTCGTAGAGGACGTCTTCCATGCCGTTCATCGGGTAGCCGAACAGAGCGATCTTCGTCCGCTTCAGCTTCGTGACCGTCTGCGCGGCCCTCGCCCAGGACTCGAAGGCGGCGAGGAACTCCGGCGAGCGCCACTCGTCGGTGATGACCGAGTACGGGAACCCGGCGCGCAGCATGGCGTTCGACTGGTCCTGGGCCCCGTGGATGCCCTGGTTGTAGGTGAGGTCGTCCATCGTCCACGCCGCGGTCACGACGGGTTCGGGCTGGATGTTGGCGAGCAGCAGCGGGAGCGGGCTCTCCTCGAGCGCCCGCAGGGTGCGCATCGCCGGACCGTACGTGAGCATGACGATCATGATCCCGTCGAGCCCCCGCCCGACGAGGTCCTTCACGATCTCCTCGATGTCGTCGCGGTTGCGCGCCGGGCGCGTGAAGACGACGTCGGCCGCGGGAGCGAGCCTCGCGCACAGCTCGCGGGCGAACTCGGCCTGGTGCTCGGTGATGCGCGGGATCATCGCGTCGTAGAGCTCCTGCATGATGCCGAGCATCCCGATGCGCGGCCGCTCCGTCGTCGTCATCGAAACCTCCTTCGAATCGCCTCCACGGGCTTTTGGCGACCCCCGCTTCTCAGGCGCGGTTCGCCACGACGGCCCGCCGGATCTGCTTCAACCGGTGCAGCCACTCGGCGTGCTCCAGGCCGAGCTCATCGTGCAACCCCCGGAAGACCTCGTAGATCCCGTCGTACGTCGCCAGGTTGGCGGCCGACGTCTCGTAGCGCCGGGCGACGGCCGGCGCAAGCTCGTTGACGGCGGTCTCGATGTCGTCGAAGCCGCCCCGGGCCGAGCCGGCGGCGAGGGCGCCGAAGAGCGCCGCCCCGCGGGCCGGGATCTGTTGCGAGTCGGGAACCGTGACGGGCAGTCCGGTCACGTCGGCGAAGAGCTGCATCATGAGCGAGCTGCGCTCGGCGATCCCGCCGCAGGCGACCACCTCTGAAAGGGGGATGCCGTTCTCGACGAAGTTCTCGACGATCCGACGCGTCCCGAAGGCCACCGATTCGAGGAGCGTCCGGTAGATCTCGGTCGCGGAGGTCGCGAGCGTGAGGCCGGCGATGACCCCCGACAGGTCGGCGTCACCGAGGATCGTCCGATTGCCGTTCCACCAGTCGAGGGCGACGAGCCCGCTCGCGCCCGGCTCGATGGTCGCCGCCTCCCGCTCGATCCTGGTGAACCAGCTCTCGCCCGAATCGCGGCGGGCGAAACCGAACAGGTGGCCCCCGAACCAGCCGAACATGTCCCCCACGGCCGCCTGCCCTGCCTCGTAGCCGAAGTATCCCGGGAGGATCCCGTCCTCGACGACGCCGGTGATCCCCGTCATCTTGATCTCGCGTCGGTCGATGACGAGGTCGCAGATCGACGTGCCGACGACCATCACGAACACGCCCGGCCGCTGGACGCCGGCGCCGGGGACGGACACGAACGAGTCGACGTTGCCGACCGCCACGGCAACGTCCGGGCTGAGCCCGAGCCGCGCCGCCACCTCGGGCCGCAAGCAACCCGCCCGCCGGCCGGGTGGGGCGAAGCTCGACCCGAGCTTGTCCCCCGGGTCCGGGAAACCGGGGTAGGCGGCCTCGAAGTACCCCGGCGACGGCAGGCCGTCGTGGGCCGACCAGCACGCCTTGTACCCGGCGGTGCAGCTTGCGCGCACGAGCGCGCCCGTGAGCTGCCACACGACCCAGTCCGTCGCCTCGACGAAGGCGTCCATCGCGTCGTAGACGCCGCGATCGTCCCGCCAGATCTCAATGAGCTTCGGGAAGTACCACTCCGACGAGAGGCGCCCCCCGTAGCGGGCGAGGAACGGCTCGTGGCGTTCGACGGCGACCTCGTTCAACCGGTCGGCGATCGGCTGGGCCGAGTGGTGCTTCCAGAGCTTCACCCAGGCATGGAGGCGATCCCGGAACGCGTCGAGCTGGCAGAGCGGCGTACCGTCCGATGTCACCGGCAGGACGGTGCAGGCGGTGAAGTCGACGCCGATGCCGATGACATCCTCGGGGCGGACCTTGCCCGCCGCGAGCGCCTCGGGGATCCCGCGGTAGAAGACCTCCAGGTAGTCGGCGGGGTCCTGGAGCGCCGTGTCCGGGGGCAGCTCCCCTTTGGCCGACGGCAGCCTCGAGTCGATGACGCCGTGCGGGTAGCGCACCTCGGCGACCGCGACCTCCTCGCCGGTGCTCAGGTCGAGGAGGAGCACGCGGCCCGACATTGTGCCGAAATCGACACCGATCGCCAGGCGCCGGCCCGCCGACGTCGCGCGGCTCACGCTGGCCCAGCCGATCCGCGTCGTCGCGGCGCCGCGGCGGCGCGTTCGGGCGCCGTGTCGACGCCCGGTATGTTCGCCGTCATCTCGCAAACCTCCGCGTAGCGCGCCCGGACGAAGCCGAGCGGCTCGGAATCGTACGTCGCGCTCGTCTCCGCGTTCCAGTCCGGGGGGTCGACGTCCCCGGACAGCGCCCACGCCGCCTGCCGGGCCGCGCCGATCGCGACGTGCTGCGCCGGGGCGGGCACGACGACGGGACGCCCGAAGATCCCGGGGGCGATCCGGCGAACCGCCTCGGAACGGCTGGCGCCACCGATGAGGATCACGCGCTCGACACGCACGTCGTGTGCGACCAGGGCGTCGAGACCGACGGCCAGCCCACACAGGACCCCCTCGACCGCGGCCCGGGCGAGGTGCCGTGGCGTCGAGGTCGCGCTGCGCAGGCCGTGCACGGCCCCGGTGGCGAACGGGCGGTTCGGCGTGCGTTCTCCCTCGAAGTACGGGACGACGACGAGGCCGTCGGCACCGGCCGGCGCCTGGAGAGCGAGCGAGGAAAACCCGTGTTGGTCGACGCCAAGCACTCGCGCCGTCGCCCAGAACACGCGCGCCGCGTTCACCGTGCACACGAGCGGCAGGAAGCGGCGCGTCGCGTCGGCGAAGCCGGCGATCACCCCGGTCGGGTCCGCGACCGGGTGGTCGCAGACCGCGAAGACCGTTCCCGAGGTCCCGACCGACACGATGACGTCACCCGGGGATGCGGCGACGCCGAGGGCAGCGGCGGCGTTGTCCCCGGTCCCGCACCCGAGGATGATGCCGCCCGGCGTTCGGCCGGCGGGTTCGCGCGAGTCGAGGACCGGGGGCAGCCCGGCCACGCGCCCGAAGGCGCGCTCGAGAAGGTCGAGGCGGTACTCGCCCGTCGCCGGGGAGAAGTAGCCGGTGCCGCTCGCGTCACCCCGGTCGGTGACGAGCCCGTTCGCGCCAGGATCCCGGCCCACGAGGGCTCCTCCCAGCTGCCAGGTCAGCCAGTCGTGCGGAAGGCACACCGTGGCGGTCCGCGCCGCGCTGTCGGGCTCGTGCTCGGCGAGCCAGCGCAGCTTCGTCACCGTGAACGACGCCGTCGGGACGCTGCCAACGGCGTCGGCCCACCTCCGGCCCCCCTCTGCGGGCCCGCCGAGCTCGGCAACGAGCTCGGCGGCGGCGCCGGCCGACCGCATGTCGTTCCAGAGCACAGCCGGCCGGACGACCGCACCCTCATCGTCCAGACAGACCATCCCGTGCTGCTGGGCCGCCACGGCGAGGGCGGCGACGCCCTCCTCCCCCCCGGCCTGGACCATGGCCGTGCGCAGCGCCGCCAGCCAGTACGCCGGGTCGACCTCGGTCGCGTCGGGGTGCGGTGCGCTCGCCGAGCGGACGACCGCACCGGTGGCGCTGTCGCACACGACGACCTTGCACGACTGGGTGGAGGAGTCGACTCCGGCGACGAGCGTCATGGCCAAGTGCTCCCGCGACGGCCTGCGGCGCTCACGCCCGGGACCCGCACTCGGGCACGTTCATCGCGCACCGAGGAGATGCTCGATCGCGAGCTGGTCGAGCCGGGCGAAGCCGCAACCCCGGGCCCCGGACGCCTCGACGTCGTAACGCTCGAACGCGTCGAGGTCGGCGCGCAGCTCCGCCGCGTCCTCGCCGGGACCGAGGGTCGGGACGGACAGTTCCTCGACCTGGCTCGCGGCCAGCGCGGCGCGCACCTCGGGGTCGGCGCGGAACGCCTTGGCCCGTTCCTTCAAGAGCAGGTAAGTGCTCATGTTCGAGGCCGCGGCCTCCCAGACGCCCGCCATGTCCTCGGTCCGCTGTGGCTTGAAGTCGAAGTGCCGCGGGCCCTCGTAGGCGGGACCGCCACCAGGTGCGCCGTTCTCGAGCAGGTCGACGAGGAAGAAGGCGTTGACGAGGTCCCCGTGGCCGAAGACGAGGTCCTGGTCGAACCTGACCCCCCGCTGGCCGTTCAGGTCGATGTGGAAGAGCTTCTCCTGCCACAGCGCCTGGGAAACGCTGTGCACGAAGTTCATCCCCACCATCTGCTCGTGGCCGACCTCGGGGTTGACCCCGACCATCTCGCGGTGTTCGAGCGTCGAGATGAAGGCGAGCGCGGACCCAACGGTCGGCAGGATGATGTCGCCCCGCGGTTCGTTGGGCTTCGGTTCGATCGCGAAGCGGATCGGGTAGGCCTTGTCGACGACGTACTGGGCAAGGAAGTCGATCCCCTCCCGGTAGCGGCCGAGCGCGGCCCGGACGTCCTTGGCCGCGTCGGTCTCCGAGCCCTCTCGCCCTCCCCAGAACACATAGGTCGACGCGCCGAGCTCCGCGGCGAGGTCGAGGTTGCGCATCACCTTGCGCAGGGCGTAGCGGCGCACACCGCGGTCGTTCGCCGTGAAGGCACCGTCTTTGAACATCGGGTGTGTGAACAGGTTCGTCGTCATCATCGGGACGACGAGTCCGCTGTCGTCGACGGCGCGGCGGAAGCGCTTGACGAGCTTCTCGCGCCCGGCCTCGTCGCTGCCGAACGGGACGAGATCGTCGTCGTGGAACGTCACGCCCCACGCGCCGAGCTCGGCGAGGTGGGCGACCGATTCGACGGGGTCCAGGCGGGCGCGGGTTGCGTCGCCGAAGGTGTCGCGCGCTTGCCAACCGATCGTCCACAGCCCGAACGAGAACTTGTCTTGCTTGGTCGGCACGACCATTCGCGATCTTCCTCCTCGGTCACCCGGCTCGTCTTCGACCCGATCTCAACCGGTCGACTCCGGTGGGCGAGCGTGCTAGCTGACTATGCCTCTTTCCGTCCGTGCCTATGTCGGTCTACCGCCGAGCCCGGCTTCAGTGGTACGGGCGCAACAGCACCTCGTCGGCCTCGCTGAGCCGTTCTGGAGCCGTGCTGGCCTGGTGCCAGTACGGGTAAATGAGCAACGGCGCGCTCACCTCGTCGAGCTGGGCCCGCTCATCGACGTCGAGCGTCCAGTCGACGGAGCCGAGGTTGTCGGCGAGCTGCTCCTCGGTCCGGGCGCCGATGACGAGCGACGTCACGGCCGGGCGCCCGAGCAGGTAGGCGAGCGCCGCCTGGGCGGGAGAGGTGCCGCGGGCCGAGGCCACCTCGACAAGGGCCTCGACGATCCGGTACATCCGGTCCCGGTCGTAGACGGGGGGCTCGCCCCACGGCGTCGTCTGACGCGAGCCCGCCGGCGGTTCCACGTTCCGGCGGTACTTCCCCGAGAGCAGGCCTCCGGCCAGAGGACTCCAGACGAGGACCCCGAGCTGCTGGTCGATTGAAAGCGGGATCAGCTCGTACTCGGCGTCGCGATCGAGCAGCGAGTAGTAGATCTGCTGGGTGACGAAGCGCTGCAGCCCCCGGCGCTCCGAGATGCCGAGCGCCTTCATGACGTGCCACGCCGAATGGTTGGAGCAGCCGATGTAGCGCACCTTTCCCTGACGGACGAGGGTGTCGAGCGCGTCGAGCGTCTCCTCCATCGGCGTCAGGCCGTCGCGCTCGTGCACCTGGTACAGGTCGATGTAGTCGGTGCCGAGGCGGCGCAGGCTCGCCTCGCAGGCCCGCAGGAGGTAGCGGCGCGACAACCCGGCGTCATTCTGGCCATCTCCCATCGCAAAGCGCACCTTGGTCGCGAGCACGATCTCGTCGCGGCGGCCCTTGATCAGCTCTCCGACGATCTCCTCAGACCGTCCGTCCGAGTAAACGTCCGCCGTGTCGACGAAGTTGATGCCCCCATCGAGCGCCCGATCGAAGATGCGCCGGGCCTCGTCAACCTCGGTCTCGCCGACCAACGCGAACTTGCCACGACCACCGAAGGTCATCGTGCCGAGGGCGAGGGCGGAAACCCTCACGCCCGTGTAGCCAAGCTGGCGATACTCCAAGTCGGCGGCTCCTTAGCGGTCTGAGACGATCCATCCAAACGAGAACCGTCGATCAGTGATGCGACAACCAGCGTCTGCTGCACCCAGCTACAGCTGCGTCAAACCCGGAGCTCCTCCTGGCCCAGCTTGATACGGCGGCGGTAGTCCGCGACCATGAGCGCGGTCACGTCCTCCATCGTCGTGTCCTCGACGCGCAGGTCGAGCGTAATGCGCCCTTCCTGCAGCACGTTCAACCGGTCGCACAGTTCGAACAGGTGCTGGTAGTTGTGGTCGATGATCAGCATCGAAACGCCGCGGTTGTGCGAGAGGTCCTTGACGAGGTCGATGACGAGAGCGGATTCCTTCGCGCCCATCGCCGCGAGCGGCTCGTCGAGCAGGAGGATCTTCGATTCCTGGTGCGTCGCCCTCGCCAGCGCGACCGCTTGCCGCTGGCCCCCGGACATGCTTTCGATGAGGGCGTCGACGCTCGAGACCTGGACGTTGATGTCGTCCAGGTACTGACGGGCCAGCTGGCGCATCTTCCTGTTCGAGAGCCAACGAAGCATCCCGAATCGGGTGATCTCGCGGTTGAGGAACAGGTTCTGATAGACGGTGAGCGCCGGGACGAGCGCCAGGTCCTGGTACACCGTCTCGATGCCGGTCCGACGCGCGTCCTTCACCGAGTGGAAAGACACCTCTTGGTTGTCGACGAAGATCTTCCCCGCGTCCTGGCGGTGGAAGCCACAGAGGATCTTCACGAACGTGCTCTTGCCGCTGCCGTTATCTCCCACCAGCCCGAGCACCTCGCCGCGCCGGAGATGGATGTCGATCCCTCTCAGGACGATGAGAGCGCCGAAGCTCTTCGTGATCCCTTCTGTGGAAAGGATGATGTCCTGGCTCTCGACGGATGCGCGGCGGGCGTTGTCCTCCACACCGCTCGTGCGCGCTTGCTCGTTGCGCGCGAAACCCTCACCGGGCGTTGACGTGTCGTCGAGCTGAACGTCGTTCATCGCATCATCACCAATCATTGTCGGAGCGTCTTGGCCGTCACCCGTCCGAGCTGGACGTTAATCGCCATCGCCATGAGGATCACGGCACCTTCCACGAGGATGAACCAGTTCGCGCTGATGCCGATGAGGTTGAATCCATCCTCCAGCACACCGAGCACGATCGCTCCGATCAAGGTCCCAACGACGGTGGCCTTGCCACCGGTAAGGGCCGTTCCGCCGATGACCGCGGCGGTGACGCCGGCCAGCATCTCGTTCAGCCCAGGAGCCGCAGGGTCAAGGCTTCCGATTCGGATTGAGTCGACAATCCCGATGATGGCGGAGATGAGAGCGATAATGACGAAACACCAGATCTTGACCTGCCGGGTACGCACGCCAGCCTCGGCCGCACCGAGCTCGTTGCCGCCGGTCGCCGTCGTGTGCAGGCCGAAGACGGTCCCCTTGAGCAACGCCCAGATGACGAGGACGAGCCCCAAGCCCCACAGGCCCTCGGCCCAGTTGCTGATGCCCATGACGGCCCCGAACTTCCCCGTCGTGCCGTTCATGTCGGTGGTGATGTCGCTCGAGACGACCAGGACATATCCCGCGAGCACGTAGTTCACACCGAGCGTCGCGACGAAGGACGGGACCTTCAGCCAGACGACGATCGACCCGTTGAAAGCGCCGATAAGGCTGCTCACGATCAACGACAGGCCGATCGCCCAACCGAGGGGCACGCCGTGCTGCCCCATGAACACGACGAACCACGGCGCCGTGAGGAACACCTGGCCCGCGGAAAGATCGATCTCAGCGAGGTCGAGCAGCAGGACCTCGCCTGCGCCGATGACCGCGATCGGCGCGGTGTACTGCGCCATCGTGACGATGTTCGTGTAGGAGTAGAAAGCCGAGTTGCGCCACGAGAAGTAGGCGATCAGCGCAACGCAGACGACGACGATCGTCGCCTCAGCTCGGACGAAGAAAACATCCGAGACACGGCGCACGAGCCCCCGCTCCGCAAAACGCGGAGCGGGGGCGAGCGCCTCCTGTTCAGGAGTTAGGGGCTGCACTGATCAGTAAAGGATCTTCGTTGGAGGCGTGTAAGCCGTCTCCGTGCCAGCAGCTCCTTCAAAGCGCGTCGCGTGCGCAAGGTACGGCGCGACGTTCGCCTTGTTGATGAAGCCAAGACCGGTGTCGGTGTCGCATGGCTTCATCAGACCAGCCGAGACGTTGTACAAGAACATCTGGACTGTCGGTACGAACCCTTGCAGGTAGGCCTGCTGGTCGATCGAGAAGTCCAGAGCGCCGCTCTTGACACCATCGAGCACGGGCAGGCTGACGTCCCATCCCGAGCCGTGGACCTTGCCAATGAGGCCGTTCTTGGTAATGCAATCGGCCACAGCCTCTGAGTCACCGTTGTCGACGGCGTAGAAGTACTTCACATCCTTGTGGCCTTCCCACCACGCCTGGACTGCGGTGATCTCGGCAGGAACCAGTGCACCACCGGCCACGGTTGCAGTAGTCAGACCGGCCTTCCTGAAGGTCGGCGTGGCTCCGTCGATTCGTGGCTGGATGTTGCCGGTGCCTGGGGTCGCGATGACCATTGCGACGAGGTCACCCTTCTTGAGGGTGGCCGCAATCTTCGCCGCGGCAGCGGCACCTGCGGTGAGGTTGCTCTGACCGATGTAGCACATCCGGTTGTTCCCGGGCTCGTCGGCGTTGTAGGCGAGGACTGGGATGCCGATGTTGAGGGCGTGGTCGACCGGGGAGTTGAAGGCCGTCGGGTCGATCAGCGTCGTGGCGATGCCGTTCACCTTGCCGGCAATCGCGACGTCGATCGAGTTGACCATGTCCGAAACCGCAGAGACCTGCGACCCAGTCCACTGGGGAACCGGGATCCCGAGGATGTGCGCGGCGTCCTGCGTCCCGTAAATGGTGGCCGTGAAGAACGGGTTCGTCGTCACGTGGTTCACGAACACGAACTTGTAGGCCGGGTGACTCGCGAACAGCGGGTGGGACTCGTCGCGGTATGTCGCGGCCCCTGCCCCCCGTTCGCTGAGAATCTCGGCCAGACCACCGAGGAACGGCACAGATGCCGCCACCGCTCCGGCGTTACGCAGGAACCGGCGGCGTGAAATCTCGTATTGCTTTGGGTCTACCTCGTGGGGTTCAAACTTCGCCAT
>JBEKCO010000040.1:0-15241 GCA_050014835.1 Acidimicrobiales bacterium
GCCCTCGACACCGGTGAGCTCACGAACCTGCACACGTTCAGCCATCTACAAAGTCTGCGCGATCACGGTCGCGAGGTGGTGGACGCGACCCCTCAGACGTTGCCGGTCACGGCACTAGCTCGCGGCGGCGGTGCCGGGCGTGGCGACCGGGCGGATGATCCTCTGGCGGAACACCCAGTACGTCCAGGCCTGGTAGGCGAGGACGAACGGCGTGAAGCAGGCCGCCGCGATGCTCATGACGATGAGCGTGTTGTGCTGCGAGGCGCTCGCCGCGATGGTGAGGGCGTTGGCGGCCCGGTTGCTCGCCGGCAGCACATCGGGGAACATCCGGCCAAAGACCGCTCCCATCGTCGCGATAATCGCCGTGCCGGTGGCGGCGAACGCCCACCCGTCACGGTGGGCGACGACGAGGGCGATGGCCGTGACCAGGGCGACGACGGCGCCGATGCCGAGGACGAGCGGCAGGACCGGGCTCACGGAGCCCGCGACCGCCGGTCGGCCGGCTTCGGCCACCCAGGCGACGGCACCGCCGAGGAGGCCGACGGCGGCGACGCCGACGACAGCGGCGGCACGCCGGGCACGCCGGGCGACGTCACCGCTCGTCTTCAGGCTGAGGAAGAGCGAGCCGTGGAAGACGAAGACGGCCAGGCTGGCGAGCCCACCGACGATGGCGATCGGGTGGAGCAGCCCGGGCAGCCCCCCGAGGTAGTGGCCCCCCGGTGACAGCGGCAGCCCGTGGACGAGGTCGGTGAAGGCGACCCCCCAGACGACGGCGGGGATGAGGCTGCCGACGAAGTTGGCGGTGTCCCAGGTCCGACGCCAGCTCTGCCGGTCGTCGTGCTGGCGGAACTCGAACGAGACGCCCCGGAAGATGAGGGCGAGCAGCACGAGGAAAAGCGCCAGGTAGAAGCCGCTGAAAAGGCGCGCGTACCAGAGCGGGAACGCCGCGAACATCGCCCCGCCGGCGACGAGGAGCCAGACCTCGTTCCCGTCCCAGACGGGTCCGACGGCGTTCAGGCACATCCGCCGGTCGGTCTCGTCCCGGACGACGAAGGGCGTGACGACGGCCACGCCGAAATCGAAGCCCTCGAGAAAGAAGTAGCCGGTCCACAACAGCCCGATGAGGGCGAACCAGGTCGTGTTGAGGTCGGAGAAGGGGTTCATCTCGTCCTCCTCAGTACACGAGGCCCGGCACGAGGGACTTCTCGGCGTCGTCACCGGGCTCGTCGAGCGACCGGCGGGCCGAGCGCGTGATCAGCACCGCCTCGATGACGCCGAGGACGGTGTAGACGAGCACGAAGGCGCCGAGCGTCGTCGCGACGTCGGCGACGGTGACGCTCGAGACGCCCTTCGCCGTCAGCATCACGCCGTAGACGATCCACGGCTGCCGGCCGGCCTCGGTCATGATCCAGCCGGACGTGTTGGCGATGAACGGCAGGACGATCGCGACCAGCGCGGCTCGCCGGAACCAGACGTTCTCGGTGAGCTTTTTCTTCCTGGCGAGCCACAGGCCCCAGAGCCCGAGCAGGATGAGGAGCGTGCCGGCGCCGACCATCACCCGGAACGACCAGAAGACGAGCCAGATCATCGGGACGTAGCTCCCCGAACCGTACTTGGCGACGTCGGCCGCCTGGATGTTGTCGATGCCGGGCACCTGGCCGTTCCAGCTCAGGTCGTCGATCAACGAGAGCACGTGCGGCACCCGGATCTGGACGACCGGCTGGTCCGAGAGGTCGGTGATCGTGACGAGCGAGAAGGGTGCGCCGCTCGTCGTGTGGTAAAGACCCTCGGCGGCCGCCATCTTCATCGGCTCCTGGGTGTTCATCTCCCGGCCGAGGGAGTCGCCCGCGACGGCGGTGAGTACGACGGAGACGAGCAGGAAGATCGTGGTGAGGTGGGCCGCGCGCTGGAAGGCCCGGCGGGACTCGGGGTCGTTCCGGTCGCGGTGCGCCCGCCACACGCAGATGCCGAGCGCCACGGCACCCCCGGTGGTGAAGGCCGCCAGCACGGTGTGCCCGAACGAGGCCCACAGCGTCGGGTTGCCGAGTATCAGCCAGAAGTTCGTGAGCACCGCCTGGCCGTGGACGACCTTGTAGCCGACCGGGTGCTGCATCCAGGCGTTGGCGGCCAGGATGAAAAGCACCGAGAGCACGGTGCCCACGGCGACGAGCCAGATCGTGGCGAGGTGCAACCGGGGCGAGAGGCGTCCCCTGCCGAATATCCACAGGCCGACGAACGTCGATTCCAGGAAGAAGGCGAGGAGCCCCTCGATGGCGAGCGGGGCCCCGAAGATGTTGCCGACGAAGACCGAGTATGCGGACCAGTTGAGGCCGAACTGGAATTCGAGGACGATGCCGGTGACGACTCCGACGGCGAGGTTGATGAGGAACAGGCGCCCGAAGAATCGGCTCATCCGGTCCCAGCCGGGGTCCTTCCGCCGGTAGGCGAGCGTCTGCATGATGGCGACGAGGAAGCTGAGGCCGATCGTCAGGGGCACGAAGAAGAAGTGGAAGATCGTGACGACGGCGAACTGCCATCGCGCCAAATCCAGCGTCATCGCCCCTCCCCCCGTGGCCAGCTCAGAGCTGACATTAGCGATGCAAAATAGCGGCGCGGCGCGCCGGCTGACAACAACGGACGTGACGACACCGGGAAGTATTCCGGGCGGTCCCTCCGAGTCCCCCCGGGTGAAGCCGTGCGCGCCGGCGAGGGGTCGCCCGGGTGGCCCGACCCTGCCCGGGTGTCGCGGGTGAGCCCCTGGCCCGAAGCCCGGTCGCGCCGCCGCGCCGATTGCCGCGCCGGACAGGTTCTCGGCCGCACCCCGAATTCATTGCCCGAGCGCAGCCGTGCCGGGGAACCGATGGGTCGCCGCGTCGCGGTCGGCCGATCGCCGCACCAACCGCTCGTAGTGGGCTCGGATGTCGGCGCGGTCGTTCGGTTCCGACACGGACTCCTCGGCGCCGCGCAAGATCGCGTCGGCCTGGCGCAAGAGCACCCGACGCTGTTCGGGGGTCGTCGTCAGGTCGCCGATCGCGACGAGGGCGTCGATCATGCGGAGGATGACCGCCGGCATGCCGCGCGCCGCCTGGCGGACCTTGTCGAAGGCCCGGTTGACCATCCGGGCGTACGACGGGTCCGTTTCGATGAGCCGGATGCGTCCGTCGCGGTCCCGGTAGACGCCCTCCGCGAGGACGCGTCCCGAGACGCGGCTAAGGCCCGCCGAGAGCCAGTCGATGCAGGTGATGGCCGTGAACGTGTCGTTGACCGCCGCCGAGAGGGCGCGGATCGCGATCTCGACGAGTTGGTCGATCGCGAAGACGGGATCCTGCATGAGTGTCCGGTGAGGTCCGGTCACGTGAGCCCGGGCGAGCGCGATCGCGACCTGGTCGGCGGCCTCGGGTGGCCAGATCGAGGCGAGCGGCCGGCCGGCCACGATGAAGTGCCCGGGGCTGTGGGCGAGGCGGATGACCGAATCGGTCCGGGCCGCGATGTCGACCAGCTGTCCGTAGCCGACAAATTGCAAATAGCCGCTCACGCTGGCGATGACCGGTGCCCCGTGCTGATCGATGAGGCCGAGGATCTCGGTCACCGATCTTCCGCTCGCATCCGGCAGCGGGCGCTCGTCCGAGGCGATCTCGGGGAATTCCGCGTCGATCGCGCGCACGAGGTCGGTGGCGATGCTCGCGATGACCTCGGGGAGCTGGATCGACTTGGAGATGTGGTGGATGAAGTAGATCAGCACCGCCAGGTCGACGAGCACGAGTGCTTCGGAGACGGTGATCGAGAGGTGGGGGACGAATGTGCCGTGGGTGACCCGCGTGATCGCCACCAGCGTGAGGATCGAGTAGACGAACGTCGCGACGAAGACGCCGAGTGTCATCTGGTTGCCGACGTCCCGGACGAAGTTCCGCATCATGCGGGGCCCGAACTGCTGAGAGGCGAGGGTGAGGGCCACGATGGTGACCGAGAACACGACGCCGACGACGGTGATGATCGCCGCGGCGATCCCGATGAGCACCTCGCGACCCGTGCCGGCGCCGACCGTCGCGATCCAGAACGGCAACGCCAGGTGCTTGTGGTAGACGGCCAAGTCGATCTCGAGCGTGGCCACGAACAACAGGCCCGCGACGAGCACGAGGACGGTCGGCACGAACCAGAAGGTCGTCCGGAGCGCCTCCCACCGCCAGCTCGGCAGCCTGCCCCGCCCGCTCCGCCCGCGCACCTCGGGAGGCGAGGCGACCGGTAGTTCAGTTCCGGACATCGGATGTGGCGCGCGAAGAAGCGGTGGACGAGACCTGCTCGACGGCACGGCGGCGGTGCACCTGACGACTGGCGACGGTCACTGGAGCGGTCCTTTCCTCGCCGACCAGGCTTCCCGGCACACCTGTCGCCCACGCGCGACGTGACAGACTTTAGTTCCGCCCGTGTCGCGTCCGGTTCTGGCGCCGCGTCGCGGTTCGCCAGCGGCGAGGAAGACTTATTCCTCGAAGCTCAGGACGAGCCGGTCCTCGAGCGGTGTGTAGCCGATCTTCTGGTAGATGTCGTTCGACGTCGGGTTGTCGAGGTCGGTGAAGAGGACCGTCGACGCCGAGTCCGTGTCAAGCGCATGCTGGGAGCACGACGCGGTGGCCGCCGCGCCGTACCCGAACCGGCGATGCTCCAGTGGCGTGTAGACGGGTCCGATCCGTGAGACGCCCGCGGCGGGCTGATGGCGCGCGGCGAGCGAGGCGGGCGCGCCGTCCGCGTCCTCCCAGAGCCAGGCGAGTCCGGCCGCGACCCGTTCCCGCACGAACGGGCGCGCGTCGATCGGCCGGTCGTGCAACTCCCGGCCGAACGCCCCGTACCAGTTGACGATGAGGTCAATCTCGTCCTCGCGGGCCAGCCGGGCGCGACCCGCCGGGGCCGGTTCCGGACCGACGATGCGTGTCGCGCCGTAGAGGCGCATCCGCCGCGTGAGCACGGTCGGCAGGGAGGTGCCGGCGGTCCACAGCTCGGCGAATCGGCTCGCCGTGTCGGGAACGCCGTTCACGCCGGGCACCGACGTCCCATCGCGACGCAAGACGGCGACGAGCTCCTCGAGCGTCCCGTCCGGCACGACGTTCAACAGCATCTCGTAGGGGGGCGTGAGCGAGACGGCCCCGAGTGTCCGGCCACCGTGACTCCACCAGGCGAATGTCGGCTCGTCGCTCGACCAGAACGTCTCGGTTCGGGCGCTGGTGATCTGGGTGAGCGCGACCGTGTTGAGGTCGGCTCGACTCGTCAGGAGATCCCAGACGTGCTCGGTGTAGAGGTCGATTGACTCGGTGACGTGCCAGGCCATGTCAGATTCTGTCCGGCCGCTTGTCGTGCCGTCGAGTGGGTCGACGGCCGCGCGAGGGTCGGGCGTCCTCCTCCACGCCGGCAGCGCGCCGACCTTGTCGGGACGCAGGGATCGGCGCGTCCGGCTGGAAATCCAGGAGCTGACGTAGGCCGAGCTTCGCTAGGTGCCCGGTGCGGTCTTTGCGACGAACCGGTCCGGTTCCTCGAGCGACATGCACAGGTCGACGAGCGCGACAGGTAGGCCCATGACCCGGGCCCGTTGGCGAGGATCAAACCGAATAATCACCAGTCCGGAGGCGGCCCCGTTGACGAGCCAGCGACCGCGCCATCCGTGCACGCCGATCCCGCCGACCGGTCCCCGGCTTCGCTGTGCCGACGCGATCACGGACCGGGGGACGTCGGCCGAGAACCCCCAGCCCATCTTCACGGTGAGGCGGTCGGCGTCGACGACGACGCGGGAGAAGCGGGGACCGAGGCCCAGCACGGAAAGCAGCAGCCGGAACGCGCCGTACTTGATGGCGAATTCGTCGCGGACGTGCACGTCCAACTACCTGTCCGCGAGAAACGGATAGCGGGACCGGATCTCGACGACACGATCCGGATCGATCTCGGCGACCAGGGTCTCCTCAGCCGATCCCGCTGCGGCCACTACGCCGCCGAACGGCTCGAAGACGACGCTCTGGCCGAGGTAGGCGCCGCCGCCGCCCTCTCCCACCCGGTTGACGCCGACGACGAAGGCCTGGTTCTCGATCGCCCGCGCCCGGAGCAAATCGGTCCAGTGGGACTGTCGCTCCGCCGGCCAGTTCGCGACGACCACGTAGCAGTCGGTCCCGGGCGCTGCTTGCCAGAACCAGTCGGCGAAACGGAGGTCGTAGCAGATAAACGGAGTGAAGCGGACTCCTTCGATCGCGACGGTGACGAGCCTGTCGCCCGCCGCGTAGCGTTCCTTCTCGCCACCAGGTGCGAACGGATGCACCTTGTCGTAGTACTCGGTCGAACCGTCCGGGGCGGCGAGGAGGAGGCGGTTCCTCGGCTTGAGGGATCCCTCGGTTCGGCACGCGAACGATCCTCCGACCCATACGCCGAGCGTGGTCGCCTGTTCGCCGAGGAATGTCGCCGTCGGGCCGTCGACGGGCTCGGCGATCCGAGACGTCGCCATCGAGAACCCGCTGGCGAACATCTCGGGCAGCAGCACGAGCCGGGCCCCCGCGTCGGCGGCGGCCGCGATTCGATCGGCCAGACGCGCGTGGTTGAGGGGCACGTCCTCCCATGCAACGTCGCACTGGACAGCCGCAACCCTCATCCGCGCCTCCCCGGTTCGATCCCCCATCATGGAGCACAGGCCGGGCCGATCGCCGCGCGTCGCCGCTCGACTCCCGCGCTCACTCCTTCGGGCCGTGCAACGATGCGCGCATGGAGTCGACGAGGATCGACCGCTGGCTCTGGGCGGTGCGGGCTTTCAAGACTCGTACCGAGGCGTCGGGGGCGTGCCGCGGAGGACACGTGCGTCTCAACGGCGCCAGGGTGAAACCGGCCGCCAGCGTGCGGGTCGGTGACCGTGTGACGACCCGGACCCGGGGGAGGGAGCGGATCCTCGAAGTCGCGACCGTGATCGACAAGCGGGTCGGGGCGCCGATCGCCGCGTCCTGCTATGTGGACCACACCCCGGCTGCGCCCCCGGAGGACGCCGGGCCGGTGGCATTCGTCCGGGACCCGGCGGCGGGGCGTCCGACGAAGCGGGACCGCCGTCGGCTGGACCGCGTGCGGGGACGCTGACCGCTCGCGGAATCTGCCGGGGACGAAGCGGGCGAACGGTTCGGAGCCCGGTCGGATTTCACGCCCCGGCCCCTGCTGGAACGTCGGCGCAGCGTCTCGGTAAGGGCCCGCGCCGGAGCGCGTCGGCCGAACCAAAGCGGCGGTAGTTGGCAACCCGGAAGAACTCGTGGGGGTCGGAACGCAGAACGAGCAGCAGGTTGGTCCAGATATCGTCGAGCGGAAGGGTCGTGTGCGACCGCGGCACCACGCAAAGCGAGAACTCGGCTCCGTCGGACCGGCGATATCGCAGGTCGTAGAGCGCGCCGAGCTCGACCGTCCCGTCAGCCACCGGAACCTCGAATCGCCCGTGGTCGTGCCAGGAGGCGAGTTGGCCCTCGTCGAGGAGCGACTCGAGGAGCGATCGTGCCGCGATCCGACTCGGAGTGGACTGGGCCTGCGTCGGACTGTCCCGCCGCCGAGCTCTCGTTGTCCTGGGGCGTGCCGGGACCGTCGGCAACGGCCCAGCAGCCTGGCGCTCGACAAGGGCGAGCGTCTCGCGGATCTCATCGCTTATCTCACACTCTCCGATGACCTCCGATGCCCGGCGGCACCTCGCGCCCCGGCGTCCTGAGACGACGACGAGGAGCTCCCCGTCGTGGCCGCCGCCGACGACCTCGACGAGGAGACCACGGCCGGGGAGCTCCTCGAGCGGGAGCAACGAAGGCAAGTCATCCGCCTTGGAGGGGGCGCACCCAGATGATCTCGTCCGCGTCCGGGTTGAACGCGTTGACTCGTGAAGCCACGGTCTGCGGGCCATTCCGCTCGTAAGCGATCTCACCCTCGGCGACGAGCCCGTCGAAGATCTTCGCCGCCCGAGTGAGGGCCTCGTCGTCGCGCACGTCCCAGACGACCTTGGCGTCGCCGCTGCTGTCCAGTATTCGCATCACTCCCATTGCCAACTCCTTTCAGTCAGTCGCGCGCTATCGAACACCTGTTCGATAGCGCGCGCAAGAGGAGATTGTGTGCAGTTGCTGCCGCCAGCGAGAAAAGGCCCCTGACCTCGGACGACCGTCTTCAGAGGGCCGGACTCCAGGAAGGTCGGTCCGCCCGGTCGCGGTCACGCTCCCGTAACCGCGACGACGAAGCGAGCGCCGGTTCAGGAGTGCCGGAGGATCCCGGCGCGTCGGGTTCGATCGCGTGTACGGTTCGGTCGCACCCTGTGCAACGAACGCGCGGGGGAGGGTCGTCTGATTAACAAGGGGGCCTGATGGCCGAAGTGAAATTTGATGTCGCTCGATGGACAAAGGTCGACCGCATCGTCGGGATCGCAACCTTTGTGTTGTTTATTTCGCTGTTCCTGGACTGGTTCGGAGTGAGCTTCGGCATCTACAGCGCCGCAGAATCCGGACTCTCGGCGCACGGGTACCTCTACATCGACTTGATTCTGTGCCTCCTAATCCTCATCTACCTGGTGATTAAGGCGAGCTTCGACGAGATGCCGTTCAAGTTGCCGGTCGCCGAAGACATGCTCTTTTTCGGTGCGACTGGGATCAACTTCCTCCTCGTGCTGATCGGTTTCTTGCTCAAGCCGGGTGGCTCGGCCGTCGGTTGGCGCTACGGGGCGTTCATCGGCCTGATCGCGGCGATCGTCGCGGTCGCTCCGTACGTCATGCCGTTCGTCAAGAAGATGCAGGGCGCGAAGACCTCATAGATCACGGCCGACGCCTCGCGCGTCGCCGGTTCGTCGAATGGCACCAAACGAGCAGTCCCCGGGGGCGCGTGCCCGCGCAGGGCCCCGCGTCGGCCGTCGGGCAGCGTCGTCGGTTCTTCATCGCCACCCGCGCACAGCGGGTGGCGATGTCGCGTCGCTCGACTGACGGATCGGAGATCGTCGGCCACTCCCGGATTGGTCGCGTCAGGCGCGGTCGCACCCCCACGTCGCCCGTCGGCGCGTCGAAGGAGTCCGTCTCGGTCCCAATCGGGCGAGGGGGGAGTTCAACGCCATTGTCTTTTGCACCAAGTTCCGAATGTTGCCAAGGTATGAACGTCCGATTTCGACCTCATGGAGGTGAACGGTGCGGCTCCTCTCTTCCCGTCGTGCGCTTGCCCTCGGCGCGGCGCTCCTATCTGCGGTTTCCCTTGTTGCGACCGCGACCACCGCTGCGGCGAGCGGCGGGGGGTCGACGATTCCGACGGCGCCGAAGTCCTCGACGCTCGCCGCCGAGGTCCCGGCCTCGGTACGCGCCATGTCCCCGGTCGTCGTCGCGATGGACGCGACCTATCCCCCCGACGAGTTCGTGGCCGCCAACGGCCAGATCGTCGGCATGGACGTCGACTTGATCAACGCGATCGGTCAGGTGCTCGGGTTGAAGCTCAAGCTCGAGAACGTGGCATTCGCGACCATCCTTACCGGCATGGGTGCCGGGAAGTACGAGATCGGCATGTCGTCGTTCACCGATACCAAGGCTCGCGAGAAGGTCGTCGACTTCGTCGACTACTTCAGCGCCGGCGAGGCGTTCTACGTCGCGGCGAACAGCAAGCTGAAGTTGAACGGCCTCAAGTCGCTCTGCGGTCACTCGGTCTCCGTCGAGCTTGGGACAACCGAAGCGTCCGACGCGCAGTCCCAGGCGAAGAAGTGCCATGTCGGCGTCAGCCCGTACCAGACCCAGAGCGAAGCGAACCTCGCTGTCTCCTCGGGCCGTTCCCAGATCGGCTTCGCGGACTCGCAGGTCGCGGCGTACATCGTCGTCCAGTCCAAGGGACAGTTCAAACTGTCGGGCAAGGCGTTCGAAACTGCGCCGTACGGGATCGCGCTGCCGAAGAACGGCCTGGCGAAGCCGGTGCTCGGCGCGGTCAAGGAGCTCATCTCCGACGGGATCTACACGAAGATCATGGACAAGTGGGGCGTCGAACCGGGCGCGATCTCGAAGCCCGTCATCAACGGCGCGACCAGCTAGCTAGTCGTCGTCAGTCCATCGTGACCCGCGGGTCCATGGCAAGGCGCTGGTCGTGACGACATCTGAGCCGGCGGGCGCGCAAGGGGCGCGCCCGACCGGCGGCGGGATCACCGCGGTCCCCGTTCGCCACACGGGACGCTGGGTGGCCGGGGCGATCGTCGTCCTGCTCGCGGCGATGCTCGTCCACACGCTCGCCTACTCCTCGACGTACCGCTACGGGGTGCACACGCCCCGTTATCAGTGGAACGTGATCGGTCAGTACTTCACGGCAAGACCGGTGCTCTTGGGTCTTGAGATAACGATCGAGCTGACCGTGCTCGCGATGGCGATCGGTGTCTTTTTGGGGATTGCCTTTGCGGTCATGC
Source organism: Acidimicrobiales bacterium (assembly GCA_050014835.1). GTDB lineage: Bacteria > Actinomycetota > Acidimicrobiia > Acidimicrobiales > Bog-793 > Bog-793. The sequence continues at coordinate 10,397 of JBEKCO010000040.1, forward strand.
GCCTCTCGACGAACCCGCTCGTCTCCAGCGCCAGCTGGCTGTACATCTGGTTCTTTCGCGGGACCCCCGTGCTCGTCCAGGTGATCTTCTGGAATTTCATCGCCTACCTGTATCCGAAGTTGACGCTCGGCATCCCGTTTGGTCCGGCCTTTCTCCACTTCAGCGCCAACACCTTGGTAACGCCGTTCGTCGCGGGAGTGATCGCCCTCGGGCTGAACGAGGGCGCCTACATGGCCGAGATCGTCCGGGCAGGAATCCTGTCGGTCGACGAGGGCCAGACCGAGGCGGCACACGCACTCGGTATGACGCATGGCCAGACGTTGCGGCGCATCGTGTTGCCGCAGGCGATGCGTGTCATCATCCCGCCAACGGGCAATGAGACGATCTCGATGCTGAAGACGTCGTCATTGGTGAGCGTTATCAGCGTCGCCGAACTGCTGTTCTCCGTCGAGTTGATCTACGCGCGGACCTACCAGATCGTGCCGATGCTGATGGTCGCCTGCATCTGGTACCTCATCGTGACGACGATCCTCTCGATCGGTCAGTACTACCTGGAGCGTCACTTCGCGAAGGGCGTGCTGCGAGAGCTCCCGCCCACGCCCTATCAGCGGCTCCGCAAGCGCGTCGCCGTGTTCAACCTGCGCCAGGAGAACACGATCCTGCAGATCGATTCCCTGGGTCGACCCGGGCCGGGCCTGCCGTGACGGCGTCGGACACGCTCGCCGTCCAGGCGGAGGGCGTGCGCAAGTCGTACGGGCGGTTCGAGGCCCTGCGCGGGATCGACCTCGAGGTCGCCAGGGGGCAGGTGACCTGTCTCATCGGACCGTCGGGCTCGGGCAAGAGCACGTTCCTTCGGTGTATCAACCACCTCGAGAAGGTCACCGCCGGCCGGCTGTCGGTCGAAGGTGAGCTCGTCGGCTACCGCCAGCACGGAGGCAAGCTGTACGAGCTGAGGGACAAGGAGGTCTGCGCCAAGCGGGCGAAGATCGGTATGGTCTTCCAGCGGTTCAATCTCTTCCCGCACATGACGGCGCTCGAGAACGTCGCGCTCGGTCCGATCCGCGTCAAACACGAGTCGAAGTCGGCCGCCGAGGAGCGGGCCCGCAAGCTCCTCGACCGGGTCGGGCTCGCCGACAAGCTCGCCGGCTACCCGAGTCAGCTCTCAGGCGGTCAACAGCAGCGAATCGCGATCGCAAGGGCGCTCGCAATGGAGCCGAGTCTCATGCTCTTCGACGAGCCGACCTCGGCGCTCGATCCCGAGCTCGTCGGCGACGTCCTCGACGTCATGCGGAGCCTCGCCGAGGACGGGATGACGATGATCGTCGTCACGCACGAGATGGGCTTCGCGCGCGAGGTCGCCGATTCGCTCATCTTCATGGACGAAGGAGTCGTCGTCGAGTCCGGTCAGCCCCGGGAGATGCTCGCCAACCCGAAGAACGAGCGGACCCGGTCGTTCCTCGCCAAAGTGCTCTAAGGAGGCTTCCTCGCCCGTTCACCGTTTGCCTTTGTCAGGGCCGGATGGCGGCGGAAGGCAGGCGGTGCTCGAGCCTCGAGGAGCCGTGAGCGTCTCTACGGGTGCGGCTCCGAAGCGCAGCGGACGACGGAGTCGATGCTGCGGTCGATGTCGCCGTCCGTCGTCGCCCAGCAAGAGACGCTGATGCGCATCGCCCGGCGTCCCTGCCACGTCGTCGGGCCGCACCAGCACGTTCCGTCCTCCTGCACGGCGGCAATCACGGCGGCGGTACGTTCCGCGTCCCCGAATTCCACGACGACCTGGTTCAAGACGACCTCGTTGAGCACCTGGAACCCCGTCGCGGCGAGCCCCTCGGCGAAGCGCCTTGCCAGCGCGCAGGAGCGCTCCACGAGCGCGGCGACGCCGCCGCGTCCGAGCGTGGCGAGGACGGCCCACACTTCGGCTCCCCGTGCCCGCTGCGACGACTGCGGCGTGTATTCCATCGGCTCGTGCTCAGCCTCGGCGACGAGGTAGGCGGCCCGCGCCTGCATCGACCGGCGCAGGGCGTCGGGGTCGCGCACGAAGGCGATGCCGCAGTCGTAGGTGGTATTCAGCCACTTGTGCGCGTCCGTCGCCCAGGAGTCGGCCCGGTCGACCCCGGCGACCGCCGGGGCGATCTTCGGCGACGCGGCGGCCCACATCCCGAACGCGCCGTCGACGTGGACCCACGCGCCTTGCTGGCGTGCCCACCGGACGAGCGGGTCGAACGGGTCGCTCGCTCCTGAGTTCACGTTTCCGGCCTGCAGACAGACGATCGCCGGTTGGCGAAGTGTCGGGAGCGAATCCGCCCGGACGCGCCCTTGCGCGTCGACGGCAAGCCTCGTCACGCGATCCCGGCCGAGTCCGACGATCCCGAGCGCCTTGTGGACCGTCGTGTGGGCCTCGGAGCTCACGACGACCTCGATCTCCGGCGCACCGACGAGTCCGCGCGCCGACGCGTCCCAACCCGTTGCCGCGAGAACCGCGTCGCGTGCCGCGGCGAGGCAGGTCGCGTTCGCCATCGTCGCGCCGGTCACGAAACCGCCGGTCGAACCCTCGGGGAGCCCGAAGAGCTCGGTCAACCATCGAAGCGCTGTAGCGTCGAGACGCGCCGCAACCGGCGACATGACCCGCAGCGCGGCATTCTGGTCCCAGGCGGCGAGCAACCACGAGGTCGCGACAGCGATCGGCAGAGCCCCTCCGTTCACGAACCCGAAGAAGCGGGGACCCGTCGTCGCCATCGTCGCGGGGGATCCGACATCGTCGAGGAGCGCGAGGGCGCGGAGCCCGTCGAGGCCACGGTCCGGCAGGGGCATGTCGAACGCCTCGAGATCGGCGATCGCCTCGTGCGTTGGCGGGACACGCCGCTCGTCGACGGCCGCGAGGTAGGCGCGGGCGCGTTCTGCCGCGGCGGCGAGCAGGGCGTCGCGCGATGCGAGCATCGCGGCCACGTCGAAGTCACTCATCGCCCTCCACCTCCTCGGTGGCCGCCAGCTCACCGGTCGTGATCACCGTCAGGGGTAGGGAGAACTCCTGCGCTTCCAACGCGGCGTCACCCGACGTCGCGAGAGCCGGACGAGCGCGGCTCCCCGCGGCCCAACGTCGGCGGGTGAACACGCCCTGGGAAATCGCGACGCCGACAAGGATGACGACCGCCCCGACGGGCTCGTTCCAGAGGAGGGCCTCTCCGAGAACGATGATCCCGAGAAGGGTCGAGAAGATGGGGATGATGTACGTGACGAGCGAGGCGTTCGACGCGCCCGCTTCGCGGATGATCGAGTAGTTGAGGACGTAGGCGACGCCGGTCCCGAAGGCGCCGAGGGCCACGACGCACAGGACGCTCGCCGCGCTGACATGAGCCGGAACCCTGGCGAAGAATGGCGACGCGATCGCGAGCTCGACGGTCGCCGCGATGAGCTGGCCGGCGGCGAGGCCGATCGGCGGTTCCGATGATCTCGTGACGAAGCGCTTCGCGTACGGGGTGCCGAGCCCGTAGCAGGCGGAGGCGCCGAGGCAGGCGAAGTCGCCGGAGAGGTGGCTCCCGGACAGCCCGCCCCAGACGCCGAATACGACGGCCACGCCGAGGAAGCCGACGGCGAGGCCGGTCACCTTGGCACGAGTCGGGCGTTCGGAGGGAACCATCAAGAACGCCACCGGCACGACGAAAAGTGGCGTCGTCGCGTTCCAGATCCCCGCGGCGACCGAGGAGATCCGTTGCTCACCCCAGGCGATGAGGGTGAACGGCACGGCGTTCAGCAGCAGCCCCGCGACGGCGAGATGCCACCAGAGGCGGAGGCTGCGCGGCAGGGCCTGGTGCGATGCCACGAGGACGACGACGAGGGTCACCGCGCCGATCGCGATCCGGCCCGACGTGACCTCGAACGGCTCGAACGAGCGGACGCCCACCTTCATGAAAAGAAAGCTCGTGCCCCAGATCGCGCTGAGGGCGACGGCGCGCACCTGCCACGTTCCCCGGAATGACTCGAGATGCCGCACTTCACGCCTCCCGGGAGCGGGCACCGACGGTCCGGCGATCCCGTGGATCCTCAGTTGCTGGAGCGCTCACTGCTATCGGAACACCGTTCAGGCACCGCTGCTGGGGCCCAGCCGACCCGGGCCACGACGCGTGGAGGTGTCCCGAAGACGTCCGAGCGACCGTGCCAGACAGGCCGGCCCTGATCCTACGGGTCGGCCGTGACCTCAGGGAAGTTCGGACGGAGGCTCCGCAAAGCGACTTCTGGACCGGCGATCCCTACTGGAAGGTCACGGCAAGGTCGTCCAACATGGGACGGGCAGGGGGGTCGCGTTCCGTGCCACCATCTCTCCAGACCGCCCGTTGCAAGGAGGCGACGATGCTCGATGCCACCGTGAAGGAACTGGCCAGAGGGAAGAACTTCGCCGCGTTGACGACGATGCTTCCGAGCGGCCGCCCGATGACGCACCTCATGTGGGTCGACGCTGACGACGACCACATCCTCGTCAACACCGAGATCCACCGGACCAAGTTCAAGAATGTGGAGATGAACCCGGTGGCGACGGTGACGGTCATGGACGCGACGAATCCGTACCACTACGCGGAGATCCGCGGCCGGGTCGTGGAGCGGGTGCGGGGTCCCGAGGCCCGGGCCCACATCGACTTCCTCGCCGAGAAGTACACGGGGAAGCCCTACGCGAACGAGATCGAAAGCGAGCGGGTGATCTTGAAGATCTCCCCGGATCGCCAAGTCGTGCACTAGTTGGCTGGTCGGAAATTCCTCTGTTTGAGCAGGTAGAAGCTGTGAACGGTGCTCGCGATTCGTCGCGGCGTGAGCTTCAATCTGTTCATGAGAGGAACCGCTGAGAGCCAAAGCTCT
>JBEKCO010000041.1:0-15210 GCA_050014835.1 Acidimicrobiales bacterium
GGAACATGCCAACGCAGGTCTCGCGCGCATCGGTGGCGATGGTCAGCTCTGCTTCGCCTTCCTCCGGCACACCGGTCTTTCTTTATGACCGATCTGTCATGGTATTACCGAAAGATCTTTAAGCGCGAATCGGGGCCGTTGCGCCCCCGCAACCGTGTTCTTGCAGGTTCCCGACGGTCGGGAGGCGCGCGGACCCGGACGTAGACTGCCCTGCCATGAGCGTGTTCGCGAACGTGCTGCGCGCCGGCGAGGGTCGCAAGGTCCGCAGCCTCGCCGACGTCGTTCCGCTCATCAACGCGCTCGAGGACGAGGTCGCGGCGATGAGCGACGAGGAGCTCGCGCACATGACCGTCGAGTTCCGCGAGCGGATTGACGCCGGCGAGGAGCTCAACGACCTGCTCGTCGAGGCGTTCGCCGTGGTACGGGAGGCCGCGAAGCGCACGATCGGCCAACGCCACTTCGACGTCCAGCTGATGGGCGGGATGGCGCTGCACTTCGGCTGGATCTCCGAGATGAAGACCGGTGAAGGCAAGACGCTCGTCTCGACGCTGGCGGTCTACCTGAACGCCCTCGAGCGCAAGGGCGTTCACATCGTCACGGTGAACGAGTATCTCGCCCGACGCGACGCCGAATGGATGGGCCAGATCTACCGCTTCCTCGGCCTCACCGTCGGACTCGTCGTGCCGGAGATCGACTCGTTCGAGGACAAGCGCGCCGCCTACGAGGCCGACATCACCTACGGCACGAACACCGAGTTCGGCTTCGACTACCTGCGCGACAACATGGCGCCGAGCAGGGCCGAGATGGTCCAGCGCGGGCATCACTACGCGATTGTCGACGAGGTCGACTCGATCCTCATCGACGAGGCGCGGACCCCGCTCATCATCTCCGGGCCGTCCGACGACGCGACGAAGCTCTACTACCAGTTCGCGAGCGTGGCCCGGACGCTTGTGCGCGACACCGACTACGAGGTCGACGAGGAGAAGAGCCTCGTCGTCCCGACGGAGGAGGGGATCGCCAAGGTCGAGCGCCAGCTCGCGGTCGAGAACCTCTACGACGCGGTCGCCGTGAACTACGTCCACCAGCTCGGCAAGGCGCTCGAGGCCAAGGAGCTCTACCACCGGGACAAGGACTACATCGTCGCCGACGGCGAGGTGAAGATCGTCGACGAGTTCACGGGCCGGGTCCTCGAGGGTCGCCGCTGGTCCGACGGGCTCCACCAGGCGGTGGAGGCGAAGGAACGCGTCCGGATCAAGGACGAGAACCACACCTGGGCGACCGTCACGCTGCAGAACTACTTCCGCATGTACGACAAGCTTGCCGGGATGACCGGGACCGCCGAGACCGAGGCGGCGGAGTTCGCCTCCACCTACGTGCTCGAGGTGGTGCCCATCCCGACGAACGAGCCGATGATCCGGGAGGACCACCCCGACCTCATCTTCAAGACCGAGGACGCCAAGTTCCGGGCCGTCGTCGAGGACCTCGTCGAGCGCTACGACACCGGCCAGCCGGTCCTCGTCGGCACGGCGTCGGTCGAGCGCTCCGAGCACCTGTCGCGCCTGCTCGACAAGCAGGGGATCCCGCACTCCGTCCTCAACGCGAAGCAACACACGCGGGAGGCCGCGATTGTCGCCCAGGCCGGCCGGCTCCACGCCATTACCGTGGCGACGAACATGGCCGGTCGAGGGGTCGACATCGTCCTCGGCGGCAATCCGGAGGGCCTCGCCCGGGAGGCGACGATCGCCGAGGGCCTCGACCCGGCCTCCGAGGAGGGCCGCGCCCGGTACCAGGCGCTGCTCTCCAAGTTCGCGGCCTCGTGCGCCGAGGAGGCGAAGCAGGTGCTCGAGCTCGGCGGGCTGTACGTGCTCGGCAGCGAGCGCCACGAGAGTCGGCGCATCGACAACCAGCTGCGTGGCCGCTCCGGCCGGCAGGGCGACCCCGGGGAGAGCCGGTTCTACCTCTCGCTCGAGGACGAACTGATGAGGATCTTCGCCTCCGGGGCGATGAGCTGGGTGATGGACAAGGCGCTGCCGGAGGACATCCCGATCGAAGCGCGCATGGTGACCCGGGCGATCGAGAAGGCCCAGGCGACCGTCGAACAGCGCAACGCCGAGATCCGCAAAGACGTCCTCAAGTACGACGAGGTGATGAACGAGCAGCGCAAGGTGATCTACGAGCGACGCATGCAGGTGATCGATGGCGACGACCTGCGCGAGCGCACCCTCGAGCTGCTCGAGGAAAAGATCATGAGCCTCGTCGCGACGTGCTGCCCGTCCGAGTTCTCCGAGGAATGGGACCTCGAGCGCCTCGTCGCCGAGTGCGCCCAGTATTACCCGACCCGGTTCAGCGTCGCCGACCTCGCCCAGGCGACGAGCACCGAGCAGCTCGTCGACAGCATCTGGTCCGAGGCGCTCGAGTGCTACGAGGCCCGCGAGCTCGCCATCCCCGGCGGCGTGGATGCCGCCCGTGAGCTCGAGCGTCAGATCATGCTGCAGATCATCGACCAGCGCTGGCGCTACCACCTCGCCGAGATGGACTTCCTGCGCGAGGGGATCCACCTTCGCAGCCTCGCCCAGACCGACCCGCTCGTCGCCTGGCAGCGCGAGGGATTCGAGATGTTCGGCCTGCTCATGTCGGCGATCGACGACGACTACCTCCGCTACGTCATGCACGTCGAGGTCGTCACCGGCGAGGAGGCGGCGCCGGACTTCCGCCAGGCGACGTACGAGGCGGCGGCCGACCCGGCAACCCCGTTCGCGTCCTCGGTCGAGTCGGGCGGCGCCGACCCGGAGGCCGTCGGACCCGCCGCGGCTCCGGCCCGGGCGGCGGGGCCGGGCGTGGGCGTGGCGCTGGCCGGCGTGCCGCGGCCGCCGAAGACGAAGCTCGGCCGCAACGAGCCGTGCTGGTGCGGGAGCGGGCGCAAGTTCAAGCTCTGCCACGGCGCGTCCTAGTCGCGATGGCGCCCGCTGACGACGGCGCGCCCCGCCCGACGGGGACCGAACCGGCCACGATCGCCGAGGACCTCGCGGCGCTCCGGGTCCGTCTCGACGCGGCGCGCAAGTACCTGCGGCTCGATGAGCTCGTCGCCGAGGTGGCGCGGCTCGAGCCGGAGATCGAGGCCCCCGATCTCTGGGCCGACCCCGAGCACGCCCGGGCGGTGACGACGGCGTACGGGCGGGTGCGTGCCGACGTCGAGATGCTCCAGGGCCTGACGGCGCAGCTGGATGACGCCTCCGCCCTCTACGAGATCGCCGAGGCCGAGGGTCCCGAAGCCCTCGTCTCGGTCGAGGGCGACCTCGCCGGGTCGACCGCCGCGCTCGGCCGCGCCCTCGACGAACTCGAGCTGCACAGCCTGTTCGCCGGCGAGCACGACGACCGCGACGCGGTCTGCGAGATCCACGCCGGCGCGGGCGGCACGGACGCCCAGGACTGGGCGGAGATGATGCTCCGGATGTATCTGCGCTGGGCGGAGCGGAGGAACTTCGCGTTCGAGCTCGAGGAGGTGACGCCCGGGCAGGAGGCGGGGATCCTGTCGGCGACGTTTCTCGTCCGCGGGCGTCACGCCTACGGGATGCTGAACGGGGAACGCGGGGTGCACCGCCTCGTGCGGATGTCGCCTTTCGACTCCCAGCACCGGCGCCACACGAGCTTCGCCTCGCTCGAGGTGACGCCGTTCCTCGACGACCTGACGGGCGAGGTCGAGATCGACGAGAAGGAGCTGCGCGTCGACACGTACCGCTCGTCGGGGGCCGGTGGGCAGCACGTCAACGTCACCGACTCGGCGGTGCGGCTCACCCACCTGCCGACGGGGATCGTCGTCGCCGTGCAGAACGAGCGGAGCCAGCACCAGAACAAGGCGAAGGCGATGCAGATCCTCGCCGCCAAGATCGCCGCGCGCCAGCGCGAGGAGCGCCGCCGGGAGCTCGCCCAGCTCGCCGGGCCGCAGACCGAGATCGAGTGGGGCAACCAGATCCGCTCCTACGTGCTCGCGCCTTACCAGCTCGTGAAGGACCTGCGCACCGAGCACGAGACCGGGAACGTCGAGGCCGTGCTTGACGGTGACCTCGACGCCTTCATGCTCGCCTGCCTGCGGTGGCGCCGGGGCACCACGGCGTAACGGATCTGACGTGTTGTTTCACGGGTCCGACACGGGTCGACTGGTAGGGTGAAGCGCGCCTGTGGCGCGGCCCTACCTGGTGCGAGAGATCTCCCCGGCGCGCCCGACGGGTGGATAGGACGAGCATCCGCGAGATGGCGAGACTGACGGCTTCGTGCGGTCGTCGACGGACGATCCGCACGGCCCGGCATCGGCAGCAACCACGAGGAAGAGGCTGATGATCCGTTTCGAAGGCGTCACGAAGACGTACAAGGGAGACGTCACCGCACTCCGGGACATCTCGCTCGACATCGACAAGGGCGAGTTCGTGTTCCTCGTCGGGTCCTCGGGATCGGGCAAGACGACGTTCCTCCGGCTGCTGCTCCGCGAGGAGATGCCGGACACGGGCAAGATCTGGGTCGCCGGGCGGGAGATCGGCGAGCTGTCGCCCTGGCAGGTCCCGTACCTGCGGCGCAATCTCGGCTGCGTCTTCCAGGACTTCCGCCTGCTGCCGAACAAGACCGTCTTCGAGAACGTCGCCTTCGCGCTCGAGGTGATCGGGCGCAACAAGTCGATCGTGAAGACCCAGGTCGGGATCGTCCTCGACCTCGTCGGGCTCGGCGAGAAGGCGGACCGCCTTCCGGACGAGCTGTCGGGCGGCGAGCAGCAGCGGGTCGCGATCGGCCGCGCCTTCGTCAACCGGCCGCTCGTCTTGATGGCCGACGAGCCGACGGGGAATCTCGACCCGGCGACGAGCCAGGGGATCATGAAGCTGCTCGACCGGATCAACCGGACCGGGACGACGGTCGTCATGGCGACGCACGACGTGTCGATGGTCAACCTGATGCGCCGCCGGGTCGTCGAGCTCGACCACGGCAGGATCGTCCGCGACCAGGCCCGGGGCGTCTACGGCTACGCGAGCGAATTGTCGAATACGATGTCGCGCGGCGTGCCCGCGGTGCCGGTCCTCGACGAGCCCGAATCGGACGAGAGCTTCGAGGTCGAGTCGGTCGCCTCCCGTTTCACGGCGGAGCGCCCCCGCCGGGGCGACCGGTAGGCGCCGCATGGCCGTTTCACTCGAATACGTCGCCCGGGAGACGGCGACCAACCTGTGGCGTAACCGCGTCATGGCCGTCGCCGCGGTCCTCACGGTCGCCGTCTCGCTCTCGCTCGTCGGGACGGCGCTCTTGCTCCGTCAGGCGGTGAAGAGCCAGTTCGTCCAGTGGTCGAACAACGTCAGCCTCGAGGTGTTCGTCGACGCCAACGCGTCGACGGCCCAGTTGGCGTCGGTGCGCTCGCTCATCGAGCGCACCCCCCAGATCACGAAGTTCACGTACCTCGACCACCAGCAGTCCTACAACTGGGCGAAGAAGCTCCTCGCCAAGGCGCCCACGGCGATCGCGGCGATCACGCCCGCGATCACGCCCACGGTCTTCCGCCTCCAGCTCCAGGACCCGAGTGACGCCTTGGCGCTGTCGAAGACGTTCAAGGTCGTCCCCGGCGTCTACGCCGTGGACTACGCGGCGCAGAGCATCCGGACGATGCAGCACCTGGAGGGCGCGGTCCAGGTCATCCTCGTCGTCATCGCGCTCGTGCTCCTGCTCTCGTCGCTCGTGCTGATCCTCAACGCGATCCGCATGGCGATCTACGCGCGACGACGAGAGGTGGGGGTGATGAAGCTCGTCGGCGCGACGAACTGGTTCATCCGGATCCCGTTCATGCTCGAGGGGCTTATCCAGGGCCTGCTCGGCGCCGTCGTCGCGGTCCTCGTCGTGCTGCTCGCCAACTTCGGGGTGAGCTACCTCCACAGCCACTACAACGTGCAGCTGTTCGCGCAGGCGGTGCTGAACGCCCGCGAGCTCGTCTTCACCGATCTCATCGTCGTGTTGCTCGGAGCGGTGATCGGCATCTTCGGATCGTTCGTCGCCATCCGGCGGTTCCTCGACGTCTGAGTCACCCCGCTCTCCCCGGTCGTCGCGGACCGTGCCGGCGATCGACGCCGTCGCGACCTGGGGCGCCGGACACTTCGCCGCCGTGCTCGTCGATTGCGACGGTGACGCTCACCGGCACCGTGCTGGCGGGTGGCGGCCGAGCCCCCGCCGCATCGCCCCACTACGCTTCCGGCGATGACGCGTCCCGGCGGTGGCAGGCCTTGAAGGGCGTCCTGCTCGCGGGCGGGACCGGGAGCCGCCTCGACCCGCTCACGCGGATCACGAACAAGCACCTGCTTCCCGTCTACGACCGGCCGATGATCTCCTACGCCGTCGAGGCGCTCGTGAAGGCCGGGATCGACGAGATCATGGTTGTCACCGGTGGCACCCACGCCGGCGAGTTCCTGCGGTTGCTCTCCAACGGAGAGGAGCACGGCGTCGGGCGGCTCACCTACGCCTACCAGGACCGCCCCGGCGGCATCGCCGAGGCGCTCGGGCTCGCCGAGCGCTTCGTCGGAGCCGAGCGCGTCCTCGTCATGCTCGCCGACAACGTCTTCGGGCGGACGATCCGGCCGACGGTCGAACGCTTCGTCGAGCAGGAGCAGGGGGCGCGCATCGTGCTCGCCCGCGTCGCCGAGCCGGAGCACCTCCGCCACCTCGGCGTCCCGGAGCTCGACGACGAGGGGCGCGTCGTCCGCATCGTCGAGAAGCCGGAGGTGCCGCCGAGCGCCTACTGCGTGACCGGCGTCTACTGCTACGAGCCGTCGGTGTTCGAGGTCATCCCCGCGCTGGTGCCCTCGGCGCGGGGCGAGCTCGAGATCACCGACGTGAACAACCACTACGTCGAGCGCGGCGAGATGTCCTACGACATCTACGAGGGTTTCTGGGGAGACGCCGGCGAGTCGATCGACGCCTATTACGGCGTCGTCGACGAGGTCCGGCGGAACGGGGCGAACCTCGGCTGACCGTTCACGCGTCGCCTGAACCGGCGAACGGACCCGGCTGCCGCCGGACGAGCGAGGACCACGCCCGCGGCATCACGGCGACCGCCCTCGGGAAGTCCCCGAAGACCCAGCGGCCGACGTTGCGGCGCACGAAGCCGCTCGCGTCGACGACCCGCAGCGCCGCCCGCGCGCCGAGCGGCGTCGCGAGCGGGACCTGACACCAGAGCGAGACGCGCTGGTCCCGCCCGAGCGAGCGGCGCACCGCCGCGCGGTAGCGGTCGGCGACGGCACCGGGCGAGGACGGCGCGCCGGCAATCGCCGCGGCGGCGAGGATCCCGGTCTCCAGGGCCTGGCTGATGCCCTCGCCGGTGAGCGGGTCTGCCGCGCCGGCCGCGTCGCCGACGAAGAGTACCCGGCCCCCCAAGCCGGCGAGCCCGGCGCGCTCGATTCGTGTTGGGATCGGCCACGCCCTCGCCGGGGCGGAGAGGACCGCGTCCGGACCAAGGAGGGAGGCGGCGAAGGGGCCGGCGATCGTCGACTCCCACAGAGCGGCGGCTCGCGCGCCGGCGCCGCGCCGGACGTAGATGCCGAGGTTCACCGAGCCGTCCGCCAGCGGGAACGACCAGGCGTATCCGGGCAGGAGCGTGGCGTCGAACCAGACCCACAGACGGTCGAGGGCCGCCGGACGCACGCCGGTGGCGTAGGTCCGGAAGGCGATCCAGTCCGATCGCGAGTCGGCCGCGCGCCCGGGCCCGGCGGACGGTGCCGGGGGCGCGAGCATCCGCCGGATCGGTGACCACGCCCCGTCGGCGGCGACGACATACCGGGCGCGGATCTCCTCGCCGCCCTCGAAGCGCACGCGGACGTCGCCGTTGCCCCGCGCCACACCGGTGCAGCGCGTGCCCTCGCGGACGGTGACGCCGCGCCGCCGGGCGAGCGCGACGAGCGCGGCATCGAGGTCGTTGCGGCGGGCCACGGCGGCGTAGACGCCCGGCCCTTCTCCGAGGGGGAATCGGACGGTGCGTCCCGACGGCGAGCGGACGGCGAACTCCGCGGCCGGACGGAACGAGGCGACGTCCGCGCGGTCGAGGCCGAGCGCGTCGAGGTGGCGCGTGGCCGCGGTCGTCAGCCCGTCGCCGCAGCACTTGTCGCGGGGGAAGCGCGCCCGGTCGGCGAGCAGCACGCGACCGCCGCCGCGCGCCACCGTCGCGGCCGCGGCGCAGCCGGCTGGTCCCGCGCCGACGACGACGACGTCGACGTCGTTCGTCACCGCGCGGCCCCACCACCCGGATCCGGGCCCGGGTGGGCGCCGGTCGCCAGGGCGGCGGCGAGGGCGTCGCCGATCTCCGGGTGAGAGAACGAGAAGCCCGTTTCGGTGAGCTTGCGCGGCAGCACGCGTTGACTCGCCAGCGTGATGTCGTCGGCGACCTCACGTCCCATCGCCACGAGCAACGCCAGGCGGGGGACTCCGTAGAGCGAACGGCGGTGGACCGTCCGGGCGAAGGAGTCTGCGAATTCGGCGCTGCGCACCGGGTTCGGGGCCGTGAGGTTGCACGGACCGTCGACGGCGGGCGTGAGAGCGGCGTGGATGATCGCCGCGACCTCGTCGTCGAGGGCGATCCAGCTCATCCACTGGCGGCCCGACCCGAGGTGGGCACCGAGTCCGGCCCGGAACAGCGGGAGCTGCAACCCGATGAGCGGATTGGCGCGGGCGACGACGATGCCGCTCCGGACGGCGACGACACGGATACCCGCGTCCCGGGCGGGCACGGCGGCCGACTCCCAGGCGCGGCAGAGCTCCGCGAGGAACCCCGATCCCGGGGGGCTTTCCTCGTCGAGCACCTCGTCGCCGCGGCTGCCGTAGTAGCCGACGGCGGAGGCGGAGACGAAGACCGCGGGCGGCGTGTCGGCGGCCGCGATCGCCCGGGCGATGAGGTCGGTCGTGACGACGCGGCTCGCGCGAACCCGCTCGCGTTTCGTCTGGCTCCAGCGCCGCGGGGAGAGGTGCTCCCCGGAGAGGTTGAAGACCGCGTCGATCCGATCGAGGGTCCCGCCGGGCAGCCCCGAGAGATCGAGACGGCGCGCCGCGAAGTCGACCGCGGCGACCCCCAGCGCCGGAGCACCGCGCACGAGGCGGTGCACGCTGTGACCGTCGGCCTCGAGCCGGGCGACGAGGGCGCGTCCGATGAGGCCGTTCGATCCGCTGACGAGCATGCGCATGAGAAGTTGCTCCTCCGCCGTGTGCGCCTAGGTTGACCGTGCTGTCGTTGTCATCTGGTGCTCACCCGACTCGAGAAACTGGGGTCAATAGGGGCCAGCACCTGTGCGGACACGACACTTGTCGTGGCGGTCCCGAGGGGCGATGAAGAAAAGACCCCGTAGACGATCATCTCGACTCCGCACTGAACGTACGGTCCCCAACTCGAATTCGGGAAGCCCGACGGGAGGTCAACCGGGTAGAAGCCATCCCGGACGGGGCCGTTGGAGCAGCTGTAGGCGGGATGGCTGTACTCCTTCGCCCCGCCGCACAGGACCTCGATGTCGCTGTGGTCGGTCCTGCCTCCGAGCCGGCAGGCGAGCTGCAGGTCCTTGAGGCCGTAACCGTGGGCGAGGATCGCGCTCGGGTAGTGGGTGGGTCCGGTCTTCCCGAGATCGACCGAGAAGTCGACCTCCGGACCGGACTTCGACGTGATCACCGTCCAACGGGTTGGCATCGCCCTGCCTGTCCGGTCGAGATGCAGGATGCGCGCGGCTGGCGGACCCGATGGCGTGGGCGAGGCGGTAGCCGAGGCCGCCCCGATTCCGCACCAGAAGCCCGGCACGAGGACAACACCAACGAGGCACAGCTTGCGCAGTCGACTCGTGTCCGGCCGCCCCTTCCGAGAACGCATCGCAAGCGCGGCACTCTGGGAATGCGGCACGTAGGTTCGGATGGATCGCCCGGCCGCGCCGCGACCGTCGGATGGTCAGTTGCCGGCAGGATCGGCCTCCGCGCTTCGATTGTCGGGAGTGTACGCGGCAGGCTTCCCCAGTGCTCGTGTTCCCGCCGGCCGGTCGTGCTGACGACGGTGTCCGCCCGATGCGACGAAGCCGCGAACCTCGCGCCATGGCGAGGTGGTCGGGAGGCCCGGGGCGGCAGTGCGGGCGATTGCGCGCCGGCGAACCGAGAGAGGCCGGAGGATAGACCGCCTTCGGGCCAGGAGACCCTCACCGTTAACATGATCCGGGTGAGCCGAGACACCGACCAAGATCGGGCCGCGGTGCCCCCCGACCCGGCGCACTCCGACTCACTCGGGGTCAACGTCTGGCTCGTCGAGGAGATGTACCAGGTGTACCGGTCGAACCCGCTCTCGGTCAGCGACGACTGGCGTGACTTCTTCGCTGGCTACCGGGGCCGCGTCCCGCCCGGCGACCCGACGGTCGCTCGCCCGCGAGCCGCAGGCGCCGGCGGCGAACCGGTCGAGACGACGCTCGCCGAGACGCGGCTCCCCCCGGTCGCTCCGGGCGGCCGCGTGCCGGACGGCGACCGACCTTCATCTCGGGACCCCGGTGCCGCCGTCCCGGTGGCCGACGGGGACGTCACGCTGCTTCGGGGCGCCAGGGGACGGATCGCCGAGAACATGATCGCGAGCCTCGCGGTGCCGACCGCGACGAGCGTGCACCCGGTCCCGGCCGGGGTGCTCGCGGCGAACCGCTCGCTTCTCAACGGGAAACTGCGGGAGGCGGCGGGCCCGAAGGTGAGCTTCACCCACCTCATTGGCTGGGCGGTCGTTCGGGCCCTCGGCGACGTTCCCGCGCTGAACGCGAGCTACGTCGACGACGCCGACGGCACCGGGACCCCGGGGGTCGCCCGCCATGCCCACGTCGGTCTCGGGCTCGCCATCGACCTCGAGCGCGGCGACGGTTCCCACTCCCTCGTCGTGCCGGTCGTGAAGGACGCCGACACGTTGGGCTTCGCCAAGTTCCGCGCCGCCTACGAGGAACTCGTCGGCCGGTCACGGGCCGGGCAGCTCGCGGTCGAGGACTTCGCCGGCGTGACGGTGACGATAACGAACCCCGGCACCCTCGGCACGACCCAGTCGATGCCGCGGCTCATGCGGGGTCAGGGCGCGATCGTCGGCATCGGCGCGCTCGACTACCCCGTCGAGTTCCAGTCGACCCCGGCGGAGACCCTGCGTGCTCTCGGCATCGAGAAGGTCGTCACGCTGACGTCGACCTACGACCACAGGATCATCCAGGGGGCCGAATCGGGCCTGTTCCTGCGCCGCGTCCACGAGCTGCTCGTCGGTGGCGACGGCTTTTACGACGAGGTCTTCTCCTCGCTCGGCGTCGCGGTCGAGCCGAGGCGGCAGCCCCGCGGCCAGCCGCCCGCAGGCGCCGACGGCGACCAGCTGACGAGGGAGCTGATGGTCCGGTCGCTCATCAACATGTACCGGGTGCGCGGCCATCTCATCGCGCGTCTCGACCCGCTCGAGAGCGAACCGCGCCAGTTGCGCCCGGACCTTGACCCCGGTCAATACGGGCTCGGCCCGGAGGATCTCGAACGCGGTTTTCACACCTTCGGGCTCCCGGGGGGCGAGATCCTGTCGTTGTCGGAGATCCTCGAGATCCTGCGCGACGCCTACTGCGGATCGGTCGGCGTGGAGTACATGCACATCCAGAGCCCCGAGGAGAAGCTCTGGATCCAGCACCACGTCGAGGGCGCCTCGAAGTCGATGACGCCCGCGGAGAAGCGGCACATCCTCGGCCGCCTGAATGCCGCGGAGGCCTTCGAGACGTTCCTCCACCTGCGCTACGTCGGTCAGAAGCGCTTCGGCCTCGAAGGCGCCGAGTCGACGATCCCGTTCCTCGACGCCGTGCTCGACGCGGCCGCCCACGCCGGGGTCTCGGAGGTCGTCCTCGGCATGGCGCACCGCGGGCACCTGAACGTGCTCGCCAACATCGTCGGCAAGTCCTACGCCGAGATCTTCGGCGAATTCGAGGGGAACCTCGACCCGGAGACCGTCCAGGGATCGGGCGACGTGAAGTACCACAAGGGCGCCGAGGGCCGGTGGCGCGGTTCGGACGGCACGTCGCTCACCGTCTCGCTCGCCTCGAACCCGTCGCACCTCGAGGCGGTCGATCCGGTCGTCGAAGGGATCGTGCGTGCCAAGCAGGACCGGGAGCCGAACCCGAAGGCCTTCTCCGTCCTGCCGCTCCTCATCCACGGCGACGCCGCGTTCGCCGGGCAGGGTGTCGTCGCCGAGACGCTCAATCTGTCGCAGCTGCCCGGCTACCGCACCGGCGGCACCGTCCACCTCGTCATCAACAACCAGCTCGGCTTCACGACGCCGCCCACCGAGGCACGCTCGTCCGTGTACCCGACGGACGTCGCGAAGATGGTCCAGTCACCGATCTTCCACGTGAACGGGGACGACCCCGAGGCGTGCGTGCGCGTCGCCCGCGTCGCCTTCGCCTACCGCCAGGCCTTCCACAAGGACGTCGTCGTCGACCTCGTCTGCTACCGGCGCCACGGCCACAACGAGGGCGACGACCCGAGCTACACCCAGCCGCTCATGTACAAAAAGATCGACGAGCACCCCTCGGTGCGCAGGCTCTACACCGACGCGCTCGTCGCCCGCGGCGACATCACCGACGCCGAGGCCGGCCGGGTCGTCGCCGACTTCCACGCTCGCCTCCAGTCGGCGCTCGACGAGACGCGTTCGTCGGCGCCGCCGAAGATCGACCGGTTGCCGCGTCGGCGCGCCCCGAGGGTGGGCCGGCTCGCCCTCCCGACGGGCGTCGACGCCGCCGTGCTCGACACCCTCGTCCGCCGGCTCGGCACCACGCCGGAGGGCTTCACGCTCCACCCGAAGCTCGCCCGCCAGCTCGGCCAGCGCACCGCGCTCTGGGAGGGCGGCGAAGTCGACTGGTCGCTCGCCGAGGCGCTCGCCTTCGGCAGCTTGCTGCTCGAGGGGACCGACGTGCGGATCACCGGCCAGGACACCCGCCGGGGCACGTTTTCCCAGCGCCACGCCGTCCTCGTCGACTACGCGACCGGCTCCGAGTTCACGCCGCTCGAGTCCCTCGGCGAGAGCGTCGACGGCGAGCCGCCGCTGCGGTCGACGGCCGGGATCGGGAACTTCTCCATCCGTGACTCGCTGCTCTCGGAGTTCGCCGTGCTCGGTTTCGAGTACGGCTACTCGGTCGAGGCGGCTGACGCCTTCGTCGCCTGGGAGGCGCAGTTCGGCGACTTCGCCAACGGCGCGCAGGTCGTCATCGACAACTTCATCGTCGCGGCCGAGGAGAAATGGGGCCAGGTCTCGGGGCTCGTGCTGCTACTGCCCCACGGCTACGAGGGCCAGGGCCCGGAGCACTCCTCGGCCCGGCTCGAGCGCTTCCTCACCCTCGCCGCCGGCGCGAACATCACCGTCGCCCAGCCAACGAGCGCGGCGCAGTACTTCCACCTCCTGCGCGCCCAGGTGCGTCGCCCGATTCGCCGCCCGCTCGTCGTGGCGACGCCGAAGTCGTTGCTGCGGGCGCGCTTCTCGCGATCGCCGATCTCGGCCCTCGCGGAGGGAGGATTCGCCGAGGTGCTCGACGACCCGGCGTTCCCGGACGCGCTCGAGCCACACATGGCGGGCCGGGTGGTGTGCTGCTCCGGCGAGATCGCCCAGCACGCCCTCGCCCGGCGCGACGCCCTGGTCGCCGCCGGGTCGCCGGGACCGCTCAGCGCGGTCGTCCGCATCGAGCAGCTCTACCCGTGGCCGGAGGCGCAACTCGTCGACGTGCTCGATCGCTACCCCGCGGCGACGGGCCTCGTCTGGCTGCAGGACGAGCCGGAGAACATGGGGGCATGGGGCCTCGTCCACGAGCGGCTCCACCGGCTGTTCCGCGACCGCTACCGGTTGCGCCACATCAGCCGGCCGGCGTCGGGCAGCCCGGCAACCGGGTCGCACGCCATCCACGAACTCGAGCTCGCCGCGCTCGTCGACGAGGCGGTCGGCCCGCTGCCCGTCACGGGCTAGCTCTCGCTCCCGGGTCCCCGGCGGGCGGTCGCGCGCCGGGTTGTCGCATCGTGGTTGACTGGCGAGGTGAGTTCCCGGTACATCGTCGTCGACGGATCGAATCTCGCGACCGAGGGGCGGACGACGCCGAGCCTCGCCCAGCTCGAGGAGGCGGTCGCCGAGATGCGCCGCGAGCTCGGCGAGGCGGAGGTCACCGTCGTCGTCGACGCCTCGTTCGCCCACCGCATCGACGAGGCCGAACGCCCGCACTTCGAGGAGCTCGCCGCCGCCGGGACGCTCGTCTCGCCCCCGGCGGGCGCCGTCGGGCGGGGCGACGCCTTCCTGCTGCGGATCGCCGAGAAGGTGAACGGGGTCGTGCTCTCGAACGACTCGTTCCAGGAGTTCCACGGCGAGCACCCGTGGCTGTTCGAGCACGGCCGGTTGCTCGGCGCGACGCGTGTGCCGGGCGTCGGCTGGATCTTCGTCGCCCGCAACCCGGTGCGGGGTCCGCGCAGCCAGGTCGCCGTGCGCGAGGCGGCGCGGGCACGCAAGCAGGTCGAGAAGGCGATCGCCGCGGCGACGAAGGAGGTCGTCGCCCCGACGCGCTCGCCCCGCGCCGGGGCGAAGGCGGCACCGGCGAAGACGACCGCGGCGCCCCAGGCCGCGAACGACCCGATGACGTTCATCTCGTTCATCGCCGACCACCCCCTCGGCGGGGAGATCGAGGCCCTCGTCGAGGCGTTCTCCTCGCACGGCGCCGTCGTGCGGGCGGGCGAGCTGCGCGCCTACGTGCCGCTCTCGGGCCTCGGCGATCCCGCACCGCGCAGCGCCCGGGGGGTGCTGCGCAAGGGCGAGACGCGGCGGTTCGTCGTCACCGCCCTCGACCCCTACCGGCGGGGCGTCGAGCTCGCCCTCCCCGGCGTCGGCGTCGTCTCGGGGCACCCGAGCGAGGAGACGGTCGCCGCGGTCGTGAAGATGGCGCGCAACGGGCCCGCGAAATCCGCCGCGCGCAGTCCCGCGGCGTCGGCCCGGGCCGCGGGATCGACCGGCGCCAAGGTCGCCAAGCGGGCGGCCCCCCGGCAGTCGGCGCCGCGGGCCGGACGCCCCCGCGCGGCCCCGGCCGGGGGCCCGTCCGCCGCCAAAGGCCCGCGTGCCGCGGCGCCGAAGCTAGCCACCGCGCCACCCGCGGCCCCGACGACGGGAGGACCGCGGCGCTCGCCCCGGGCGGCGCGGCGCGTCGCCGAGTCGTCGCC
>JBEKCO010000042.1:0-15137 GCA_050014835.1 Acidimicrobiales bacterium
TCTTCATGGTGGTGGTCCCCTTGCTGTCCGAGTGACTTGGTGGTCGCCCGAACACCTACCAGAAGGCAGGCGTCAGGCGGGGGACCGCCACCTCAAATTCCACGACGAACGGGACAACCTCTTTCTTCGCGCACGGGCCTTTCTTGCCGTGTGAAAGGCAAAGGAGCTCACCGGCTCGATGGGGCGCGTCTCCCCGGTCAGCGACAACACGGCAATCTGGTCCTTTTGCGCCCTCTCGCAGAAGAACATCCGCGACCGCAGGAACGGGACGACGCGCTCCGAGCTCACCGACGCGATCGTCTTCTGGATCGGCCGCACTTAGGACCGCCGGTGCAGGCAGCGCCCTCGGCAGGTTGACCCCCGTCGAGTTCGAGCTCGCTCTTGCTGGGCGGATACGTCAACCTGCCGGAAGATCATGAACCGGTGTCGACGGAGGTTGCAGAGGCTCCGGTGGGAGTGAGGAGGCCCGGGTCGCTGCGGCGGGGGGTTGCGGCGGGCCAGTTTGGGGTTGGAGACACTTGAGATCGATTTCATGCAGTTGTAGAGTGCCCCCGGGATCGATCTCGTGGTCCGAGGCTGAAGGAGGATCCGCGGGGCATTAGGCCCGCTTTGGCTCAACGCAACCGGCCCCGTAGCCACGCGAGACAACGGTTAACCGCGCTAGGTGACGGGTAGAGGCACCAAACAGAAAGGACCAGGAGGATGAGAATCAGATCGCGACGCGTGGGCGCTCTTGCTGTAGCAGCGCTCGCCGTCCTAGCCGTGGGCGGTTCGCTCACTGCCGCGTCAGCGAGCACACCGGCCACGGCCAAGGCCAAGAAGGTCACGATCAGTTGGTGGACTTGGACTGCCAACCCGAAGAACGTGATCGCGAACTTCGAGAAGACACACCCAAACATCAATGTCCCAACACCGCCTGACCTCGGTGTGAGCGGCAGCGGATTCTATGCGAAGTTGACGACCGCATTGGCCGGTGGCACCGCCCCGTGTGTGGCTCAGGTGGAGTACTCAGAACTGCCGCAGTACATTGCCGGCCACGACCTGCTCAACATCGCTAAATACGCCAACGCGTACAAGAAGGACTTCCCATCCTGGGTATGGAAGCAAGTCTCCCAGGGCAACGGGGTTTACGCGATTCCGGAGGACATCGGACCTACCGGTTTCCTGTACCAGCCGGCCGTGTACAAGCAGTACAACCTGCCTGTGCCGACCACCTGGGCCCAGTTCGCCTCGGACGCTGTGGCGCTCCACAAGGCCAACCCCAAGATGTACCTCGACTTCTTCTCTCCCACTGACGAACACCGCTTGGAGGCACTGTGGTGGCAGGCAGGTGCCCGGCCCTTTGTACTAGAGCCGAACGGCACGTGGAAGATCACCGTGAACGGGCCGATCGAGAAGAAGGTCACGAATTTCTTCGGAGACTTGGCCCTAAACGGAGACCTGCTCGTTGACACCGACTTCACCGCGCCCTACGCAAAGAACGTCGCCGACGACACCTATGCTTCGATGGTTGGCACGGCGTGGGGTCCTTCGTACCTCGTCGCCGGCTTCCAGACCAAGGGTTCCACCCAGCAGTGGGCTGTGACTGAGATGCCCCAGTGGACGGCGGGTGCCGCGGCGAACGGGAGCTGGGGTGGCTCCACGAACGCGGTGACGACAGATTGCCCGGCCCAGGATGTCAAGGCGGCCGTGGAGTTCGCCGCTTACATCAACACCTCCTCGGGCGGCATGACAACTGACGAGAAGCCAACGACCAGTGGTGGTCGCGGTCTTTTCCCGGCTTCTCTCACGAGGGCCAGCGTTGCGCAGTTCAGTGCGCCGATCGCGTACTTCACCGGCCAAGTCAACGCGCAATTCAACACTTACGCGTCGCAAGTGGTGGAGAACTTCCAGTTCGGTCCGTGGGACACTGAGCTGTACAACTTCTTCGGTACGGAAATGACCAAGGCGGTTGCCCGCACGGAGAGCTTTAATCAGGCCCTTAATAACATAGAGTCTGATCTCCTTAACTACGCTCGGTCTATCGGGTACACGGTCGAAAGCTAACGTCGCAGGTGCCAAACGATTGACGCTGCTCTTGGGTTCGACGGCGCTCACAAAGTCGACAGAGCGCGTCAAGAAGGGACAGGGAGGAGCTAGCGGTGCGGCACGCTAAGGAACGTGCCGCACCGCTAGCTCCTATTTCTCCGGCAGGTCACGCGACCCGGGGGCTTCGGCATTTCCGTCGGCGGCAGAGCCGCTCGGGGC
This sequence comes from Acidimicrobiales bacterium, assembly GCA_050014835.1. Lineage (GTDB taxonomy): Bacteria > Actinomycetota > Acidimicrobiia > Acidimicrobiales > Bog-793 > Bog-793. The sequence goes on from JBEKCO010000042.1 coordinate 2,248, forward strand.
TGGCCATGACAGGTCCCTTCTTCGGTCTTTTTGCTGTTTTCTTTGCCGGACCGCTCATCTATTCAGTTGTCCTCAGCCTCCGCTCGCCACGTACCGGCGGGTACGCTGGCCTTCTCAACTACCGGGCGACATTCTCCAACGGTTATTACTGGAGCGCTGTCGTCCGTATGGGCTACTTCGGCGTCATCCAAGTCACGGTAATGATCGGGCTCGCCATCGGCCTGGCGCTCTTGCTCGACGGCCCTTATTGCCGGGGCCGGAGAATCTTTTCCCTTGTCTATTTCTTGCCGTACGCGATACCCGGGGTCATCGCGGCCCTCATGTGGGGCTTCCTTCTGGAGCCAGATCTGGATGTCTTACTCAAGGTCCCCCACATGCTCGGAATCACCAGCGGTTCGATACAGCCACTCGACTACCGCCTTTCCCTCTACGCGATCATGTTGATCGTGACCTGGGAGTGGGCCGGCTATAACATGACAATCCTCCTTACGAGCTTGACGAGCGTGCCCCGCCAAGTGATTGAAGCGGCCAAGGTGGACGGGGCCTCAGAACTCGCCATAGCCGCCCGTATCAAGCTCCCAATGATTCGGCGCACGCTTGTTTTCATCGCAATCCTCTCCATTATTGGGACGCTTCAGCTGTTCAACGAGCCGGTGATCCTGAACGAGGTTGCCGCGATCGGCAACTCCCTGACACCGAACCAGATCATTTACAACACCGCGTTCTCCTTTGGTAACGAGCAAACGGCTGCTGCGCAGTCGCTGGTGCTTGCCCTCATCACGATCATCGCCACGATCGTCTTTTACGGAATCGTGAGGAGACGCATGAACCCCCTCGCTGGGACCAGGACGGCCAAATGACCGCAGGCGCCTGGTCCGCGCGCTCCTTGCTTGGCAAGGCCCTTGGGCCACGCATGGCCGTGCGGGCCAAGACGACAGCCACCACGGCCGTCCTGCTGGTCGCTGCCGCGTGCGTGCTCATTCCGATCTACTGGCTGGTCGTCGCTTCCTCCAAGGACACCAGCCAATTGTTCTCGACGAATACTTTCCTGCCTTCGCACCTGTCTTGGGCCGCCAACTTCTCTTCGCTGTTCAGCTACGAAAGCGGCGATTACAAGTGGTGGCTCATGAACTCGTTCATCTACTCTTCGGTGACGGCCACGCTGGCGACGGTGGTGTCAACGATGGCCGGCTATGGCTTAGCCAAGTACGAGTTCGGTGGCCGGCGGGCGGCAATCGGCTTGGTGATGGGCACACTCATGGTGCCCGCGACCGCCCTGGTTGTCCCGCTGTTCCTCCTAGAGCACTACATGGGACTCACCGACACCTACCAAGGGGTGATCCTCCCGCTGATCGTCTACCCCTTCGGCGTCTACTTCATGTCGATTTATGCCGCTGAGGCGGTCCCCGATGCCCTTCTCGAGTCAGCCCGCATTGACGGCGCTGGTGAGTTCAGAGCGCTCTGGAAGGTCGGTCGGCCCATCTTGGCTCCGGGGATGGCGACTCTCTTCCTACTGTCGTTCATCGCGACTTGGAACAACTACTTCCTTCCCCTTGTACTGCTTGGTACGGAGACCCGCTTCCCCCTTACGGTGGGGCTCTCGGCTTGGGCGGCCACACTCAACGAGGTCGGGGCAGGAGAGCCCCTCTATTCCAACTTGATCCTCGGCTCGCTCATCTCCGTGCTGCCGATGCTTGTTCTATTCCCGTTCCTGCAGAAGTACGTCGCCCGGGGACTGACATTTGGGGCTATAAGTGGTGAGTGAGCGTACGGTACTAAGTAGCACTGGTCTGCAAAGCGCCTCAATATAGGAGCACCGATTTATGGGTAAGCACCTGCACTATGGCGGCGACTACAACGCCGAGCAATGGCCTCGGGCTGTCTGGGAAGAGGACGTCGCACTCATGCGCGAAGCGGACGTCAATCTTGTCACTGTCGGCGTCTTCTCCTGGGCCCAGTTGGAACCTTACGAAGGTTCGTTCTCCTTCGGCTGGCTTCACGATCTTCTCGACCAGCTCGCAGCAGCCGGTATCGGCGTGGATCTTGCTACCCCTACGGCCGCTCCTCCCGCCTGGCTATCGGTGCGGTACCCTGACGTGCTCCCGGTCGATGCGAAAGGTACCCACTACAGCCACGGCAGCCGACAGACCATTTGTATTTGCAGCCCCATCTACCGAGAGAAGGCTCGCGCGATAGTGACGAGGCTCGTGAGCGAGGTCGGCGGTCACGAGGCGGTCAAGATGTGGCATGTCCATAACGAGTATGCGTGCCATGTGCCCTACTGCTACTGCGACAATCATGCGCAGGCTTTTCGGCACTGGCTCAAGCAACGTTACGGGTCACTTGATACGCTCAATGAAGCGTGGGGTACTTCCTTTTGGAGTCAAACTTATACCGACTTCGACCAAGTCGTACCGCCACGCTTGACGGCAGCCTTCGTCAACCCCTCACTTGATCTTGATTACAAGCGGTTCAGTAATGAGGCCTTTTTCGAGGAGTTCCTCCTGGAGCGGGCGATCCTCAAGGAAGCGCGGCCGGACGTGCCTGTGACGACCAACTTCATGGGCTTCTTCAAACCTATTGACTACTTCGGGTGGGCTCCTCAAGTGGACATCGTGTCCACGGACAACTACCCGGACACAGCCAACCCAGACTGGCCGCTGCAGAGCGCGATGCATTACGACCTTGTGCGAGGACTTAACAAAAAGGTCCCATGGATGGTCATGGAACAGACGCCGTCGCGGGTCACCTGGCATTACCCGAACGTACCCAAAGGTCCTGGCCTTATGCGCGCGATGAATTGTCAGGCGATAGCCCGAGGCGCAAGAGGCGTGATGTTCTTTCAATGGAGGGCTTCGCGAGCCGGGGCCGAGAAGTTCCATTCAGCCATGGTCCCCCACTCGGGGACGGCATCGCCCGTTTGGGCCGACGTGGCGGCCTTGGGCAAGGAGCTGTCGGCGCTCGAGAACTTCGAAGACGCTCCGGTAGATTCCAACGTCGCGTTCCTGTTTTCTTGGCCCAACTGGTGGGCGCTTGAGGCTCCTTCCCAGCCGTCCAGTGATCTCACCATCGCCGACCAGCTGATGTGGCTCTACCGTCCGTTGTACGAGGGCGGAGTGACCGTCGACTTCTGCCACCCTGACGAACCGCTCGACGGTTACGCAGCCGTCATCGTGCCAAGCCTTTACCTCATGAGCGAGCAGCAGGGTGCAAATCTGCTCTCCTACGTCGAGGCGGGCGGCACCGCTGTTGTCTCCTTCTGGTCGGGGATCGTCGACGAGCGCGATTCGGTTTATCTCGGTCCGTATGGTGGGCCGCTGCGGCCGCTCCTTGGCTGCGACGTCTTGGACGTAGCCCCCCTGGCCGCCAGCGAAACGTTGGAGCTGCAATGGGAGGATGGCGCGCAAGGCAAGGGGACCCTTTGGGCTGACGTCGCGATCGAGCGTGATGGGCACGTGCTCGCGCGATACGCGAAGGGACCATTTGCCGAGAAGCCGGCCGTGTTCGAGACGAGCTACGGCAGGGGACGTGCGTACTACGTAGGGTGCCGGCTTGACCATGACGCTTTGACGCGGCTGTACGGCTTGGTGCCCGCTCTCCGCTTGGATGCGGCAATGAAATGTTCAGGAACCGGCGTTGAGCGGGTCGCGAGGGTGGGAACGGACCGGCGGTACGACTTTCTCATCAACTACTCCGACGAGCAACGAGAGATCGAGGTACCGGACGGTGGGTTCGAGTTGCTGACAGGTACGGCTACGAAGCGGAGGATCACGCTGGGCCCAGCGGGAGTCGCGATCGTCCGATACCCGAGCCCAGGAGCGGCACCGTAGTGTTTGTGGCCCTGCGCGGGTTTCTTGGCGAGTTCGAAACGATCGGCTCGGTTGACCCGTAGCTATTGGCCGTTCTGGTCGTTGGCGGACGCAGGAGAAGTGGTGTGTCGCACTTCGCGCGGCTTCGATTCGGGGGGGGGGGGGTACGTTCCAGCTACGAACTCGGGAGCGGACGACGGGACTCGAACCCGCGACCCTCACCTTGGCAAGGTGATGCTCTACCAACTGAGCCACGTCCGCGCGAGGGTCATAATACCCAGCGGTTGCCTGCGATGCGCGGTCGGACGGAGCGCCCGACGTGGTCGTCGTGCTAGCGACCCGAGTCGCCGAAGCCGCCCTCACCCCGTTCGCTTGCGGGGAGCGTCTCGGCGCCGAGGAAGCGGGCGGCCTCCACGGCGACGATCACGAGCTGCGCGATCCGGTCTCCGCGGTGCACCGTGTAGGGCTCGCGCGGATCGGTGTTGACGAGTACGACCCGTACCTCTCCGCGGTAACCGGAGTCGATGAGCCCTGGGGCGTTGAGGCACGCGACGCCGTGCCGGATGGCAAGCCCGCTGCGGGCGAGCACCAAACCGGCGTACCCCTCGGGGATGGCGATCGCGTCGCCGGTCGGAACGAGCGCCCGGCCGCCGGCCGGCTCGAGGAGGACGTCACGAGTGGCGACGAGATCCGCCCCCGCGTCGCCGGGGTGCGCGTAGGCGGGCGGGACTGCCCCTGATTCGAGGGTCGTGAAAGGTATGTCGAGCATCGCGGCAGGGTAGCGCCCGCCCGACGCGGGCGACGGAGAAGACGGACCCGAACTACCATCCACGCCGTGCTGGTCTGGATGGATCTCGAGATGACCGGGCTCGATCCGTCGCGGCACGTCATCGTCGAGATCGCGACGCTCGTCACGGACGACGAGCTCGGGATCGTCGCCGAGGGACCCGATCTCGTTGTCGCCGCGTCGCCGGAAGACCTCGCGCAGATGGACGACGTCGTGCGGACGATGCACACCGAATCGGGATTGCTCGCCGCCATCACATCGTCGACCGTGACCTTGGCCGACGCCGGCGCCGCGACGCTCGATTTCATCAAGAGCCACGCGCCGGAGCCGAGACGGGTGCCGCTGTGCGGGAACTCGATCGGGGTCGACCGCCGTTTCCTCGCCCGGCACCTTCCGGAGATCGAGGAGTACCTCCATTACCGGTCAATCGACGTCTCGACGGTGAAAGAGCTCTGCAAGCGCTGGCATCCGTCCCTTTACGGCCATGCGCCGAAGAAGGCGGGGACCCACCGCGCCCTTGACGACGTCCGGGAGAGCGTCGCTGAACTCAGGTACTACCGGAATGACTTCTTCAAGCTTCCTGACACCACACAACCCGACGGCAGGTAAGGCTTTCGGCGGGTCACAGCTTGGGGGAATACGTGTCATTTCGAATGACGCGGCTGGGTCATGCACCTCACCACATATGAGAGGAAGCTCACGCGAGGACGATTCCCCAGTCCACAAGGTGAGTGATCCACCATGCAAAACGTTGTCGAGGTAGAGGCACCCGAAGAGGGCAGGCACGCGGTGGCGGATTTGCTGTTCGACGATGTCGAATACGTGAACACGGCGCCCGAGCGTGAGATCATCGGATTTGTGGAACCTTCCGGCGAAGCGAATCCCCAGAAGGCCGTGGGGGAGCGAATCCGGGTTGGCATCGTCGACGACCACGCCATGGTTGCCGAGGGTCTCGGGGTTCTCCTCCGCGAGCAGCGTGATCTCGAGATTGTTGGCATCGCCGCGACGGTCGCCGAGGCGATCGAGCTCGTGGATCGGCGACACCCCCACGTTCTTCTCCTCGACTACCGGCTCCCGGACGGGGACGGCGCGACGGCGGCGACCGAGATCCTGCGACGCTGGCCGTCGACGAAGGTCGTCATGCTGTCGGCCGCCGGCGGGGACGAGCTTCTCGCCCGTTCGATCGAGGCGGGCTGTTCGGGATTCCTGCCCAAGGACCGGAGCGGTCAGGAGGTCGTCAGTGCCGTCCGTGCCGCCTACCGCGGCGAGTCGCTGATCCCAACGACCGTGCTCGTCGGGCTGCTCGATCGTCTGCGTCGGGCACCGCAGGGCAAGGCCGGAGACCTCACGCATCGAGAGTTCGAGGTGCTGCGCCTGCTCGCCAAGGGAATGTCGACCGAAGGGATCAGCTCGCTGCTGTTCCTTTCGGAACACACCGTGCGCAACCACGTGCGCAACATCCTCGCGAAGCTCGGCGCGCACTCGAAGCTGGAAGCTGTGGCCGTGGCGGCGCGGGACGGCATCATCACGCTCGAAGACCGGAAGTAACATGTTCCGCTCCTCCGAGCGGCGCATCACAGTCGTGCTTGCCGATGACCAAGACGCGATCATCGGCGCGCTCCGGCGGCTCTTCGCCGAACAACCGGACATCGAGCTGGTTGGCGAGGGGCGCAATGCCGAAGAGGCTCTCAAGTTGTGCATGGAGCACGAGCCCGACGTCGCGGTGCTCGACGTGCGCATGCCGCAGGGCGGTGGCGCCGTCGCCGCAATCGAGATCAGGAGCCGTGGTTTGAAAACTCGCGTTGTCGCGCTGTCAGCGTTCGAAGACAACGCGACACGCGATCAAATGATGGCGTGCGGGGCCGTTTCCTACGTCCTGAAGGACCGTCCGGTGACCGAACTGCTGAAGGCGATCCGCGACGCCGCGGGGAGCGCGTCTCAGGGCGCGGGCGTCGCCAGTTAGTCGGTCGCGCGCGGGATCCAAACCCGGACCGTCGTTCCGGCGCCGGGCGTCGACGAGATCTCGAAGTTCCCGCCGGCCCGTTCCGCCCGTTCCCTCATCGACGCGACGCCGATGTGCCCGGGGACGATCTGGGCCGCGTTGTCCATCCCGATACCGTCGTCCGCCACCGTGAGCGCGATGCCGCCTTGGCTGTCAAGCACGCTGACCGTGACGTTGCGCGCGTCAGCGTGCTTGCGCGAGTTCGTGAGTGCCTCAGTCGTGATGCGGAAAAGGGTGATCGCCTCGTCTGGAGTGGGTTCTTTCTCCAGCGAGCTGTCGAAGCGAATATGCGGGCCACCTGCCGCCTCGTAGCGGCGGATGAACTCGGTCAGGGATTCGGTGAGTCCGCCGAGATGGAGGGCGGGCGGGTGGAGTTCGAACAGGAGGGTGCGCATCTGCTCGATGGACAGCGCGATGGCCTTTTTCAGATCGTCGACGACGTTGAGGGCGCTTTCGTCCGTTAACCGGCCCTCGAGGATCTGCATCTGGATCGAGAGCGCGATGAGGGTCTGCAGCGGGTCGTCGTGGACCTCGTCGGCGATGCGCCGGCGCTCGTTCTCCTGGGCCCGCAGCAGCAGCTGCGCCAATTCGGCGCGCTGCTCGTCGAGTCGCCGCTGCTCGGAGACGTCCTGCGCGAGCGCGAGGACGATGCGGGGACCGCCGCGCTCGGGCACGACGGCCGCCGCCGTCACGATGGCGTGCACGGTCTCGCCGTCCGGACGCCGATACCGGGTCTCGAAGACCGCCGACGTCGTGTTTCCGGATAGGAGCGCGCCGAATGCGGCGCCCGCCTTCTCGACGTCGTCAGGGAAGACGAGTTCGTCGAGGTGCCTTCCGACGAGGTCCTGCCGGGACCGGCCGAGCATGCCGGCCAGGGCGGTGTTCGCCGCCTGGTAGGTGCCGTCGGGCCCGACGACCGCGAGACCGATCGAGAGCTCGTTGGAGACCTCGCCGAGTACGCCGACGCGAGCGCGGAGTCGTTCGCGCAGGGCGTAGACGACCCCGCCGAGGACGACGACCACCGCCGCGGTGACGATCCACTCCCGGGCCGGGAGCGACGCGTCGGGATGGGCGAACCGTCCGGTTGCCCCGAAGATCGCTCCCGGAACGGCCGCGGCGTAGAAGTCCTCGGCGAGAGCGACGGGGGCGGGCAACACGGCGAAGGCGGTCGGGCCGAACAAGCACAGCAGGGCGACGGCGCTTCCCGCCGGGAGGAGGTAGACGTCGGCGCCGATCCATGACGTCCCCAGGGTGGCGAGGCCGACGAGCGCGCCTGAGCCGAGCGATGGGTTCGTGCGGATGAGGATCGCGCCGAATCCGGCGGCGACGAAGCCGGAGATGAGCATCGCGAGACGGCCGTCGTTTCCGAGGCCGGGCAGCGGGGCGAGCACGAGCGTCACGAGCGCCCCCGAGGCGTAGAGCGCGCCGATGAACCGTCCCGACTCCGGCGGCCGGGGATCGCCGGCCGACCCAACCGCCGAGATCAGCCAGTTCCCCTGTCGACCAATCGAGCTCATCGGCCAGATCCCGATCGATCCGTCACGGCGCTCGTTGATCGGGGACGCCCTCCCCGGGTCTCGGTGAGAAAAAGGCATGCTTCTCCGTGAAAAGACCCTACCGTCTCGTGGCGCGCCGACCCGGGACAACCGTCGGCGACCAGGCGGTCGCGCCGGGGACGCCGACCGGTCCGCGGCCGGCTGACAGGGGACTTGTGACACTTGTGTCGCGAACGACGGCGCGTCAGCATCCAGCCGGAGCGTCGTGAGGAGGCCGAAGGTGAGCGTTTCTGACCGTGGGGCGTCCGCGCACGGCGCGCCGAGCGGGTATCCGGCTTCCTGGGAGGGCGATTCCCTGCTTGTCGACGGCAGGGGGGTTCATCTCCGTCCGATCCTGCCGGACGACGCGGAACGACTCGCGTGCTTCCACCGTTCCTTGACGGCTAGGAGCTCCCACGTGCGCCTCTTCGGCGCGAAGGAACGCCCCGCCGCGTCCGATTTCACGAAGCTCGCCCACGTCGATTACGTCGACACGATGGCGCTCGTCGCATCGGTTGGGGATCAGATCATCGGCGTCGCGCGCTACATCCGTCTCGCGACCAGCGAGGAAGCCGACGTCTCGTTCGTCGTCGCCGACGAGTACCAAGGCAAGGGCGTGGGGACGCTCCTTCTGGAGAGCCTCGCCTGTTACGCGCGGGAGAAGGGGATCAGCGCGTTCCTCGCCGACACCCTGCCCGAGAACTCGGTCATGCTCGGCATGTTCGAGGACGCGGGGATGAGCGAGGCGAGCACGCTCGTCCAAGGGGTTGTCCGGGTGCGGCTCGACCTCACGCCAACCGCGTCGTACTTCGAGCGTCGGGAGGAGCGCGAGCGTGTCGCGACGGCGGCAAGTGTCGCCTCGTTCCTGTGCCCTGCCTCCATCGCGGTGATCGGAGCCGGCCGACGTCCCGGCGGGATCGGCCACCAGATCGTCCGGTCGCTCCTCGCCGGCGACTTCGCCGGGATCGTCTATCCGGTGAACCCACAGGCCCGCTCGGTCTGCGGTGTACGCGCCTATGCCTCGGTCGGCGAACTTCCGAGTCCGGTTGACCTCGGCGTTATCGCCGTGCCGCCGTCCGGAGTTCTCAGGGTGGTCGAGGAGTCCGCCGCCGCAGGGCTGCGCGCTCTCGTCATCATCACGTCGGGATTCGGCGAGACGGGCCACGATGGAGCCTCGCTCGAGAACGCCCTCCTCGACGTCGCCCGGCACGCCGGCATGCGGATCGTAGGGCCGAACTGCCTCGGCGTGAGCAGTACCGACCCGGAAATCCGCTGCAACGCGACGTTCTCGCCCGTAGCCCCGGTGCGCGGGCGGGTCGGGCTCTACTCCCAATCAGGCGCTGTGGGCATCGTGCTGCTCGAGGAGTCGTCGAGAGCCGGGATCGGCGTCTCGAACTTCGTCTCGGTGGGCAACAAGATCGACATCAGTGGCAACGACCTCCTGTGCTTCTGGGAGGACGATCCCGCGACCGAGGTGATCGCGCTCTATCTCGAGTCGTTTGGCAATCCGAGGAAGTTCTTACGGATCGCGCGCCGCGTCGCCCGCAAGAAGCCGATCGTTGCCCTGAAAGCCGGGAGGACCGTCGCCGGCGTGCGCGGCGCCCGGTCGCACACCGCCGCCGCGGCGACGCCGACGGTGGCGTCGGACGCCCTGCTCTCGGCCGCTGGCGTCATCGCCGTCGGAGGACTCGACGAGCTCCTCGACGTCATCGCGCTGCTCGGCGCGGCCCCGCTGCCGAAGGGACGGCGGGTCGCCCTCGTCGGCAACTCGGGTGGGCCGCTCATCCTCGCGGCGGACGCTTGCACGACGACCGGCCTCGTCGTGCCCGAGCTGGGCGAGGCGACACAGCAGATCCTGCGCGAGTCGCTGAGCCCGGCGAGCGCTGTCGCCAACCCCATCGACACGACGGCGGTGGGAGGAGGAGCAGATCTCAGGACGGGATTGCGCGTCGCCCTCGCCGCTGACGAGATCGATGCGGCGATCGCCGTCGTGACGCCGCTCATCTCGTTGACGCGCGAGCAGGCGCTCGACGAGATCGACCTCGTCGCGCGTGACAGCGCGAAGCCGATCATCGCTTGCATTTTCGGCGAGCCGGTCCCGTCCGAGATCAGCCGGATGGGCGGGGCCCGCTTCACCGTCGTGCCGTCGCCGGATCGGGCGGCCGCGGCGATGGAACGCGCCGCCTCGTACGCCGAGTGGCGGTCACGACCTGAGTCAAGCCCGGCCGAAGCCCCCGGCGTCGATCTCGCCGCGGCGCGCGCGATCGTCACCGACTTCCTGGCAAGGAACCCGGAAGGCGGCTGGCTCGACGTCGGCAGCATCGTGGGCGTCCTCAAGTCGTTCGGCATCGCGTTCGCCGAGACGGTCGCCGCTCGGACGGTCGAGGAAGCCATCGAGGCCGCCCGGGAGATGGGCTATCCCGTCGCGCTGAAAGCCGAGGGCGCCACCATCGTCCACAAGACCGAGGCCGGCGGGGTCGCGCTCGGCCTTGGCTCCGACGACGACCTCGCCGCGGCCTACAAAACGATGGCGGATCACCTCGGCACCCAGCTCGAGGGTGTTGCCGTTCAGCGGATGATCCCCGCCGGAGTCGAGACGACCGTCGGGTTGTCGGTCGATCCCGCGTTCGGCCCGCTGCTGATGTTCGGGCTCGGGGGCGTCGTCACCGAGCTGCTTGGCGACCACGAGTTCACGGTGCCGCCGCTTTCCGAGGACGACTCCTCGCGGTTCGTCGAGGCGATCCGCGGAGCGCCGCTTCTCCACGGTTATCGGGGGTCGGCGCCGGTGGCGATCGACCGGCTGAAAGACGTCATCATCCGGGTGAGCTGCATCGCCGAGGGGATGCCGGAAGTGGTCGAGCTCGACCTCAACCCGGTGTTCGCCACTCCGACCGAGGCGATCGCCGTCGACTGCCGGGTGCGCGTCGCCCCGCGGCCGCTCGGCCCGGAGGCCTACTTGCGGATCCTGCGGCGTCCCGTTCCGCCGGTGGCCTGAACCTCCGCTGCCGCGGGACGGGACCGCCGGTGGGCACTGCCTTCCGTCCGGCAGAACCTTCGTTCGGCCGCGCGATCGGCGCGCCGACCGTCGTAGCCTCGCGACATGGCGTTATTCGAGTCCCGCAAACAAGAGCTGGTCGACCCAGCGCGCGCGCTTTCGGGCCGCGCCCAACCGATTCTCTCCCCGGGGATTCACGAGGTCCTCAAGACCAGGATCGGTGAATCATTCCCCGCGGGGATGGAGCGCGCCCTTTTCGGGATGGGGTGCTTCTGGGGCGCCGAACGGATCTTCTGGCAGACACCGGGCGTCTACACGACGGCGGTCGGCTACGCCGGCGGCTTCACCCCGAACCCGACCTACGAGGAGGTTTGCTCGGGCAGGACGGGCCACGCCGAAGTCGTGCTCATCGTGTTCGACCCGGAACGCACCGGATACGACGCGCTCCTGCGACGCTTCTTCGAGGGCCACGACCCAACCCAGCACATGCGCCAGGGGAACGACGTGGGAACCCAGTACCGGTCGGCGATCTACACGTTCTCGGAAGTGCAGCGCGGTGAGGCCGTCGCGGCACGGGACCGCTATGCGGAGGTGCTCGCCGCCGCCGGGTTCGGTCCGCCCGCGACGGAGATCGCCGCGGCGGGGCTTTTCTACTACGCCGAGGAGTACCACCAGCAGTACCTGGCAAAGAACCCCGGTGGTTACTGCGGCCTGGGCGGCACCGGCGTCTCCTGCCCGGTCGGGGTTCTCGGCGACGGCCAATCCTGACGACGGCGGCGTCGGCTCCCGGCGGGGCCGACGCCGAGCCCGGTGCCCCGACCCGTGCGCGGGTGATGTCGGCCGTCGCCTTCTCCTGCTCGCTGGTTCAACAGTCGCACCCATCGCGCCCGCCACGAGGGTGGGACAAGGTCGACGCTCCGCGGGCGCCATCCGCGCGACGGGGCCGGATGGACAAATCGGGAGAATCTTTCGGTTTAGTGACTAAAGGCGAGCGTGCGCGTCGGCCGGCACACCCCCGGCCCACAAACATCAAGCTCAACTGGGTGATCGAGACGGCGATGACTCCCTTGCTTGTCACCCGTCATGTCAGTAACGTGACACCCCGAAGATTCCGTGAAACCAGGTGTCAATGATCTTTGGAGCTCCCTTCGAGGGGATCCCTGGCTGGCGTACCCGGCCGCGAGGGTTTGCGGAGGACGTCGCGTCCGACATCTCCCGGGTGGGCGACGCCCATGACGAGCTGATCTTTCCTCTTCTCCGCGGTGCGGGCGAGGGACCGCGTCCCCTATGACGTGGACCGACCGCTCCGCGATGTTCCGTGACGGACGACGAGCCATCGCTGCGACTCGCCGGGTGCAATCCGTCGCGACCAGCCGGCGCGCGAGCGCCGTTCTGGCGTGCTGTAAGCAGCCACAAGAAAGGGGGTCAGCATAAGCGGCTTCGCCCGGTGAGCGTGTCGGATTCACGCGAGACCGGTGCTCGGGAGCGAGTTCCGGGGCACTCTCGTCAAGCTGTGGCAAGCTGCAAAAAAAGGGATGATTCGTAGTGTCGACTAAGCCTCCCGACGGCTGACGGTCAAGGGCCACGGAGGCTTCCGAAGTCGTAGCATGCGGTGTCATCAAGCCAAAGGGGATATGAAGATGGCGAAGTTTGAACCCCACGAGGTAGACCCAAAGCAATACGAGATTTCACGCCGCCGGTTCCTGCGTAACGCCGGAGCGGTGGCGGCATCTGTGCCGTTCCTCGGTGGTCTGGCCGAGAT
>JBEKCO010000043.1:0-14656 GCA_050014835.1 Acidimicrobiales bacterium
CCGTTGCCGACAATGACGTACATCGATCCCGGAGCCCAAACCGCCCCTGACCCGATCACGTAACCGGGGTTTGATGTGCTCTCGGCGAGCACTTCAATCTCGTTTCGATTCGTGTCGCAGATGACAACGTTGCCGCGAGCGTCCACCGCGACGGCTTGGGGTTGCTTGAGTCTCGTTGAAAGCGCCGAGGAACCCTCTGAAGTGGGCGTATCCGTCGCGCTCGTGCCTCCGGCGACGACCGAGAAATCCGGCGCGCTCGACGCCCCCGCACCAGGAGTCGACGGCCAGGCCCCGACCCCTGCGACGGCCAGCGCCGCCGTGACCATCACACAGCCCGCAACTCTTCCTGCGACCGCCCGAGTCCCGCCCATCTCCGCTCGCTCCTCCTCCTTGGCCTGTCGGCCCGCGCCAAATCGCGGACCGCTAACTACGAACTGCTGAGAATCACCGAGGTGACCGACTGCCAAGTCAGAACGCGGGTAGCCGGAAAATACTGGGACAAGCGCGTCTCGGTCGAATCGAAGGGCGGCGGTGCCGCGGTATGGATTCCGCCAATCTTCTGACAGGGAGGCTTCTGGGGCGCGTCCCGCCGGACGGCACACATCAAGGCCGCGCGACCCCCCTCCCCGGCTCTCGTCCGGAAGACCGTGTCGGGCGGTAGCGTGATGCGTGTCACTCCACTACGAGGACGCCCAGGTGGCGATCCATCGCCTCGTCGTCGGCCCGATCGCCAACAACGTCTTCGTCGTCCGTTGCAAGGCGACCGGGGAAGCCCTCCTCGTCGACGCGGCGAACGAACACGATCTGCTGCTGGAGACGTGCCGGGCGCTCGGGGTCCGACAGGTCGTCGAGACGCACGGCCACTGGGACCACATCCAGGCGGTCCCGGCGCTGCGCGAGGCAGGCTACGAGGTGGCCGTCACCGCGCAGGATGCCGCAATGCTCCCCTCCTACGACCTGCTGCTCGACGACGACGCCCTGATCAGCGTGGGACAGCTGCGCATCCGCACGATCCACACGCCCGGACACACGCCGGGTTCGATGTGTTTTCTCATCGAAGGCTCCCCGGTGCTGCTCTCTGGCGACACCCTGTTCCCCGGTGGGCCGGGCAACACGACCTTCCCGGGTGGCGATTTCGCGCAGATCATCACTTCGATCGACCGGCGGCTCTTCGGCCCCCTGCCCCCCGAGACGATCGTGATGCCGGGTCACGGGGCCGACACGACGATCGGCGACGAACGACCCCAGCTCGACACGTGGATCCGGCGAGGTTGGTGAGCGCGGAATTTCCCCTATACGTGTAGTGCAAATCCCGGCGACCGAATAACATGGGGGCATGGCGACGGTGACCGCGGCGAAGAACGCGCCCCAGGTCGGCGACTCCCCCGCCGTCGCCCTGGCCGACCCGCTCCTCGTCGTCGAGGACCTGCACGCCTCGGCCGACGACAACGAGATCCTCAGAGGTGTCGATCTCGTCGTGCGGCCCGGCGAGCTCCACGCGGTGATGGGCCCGAACGGCTCCGGTAAGTCGACCCTCGCCAACGTGCTGCTCGGCAGTCCCGGCTTCAAGGTGACCAAGGGCAAGGTCCTTTTCAAAGGTGAGGACATCACCGGGCTGGCGGCGGACACCCGCGCCAAGATGGGGATGTTCCTCGCCTTCCAGTATCCGGAGGAGATTCCCGGCGTACCTATCGCGCAGTTCCTGCGCCAGGCCGTCGCGGCACGCCGGGAGACCGAGGTCTCGGTGATCGAGGTCCGCGTCCAGATCCACGAGTGGCTGCAACGCCTCGGCATGGACGTCGGCTTCGCCTCGCGCTACCTGAACGACGGCTTCTCCGGGGGCGAGAAGAAGCGCAACGAGATCCTCCAGATGGCGCTTTTGGAGCCGGACCTCGCGATCCTCGACGAGACCGATTCGGGGCTCGACATCGACGGCGTGCGCATCGTCGCCCGCGGCGTGAACGAGGTCCGCGCCCACCGGCCCGGGCTCGGGGTCGTCGTCGTCACCCACTACCGGCGGATCCTCGACGAACTCAAACCGGACGTCATCCACGTCCTCATCGACGGCCGGATCGTCGACTCGGGCGGACCGGAGCTCGCGGCACGACTCGACCGCGAGGGCTACGAATCGTGGCGGCGGTGACCTCGGTCCTCGACGTCGGGGCGCTAAAGAAGGACTTCCCGCTGCTCACCCGCGGGGACGGCGACCCCCCGCTCGTCTACCTCGACTCCGCCGCCTCGGCCCAGCACCCGCAGGCCGTGCTCGACGCGATGGACGTCTACTACGCGACCACCCACGCGAACGTCCACCGCGGCGTCTACGCCATCGCCGAGGAGGCGACCCGCCAGCTCGAGGCCGCCCGGCTGCGGCTCGGCCGGTTCATCGGCGCGCCGCACCCACAACGCGAGATCGTCTTCACGAAGAACGCGACCGAGGCGATCAACCTCGTCGCCTTCGCCTGGGGGCGCCAGAACCTCGGCGCCGGCGATGTCGTCGTGCTGAGCGAGGTCGAGCACCACGCCAACCTCGTTCCCTGGCTCATGCTCCAGTCCGAGCTCGGGTTCGCGATCCGCTACCTGCCGCTCGGCGGCGACTTCCACCTCGACCTGTCGGGGATCGACCGGCTCGTCGACGGCGCGAAGCTCGTCGGCGTCACCGCGGTCTCGAACGTGCTCGGCACGGTCGTCGACCTCGACCCGATCGTCACCGCGGCCCACGCCGCCGGCGCGCTCGTGCTCGTCGACGGGGCGCAGCTCGCCCCGCACCGCCGCGTCGACGTCGGGGGCTCAGGGATCGACTTTTTCGCCCTGACGGGCCACAAGATGCTCGGGCCGACCGGGATCGGCGCGCTCTGGGGCCGGGCCGAGCTGCTCGACGCGATGCCGCCGTTCCTCGGCGGGGGCGAGATGGTCCGCGACGTGCGCCTCGACGGCTTCACGCCGAACGAGCTGCCCTGGAAGTTCGAGGCGGGGACACCGCCGATCGCCGAGGCGATCGGCCTCGGCGCCGCCGTCGACTACCTCGAGACCGTCGGGATCGACGCGGTCGCCGCCCACGAGACCGCCCTCGTCGACTACGCGCTCGAGCGACTCACCGCCGCCTACGACGAGATCCGGATCTTCGGCCCGGCACCGGACCCGGTCCGCCGCTCGGGCGTGATCTCCTTCGCCTTTGGCGATGTCCACCCCCACGACGTCGCCCAGGTGCTCGACCAGTACGGGATCTGCGTGCGCGCCGGCCACCACTGCGCGAAGCCCCTCATGCGGGTCCTCGGCGTCTCGGCGACGACGCGGGCGTCGCTCTACCTCTACAACGACGAAACCGACATCGACGCCCTCGTCGACGGGCTCGCAACGGTGCGGAAGCTGTTCTCCTGACATCCCGGGGAGGGGCGCTAGAACGGGGACGGGAAAGGTAGGTGCAGGCGGCGGAGATGAACGAACTCGAAGACCTCTATCGCGAGATCATCCTCGACCACTACCGTTCCCCGCGCAACCGCGGCGAGCTTCCCGTCCCCCCGGCGCATCGCGTCGAGGGGTTCAACCCGCTCTGCGGCGACGAGATCGTGATCTTCCTCGACGTGCGCGACGGCGCGGTCCACGATCTGCGGATCACGGGGCGGGGCTGCTCGATCAGCCAGTCGTCCGCCTCGATGATGTCGGCGGCGGTGAAGGGCCGCCCCGTCGGCGAGGTGCGCGACCTCGTGCGCTCGTTCAAGTCGATGATGGCGATCGAAGAGTTGCCCGGCGACGACGGCGAGGCTCCGGAGGGCTCCGATCGGGCCCCGGTCGATCCGGGCACCCTCGGCGAGCTCGGCGCCCTGCAGGGCGTCGTGAAGTTCCCGGTCCGCATCAAGTGCGCGACGCTCGCCTGGAACGCGCTCGTCCAGGGTCTCGACGAGATCGAGGAGGGCGTCGACGACGCCTGAGGGTCAGCCGAGCGGTTCGCGGTCCGGTCCGAGGCCGAAGAGCGCGAGCGCGCCCTCGAGCCCGGATATCTCGATGTCCTCGCGGGCCCGTGCGGTCCAGGCCTCTCGTCCGAGCCGGAAGCAGAGCGTGCGGTCACGTTCGGCGCCGCGCATCGTGAGCTCCTCGCCGTTCGGCGCGTAGCCGATCTTCTCCGAAACCCGGATCGACGCCTCGTTCCAGTCGTACGCGGACGAGTGCGCCTCGAGTGCACCGAGGCCGCGGAACGCCAGCTCGAGGACGGCGGCCCGCATCTCGGCGCCGACGCCGCGCCCCTGGGCGCGTCCCACGAGCCAGGAACCCGTCGAGACCGAACGGAGGGCCGGGAAGTGCTTGGCCATGAGGTCCTGGACCCCGACCGGTTCGCCGTCGACGACGACCGCGAGCGTGAGCGCCCAGTCGTCGACCGACCAGTTCGCGCGGCTCGCCTACCACCACTTCAATGACTCCTGCTCCCGCCGGGGCGAGGGCACCTCCGTCCAGGCGACGTGGAACGGCTGGCGACCCGGCTCGCGGATGCCCTCGGACGGAATCGCCGCGAGCACGGCGAGGTCCTCGTCGCTCGGATAGCGCAGGGTGAGACGCGGGGTCGCGACGACGAGGTCGAAAAGCGGCCAGTACTCCGCCAAGACGTGCCGGTTGGCCATGCCCGATGATCCCATGGCGGCGTGCTGCGGGGAAACGGAGCTAGTCGCGCACGACGTGCAGACCGGCGAGGTCCGGTTCGAGGACGACGGCGTACCCGGCGACGCCGAGCTCGGCGAGTGCCGCCTCTCCGGCGTCCCTCGCCCCGTCCGCCCCCGCCCGCGAGGTACAGATCCCCAACAGGCTCGAGCCGGCGCCAGACCAGCAGGCAACCGTCGCCCCGGACGCGACCAGGCGGGCGAGCAGCTCGGGCGCCTCGGGGAACAGCGCGGCGCGGACGGACTGGTGGAGACGGTCCTCGCCGGCCGCGGCAACGAGCTGGGACGCGTCGGCGAGCCCGCCAACGAGCAAAGCCAGGCGGCCGAGATTCGCCACGGCGGCACCGAACGGGACCACGTCCGGCAGCACGGCGCGCGCCTCCTCGGTCGCAAGCACCCGATCGGGGACCAAGACGACGAATCCGAGTCTCGAATCGAGCCGCAGCCGGCACGTGACGACGCGCCCCTCGACGAAGGTGGCGGCGACGAGCCCGCCGAGGACCGACGCGGCGGCGTTCTCGGCGTGGCCGTCGAAGGTCGCCGCGACGGTGAGCGGATCGTCGGAACCGGCGGCGGCCGCGGCCGCGGCGGCGAGCGCCGCCGAGGACCCGAGACCCCGGCCGACGGGGATCGACGAGCGCACGCGGATCTCGAGGCGATCATGGCCGGCGACCGACGCCGCGACCCGGGCCGCCAGGTGCGAGGCGTCCTGGGGGAGGTCGGCGCCCTCGCCCTCGGCGCGCAGGGCGAGCCGGGCTGCCGGCCGGATCTCGACTTCGACCGAGAGGTCGAGCGCGAGAGCGAGGGCGTCGAAGCCCGGGCCGAGGTTCGCTGACGACGCGGGGGCCCTGGCGAGCACGGTCACCTCAGTCGGCACGCCGGGCGACGGCCCCGCCGGGCGGGGACGCGGGACGACGACGACGTCCCGGGCCGCAGCGGCGCGATCGATTCAGCGCGGGATCTCTTCGTACTCATCGAGCGTCATGAGGACCGTCCGGGCCTTCGATCCCCCCGACGGCCCGACGATGCCACGCCGCTCGAGCAGGTCCATCAGTCGGCCGGCCCGCGCGAAGCCGACACGCAGCTTGCGCTGCAGCATCGACGTCGAACCGAGCTGCGAACGGACGACGAGCTCCATCGCCTGGCGGAGCAACTCCTCGTCGTCATCGTCGCCGAACAGTCCGGCTCCGGCACGGTCGTTCTCGTCGCCGACGATGCCGTCGACGTAGAGGGGGTCGCTCTGGCGCCGCCAGTGCGCGACGACGGCGTGCACCTCCTCCTCGGAGACCCACGGTCCCTGGATCCGGCGCGGGATGCTCGACGAGGCGGTGAGCAGCAAAAGGTCGCCCCGGCCGATGAGGCGCTCGGCACCCGACTGGTCGAGGATGACCCGGGAGTCGGCGAGCGACGAGACCGAGAAGGCGAGACGCGAGGGGATGTTCGCCTTGATCACGCCCGTGATGACGTCGACCGACGGGCGCTGCGTCGCGATGACGAGGTGGATGCCGACCGCCCGCGCCATCTGCGCGATCCGGCAGATCGATTCCTCCACGTCGCGGGCCGCCACCATCATCAGGTCGTTCAGCTCGTCGACGACGAGGAGCACGTAGGGAAGCCGCTGGTAGCGCGGGCGCTCTGCCGCGTCGGGGTTCTCGGCGAGGTCGACATCGGCGACGGCATGGACGACCGGTCCGTCGAAGGGACCCTCGGCGAGGTCACCGCGGTCGACCGCCGCGTTGTAGCCGGTGATGTCGCGCATCCCGACCTCGGCGAGGAGGTCGTAGCGGCGCTCCATCTCGGTGACAGTCCAGGCGAGCGCGTTGGCAGCCCGCTTCGGGTTGACGACGACCTCCGTGAGGAGGTGCGGAAGGCCGTTGTAATGGCCGAGCTCGACCCGCTTCGGGTCGACGAGGATCAGCCGGACCTGTTCGGGCGTCGAGCGCATGAGGATCGACGTGACGAGGGAGTTGATGCAGGAGGACTTGCCGGATCCCGTCGCCCCAGCGATCAAGAGGTGCGGCATCTCGGCGAGGTTCACCATCACCGGGCGGCCGGCGATGTCGCGGCCGAGACCGACCTCGAGCGGATGCAGCGCCCGGTGGGCCTCGGGCGACGAGAGCACGTCCCCGAGCGTGACGAGCCGGCGGTCGTGGTTCGGGACCTCGACGCCGATCGCGGAGCGGCCCGGGATGGGGGCCAGGATCCGGACGTCCGGTGACGCCATCACGTAGGCGATGTCCTTGGAGAGGCTCGTCACCTGGGCGACCTTCACGCCGGGGGCGAGCTCGAGCTCGAAGCGCGTGACGGTCGGACCGACGGTGTAGCCGGTGACCTTCGTCGCGACACCGTGCGACGACAACGCGCCCTCGAGGAGTTTCCCGCGCTCCTCGATCCCCTGCCGATCGGTCGCGAGCTCCTTCGTCCTTTTCAGCAGGCGTTCCGGCGGGAGCTTCCAGTTACTCGGCGCCGGAACGACCCCGAGCCCGAGTTGCTCGACGACGGCGGAGGGCGGGAGGAACTCCGTGGCGGGGAGCGGGTCCACGGCGTGGGGGACCGTGACGACGCTCTCCTCGTCGGCCAACCCGAGGCCCGGGCCGCGCCCACCGTTGCGTCGCGTCGTCCTCGTCTCCTCGACGAGCGTAGCGAGCTCGTTGGCCGGCTCGGCCTCGATCGCGTTGTCCGCGCCGAGGGGCCAGTCGACGAGCGGCGTGTCCTGCGCGGGCGCGACCCCGGCGACGACCTGCGGCGCGCGCTCGTCGTCCGCGCCCGCCGTGAAGAACCCGGCCGCCGTTGAGCTTGTCGCCTGGGTCGCGTGCACGATGGCGAGCACTCCCTGGCGCACCGAACGCGCCAGACACGCGCAGACGGCGACGAAGGCGACCGCCCCGAGGACGATGCCTGTCCCGGCCGCGCCGATGACGTCGCGCAGACCACCGCCGATCGCGGCGCCGGCGAAGCCGCCCGCGCCCCCGAGGATCCGGGCCGTCGCCGAGGCCGTCGGATGGCCGCCGGCGAGATCGCCGAGGCCCGCCGCAGCGAGCACGAGGACGACGAGCGCAGCGCCCGCCCCGATCGCGCCACGCCGGGCGCGGCCCGCGACGAGCGTCCAGCCCGTGACGAGCAGGCCGAGGGGCACGACGTCGAGGCCCCAGCCGAAGGCGGCGGAGCCGTCACGGCGGACGTAGATCCCGGCCCGTCCGAGGAGATTGAAATGGACCGCCAGCACCGCGAGGGCGCCGCCCACGATGAGAAGCCAGCCCCAGACCTCATCCGGTTCACGCGCCGCCGGGTCCGCAGCGGGCGCCCGTCGTGTTGACGGCGCCGCTTGGCGTGCGCCGCCCCGGGCGCGGCTGTGCGCGGCCGGGGTCCGCGACGGGGCCGCCCGCGACGGGCGGGACTTCGTCGTCGACGAACCCTTTGCTGGAGTCACAGTGCAAACAACGCTAACACCAGCAACGTTGCAGAGCGCGACCCGTCGGGCGGTCCCGACAGCTCAGCGGTAGACGGTGTCGGGGTAGGTGAGGCCGATCTGGCTGCGGCACTCGTCGAGGATCCGCATGATGGCGATCGACTCGTCGAGGGGCACGAGCGGGCTCTCGCCGAGTCCGGCGCGCAGACAGCGCACCACCTCGGCGATCTCGTGCACGTAACCGATCCCTTCGGCGTGCGGCTCGACACGCCGCGCCGTCCCGCCCCCGGCGGTGACGCTCAAGGACGGGATCTCGTGGAACGGGGCCGCGATCTCCACCCGGCCCTTCGGCCCGGAGAAAGCCGCCGTCGTGTCGATGTCCGCCTCGATCGTCGCCGACAGGACCCCCGTCGCGCCGGTCGGCCACGACATCGCGACGACGGTCGTGCGGTCGACGCCTCCCTCGACGTGCCCGAGGGAGCGGATCTCGTCCGGTTCACCGAGCGTGGCGAAAGCGAGCGTGATCGGGTAGACGCCGACGTCGAGCAGCGCCCCGCCCGCCTGGCCCGGGTCGAAAAGGCGCGGGGCCTGCGCGGCCGTCGGGACGAAGCCGAGCGCGGCCCGCACATGACGGACCTCGCCGATCTCACCCGACGCGAGGACGGCGGCGAGGTCGGCGAAGCCGGGTCGGCAGCGCATCCACATCGCCTCCATCACGAACACGTCGGCGGCGCGGGCGAGCCGCACGAGCTCCTCGGTCTGCGAGGCGTCGACGGTGAACGGCTTCTCGCAAAGGACCGCTCGTCCGACTTCGATGCAGTGCCGGACGGCTGCATAGTGCGCGGTGTGGCTCGCGCCGACGTAGACGACGTCGACACCCTCGTCCTCGATGAGGGTGTCGTAGGAGCCGTAGGTCGTAGCGATCTCGTGGGCCGCGGCGAACCGCCGGGCCGAAACCTCGCTCCGGGAGCCGACGGCGACGATCTCGCAGTCCGGCGTGCGGCGGATCTCGTCGACGAGGATCGCCGAGATCTTCCCGGTCGCGAGGATCCCCCAGCGCACGGGACGATCGGACGGCAGCGGCGCGGGCATCAGGCTACGGGTGGGTGCGAGGCAGAAGGGTTCGGATCACGTCACCGTAGCGAAGGACACGCCGGCGTGCGCCGTGGAACGCGACGGGGCGGTACGAGGAGGCGACATCCCCCATTTGGGTCACTGGTCCCTTCCAAAAGGATCAGCGATCTGGCTTACTGAAGGTGTGCAGGTGGGTGACGTGGTCGCGCTCCTTCTCGTCGTCATCGCGGTCGCCGTCATCGGGTTCGTCGGTGCCGCGCCCGTTTCTTGCCGCCTGCGCCGCACGCCGGCACGGGCCGCCGTCCCCCGGTCCCTGGTGGCCGGATTGACATGAAATACTTTCCGCTTGTGACAAGTTTCCTTTGTCGGTAACCTCATGACGATGCTTGAGCCCCGTGGGTCACTCGTATCACAGGAAGTTCCGGATCTCGCCCCGGCGATCTACCGGCAGCGCCTGGTCGTCGAGGGCTGCCCCGCCGCGCCGATCGACGACCGCACGATCCGCCGCTACCTCTCCGAACTCTCCGACGTCTGTCGGATGAAGCGCCTCATCGAACCCGTGACGCACCGCTCGGACACCTTCGGCTGGGCGGGCTGGGTCCACTGGGAGTCCTCCGGCGCCCATTTCTACGCCTGGGAGCATCCGCTCCTCTTTTTCAGCGTCGACATCTACACCTGCGCACCGTTCGACTCCCCCGCCGTCGTCGCCTTCACGAAGACGTTCTTCGGCACCGACGAGATCGTCTCACGGGAGTTCTGAACCCGCATGGCCCGGCCGTGACGACCCTCGAGACCGACCGGTCCGACGTCGAGCGCCTCGCCCGGTCGGTCATCGGCGAGGGGACGCGGCAACCTTTCGGCGCCTACGTCTTCTTGCCCGACGACCCGGCGGCCGAGCTCGGCCGGAGCGTCGAGCGGGCCGTCTTCCTCGAGTCGTTCGGCAACACGCCGGAGCTCCTCGCGACCGAGTACGGGCCCTACGAGGCGTCGAGCCTTTTCTATGTCGTCCTCGATCACCGCCGGCTGCGCCCGGCCGGCGTCATCCGCATGATCGTGCCGACGAAGGGCGGACCCGGGCTGAAGTCGCTCAACGACCTCGCGCCGATCTGGCACGAGCCGGCGGGGTCGATCCTCGAACGGAGCGGGATCGGTCTCTCGCTGGACCGGACCTGGGACATCGCGACCCTCGCCATCGACCCGCAGTACCGCAGCCCCGCGGCGACCGGGCTCGTCGCGCTCGGCCTGTACCAGTCGATCGTCCGCACGGGCGAGGCGCTCGGAGTCGAGTGGATGGTCGCGATCCTCGACCGCGCCGTCTATCGCATGTCCAAGGCCCGGTTCCACCAGCCGTTCTTCGCCCTGGCGGAGGGCCGCCCGTATCTCGGATCACGCGACAGCCTGCCGATCTACGGCTGCGTCTCCGACTGGCGCCGCCGACTGGCGATGGAGGACCCGCCGATCCACGGGATCATCTACGAGGGCGTCGGCATCGAACCGGCCCTGCGGCCCCTCGATCTCGAAGCCGCGACGGCGCGCGTGGCCCAGATCTACGACGCCTCAGCGCTCACGCTGAAGGGCGCCTCGAGGCTTGGTCTTTGGCGAGTTCGATCTTCGCGGCGAGCCGAACCGGTTCGGCCGACGGCGCTTGCTCCACAACGTCGAAGGGCCGCGACCGGGTGAGGAGCTCCAGCACGTCGATGATCTGATCGGCGCGCGCCGGCCGGGCGAACAGGTAACCCTGGGCGGCGCTGCACCCGAGCCCCATCAGGCGCCGGGCCTGTTCGGCCGTCTCCACACCCTCGACGATCGTCTGGATGCCCAGCGCGTTGCTCATCGCGACGATCGCCGCGACGAGCGATTCCGAGGGCCCCGAGTCGCCGTCGGCCATGTCGGCGACGAAGCTCTGGTCGATCTTCAGGACGTTGACCGGTAGGCGCTGCAGGTAGGCGAGCGACGAGTACTTCGTCCCGAAGTCGTCCACGGCGATCAGGATGCCCAGCCGGCGCAACGCCGTGAGCGAGGCGATCGCGAGCTCCGAATTGCTCATAATCTCGGACTCGGTGAGCTCGATCGTGAGCGCCGAGCCCGGCAGGCCGTGCTTGGCGAGCGAGCGGCCGATCCGCTGCACGAGAAGCTCGTCGCGCAACTGGATCGCCGAGAGGTTGACCGCCACGGTGAGGTGCGCGAACCCGGGAACCGCGCGGCAGTCGACGAGCTGACGCAGCGCGTCATCAAGGACCCAGCTACCGATCTCGCAGATCTGGTCGGTCTCCTCGGCGAGCGGGATGAACCGCCTCGGGAGGAGCACTCCGAGGGTCGGGTGCGCCCAACGGACGAGGGCCTCGAAGCCGAGCACCTCGCTGTGGCCCATCTTCACGATCGGCTGGAACACGAGGTGGAGCTCGTGGCGTTCGACGGCGCGACGCAGGTCGTGTTCGATCTCGAGCCGCTCGGTGAGATGGGCGCGCATCGAGTCGTCGTAGACGGCGACGGCGTCGCGACCCGCCTCCTTGGCCTGGTGGACGGCGGTGTCGGCGTCACGAATGAGCACCTCGGGGTCGAACGGGCCGTTCGGGTTCGCGAAGGCGATCCCGATGCTCGCGGTGACGAAGAACTCCGAGCCGTCGATGAAGAAAGGCGCGCGCAGGCTGGAACGAAGCCGGTTCGCGAAGGCGCGCGCCTCGCCGACGTCGACGCTCCCACCCAGGACGACGACGAACTCGTCGCCGCCGATCCGGCTAACGAGATCGCCGGCGAGGGTGTTCTCGGCGAGGCGCCTGGCGACCTGGATGAGGAGCTCGTCGCCGTGATTGTGCCCGAACGTGTCGTTGACGAGCTTGAACCGGTCGAGGTCGAAAAGGAGCAACCCGACGGGAGCCCGGCTCGACGAGGAGGCCCCCACCAGCCGACCGAGGTGCTGCTCCATGAGCTGGCGGTTCGGGAGCCCGGTGAGATCGTCATGCAACGCCCGGTGGATGAGGCACGCCTCGGAACGTTCAGCGGAACGCAGTGCCTGAAGGACCTGCAGGATGCCCGCCGTCGTGAGACAGATGATGATCGCGAACAGCGCGAGCCGCTCATTGGTCGCGTAGTGGCGCCCCTGCAGCACGAGGACCGCAGGCACGAAGAAGGCGACACCGACGAGACCGACGCGTCCCGGGGTCCACCGAGGTGCGGGCTTGCTGGCGGGTTCGGTGAGCGTGCGCATCGACGGGTCGAGCGCGCACGATGCGGCCCCGGCGAGGGCGAGCACGTAGGGCAGGTCGAGGAGATTGGCGGAGATGTTGAGGAGATGGATCTCGGCGAACGTGTAGAACGCGTCGCCGATAAACATTGACGCCAGCGCGGCGATCAGAAAGCGATCCGCCGTGCATCGTTCGTGGCTCGTGCCGAACGCGATCTGCAGCGTCATGACAAGCAGGAACAGCGAGACCGCCGGGTAGCACGTAAGGATCAGCTTCACGTCCACCGGCGCGCTGCGGCGCGCGAGGACCGGCTCGATCACGTAGACGAGCGAGAGGGCGAGCACCGCGAGCGAAGCGATGACACCGTCGTAGATGATCCCGAGCCGGTGGTGCATCGATCCGGTACGGGCACGGATGACGTCGATCAACGACGCGCCCAGGAGCGCGTAGCCCGGCAGGACGATGAGGTCGGGGAGGAGCGAACGGTGGACGGTGAGGACACCGAGGGTGTGGAGCTCGTCGCGCGCGACGCCGCCAACGATGAACAGCATGAACGCACCGAGCGCCATCCACCACGGCGTGCGCCGCGACGGGTGATAGCGGTGGATGCCGAACAGAAACGCACCAATCGTGCCGACAGCGGCAAAGCCGAGGGCGATCTCTCCGGTCGACCGGATGAGCCCGAGCGTGATCAACACCGCCCAGACCGCCCCGACGACGAGGTGACGCCGCGTGACGACGAATACCCCGAGCCCTTTGGGAGGAGTATGGCTCCCTTGTGAGTTCTCCCGCCGGGTCAGGACCGCCATCGCGTAATCACCTCCTTGTCTGGTCCTCCGTCTAACGGCACGGAGCACGCCGCCTTCAAGTTCTCGACCACGGGCATCCAACGAGAATGCCAATTCTCACAAAGAGTGATCTCTATACCACTATGTGTGAGCATTTCGGGCCGACGGCTCACCCGTCGACGCCCCGGAATCCCAGCCCCGGGGGTGCGCGCGACCGCGACATTGGCACCAGACCGCGGCCGGCACCGCCCCGGCCACCGCGTCCTGTCGCAGCCGGAAAGCCTTGAATCATCCGGGATACGCCGTGATGTTGCGCCATCCATGGGGTGCAACGTCGGCATCGGATCAGCCTCCTATTGACGCGGTTTGCCACATACCGTGGTGATATTGTTACCGAGAGTGGTAGATCGCAAAAGACAAGAAATTGGGCCTACCGTCCGCCGGAATTCGTTGTATATGATGCAAATGTGCTAGGAGTAGCCACTGAAACTGCTGGGGCACAAATGAGTCATACGTCACTCTTTGTGGCCACGTCGCTGCGTACGGCGATGACAGCTCGTCGCGAGCTGGTGAAACCGTGACGACCGAGCTCGTCGAAGATGCGGCCGGGGCCGTCGCGCAGCGCTTCTTCTACACCGATCCGTCCTATGCGAACCTCTGGGAGCGCTTCTGGGCGGCGCGTGACGAGGTCACCCGCAACGACCTGTTGCTCAGCTACGAACCGCTCATCCTCGTCGTCATCGGCCAGCTCCCCGGGTCGGTCCGCGCCCACTGGGAACGCGGGGACCTCGCGAGCTTCGGCATCCTCGGTCTCCTCGCGGCGATCGACCGCTTCGACCCCGAGTCCTCGATCGACCGCTTCCCGTGCTACGCCACGGCGCGCATCCGCGGCGCCATCTACGACGAGCTGCGCCGGCTCGACTGGCTCCCCCGCTCCGTCCGCAAACGCGTGTCCGAATACCAGTCGACCGCCGACGAGCTCGGCCACCGGCTCGGCCGGGAACCGGGCTCGTCCGAGATCCTCGACACGATGGGCGTCCTCGGGGCCGCCCGCCAGGCGGTGCTCTCCGGGGTGCAGTCGTCCCAGATGCTCCACCTCGACCGCCTCGTCGAGGTGGAGGGGTCGGACGGCGCGATCCGGCTCGTCGACGTGCTGCCCGCGGAGGCGGACGGCGACCCCGAGGCGGCCGCCGTCGAGTCCGAGGAGGTCGCCGCGCTGCGCCATGCCGTCGACGAGCTGCCCGAGCGGCAGCGCCACGTCATCACGCTCCACCTGTTCGAGGGGTTCACTTTCGAGCAGATCGGCCTGCAGCTCGGCGTCACGGCGTCACGCGTCTGCCAGATCGAGGCCGCGGCGATCCGCACGCTGCGCGAGCTCCTCGGTCGGTTCGCCGACGAGATCCTGCCCGTCGCCACCACCTAGTGCCCGGACCGGAAAGGTTCGCGCGCCTTCGCCGCTGTTCCAGTAGTTCTGAGTCGCGAATGTCAGGGTGGTTGGCGACGTCGGTGCGCCCGACCGACGAGTCGGCTGTTCCCGAGCGCGTCGAAGCA
>JBEKCO010000044.1:0-13717 GCA_050014835.1 Acidimicrobiales bacterium
GCGCGCCGCGCTCGATGACTACGTCGAGCGCGGCGTCACGCCGATCGACTACAACAAGGAGGACGCCGCCTGAACATCACTGGGCCGCCACCGAAGTTCCACGGAACTCGGGACATCCTCTGTTGCGCCCATCGGCGGTGACCGGAGGGACTGCGGCGGCGGCTCGTGCATCCTCGGCAGGTGCTATTCGGATCTCCTCGGGACCCGAGTCATCCTCATTCGTCATCGGACGCCGCCACCTTGCCTTCTCGCGGTGGCTCGAAGATACTCGACGCACAAATCGTTACTGATGCCCGCGATCTTTGAACTTCCTCGCTCACGATCAGTGAAATTCCCGCAGCCAGCATCGCCCACTGGCTCGTTCCGAGCCCTCAGCACATGGCAGTCAGCCTGGCGGTCGAGGTGTATCTCCTACTCCTCGGCCTCCCGCTGGGAGCCAACGTTCTCATCTGGGCCGTGGTGCATCTCCTGCTCGCGGGGGCGGGAGGACCACCACCGCATGGAGGATCGACCGTTCGCGATCCGATCAGTAGTCAGATTCGCGTTGTCAGTCGTCATCGGGTCCCCCTCCCGTGAATACCCAAGCTGCCGTGGCGACGATAACGGCGTCGCCCAGGATCTATGCCGTTGGTGGCCCGAGGGGGGAGGGAACCGGTTTTCCAATTGGGTTACGAGTCGCATCGCCCGTCGGCGGGATCGAGTCGTGTCGGGGATCCCGTGTCTGAAGCTCGGGCCCGCCTGTCCTGATTGCGAGGCGCAGCGTCATGAAGCCGTGATGGAAGAGCTGTCGACACGAGGGGAGCAACGAGCGGAACAGGGCTAACGCCGTGATCCAGGCGATCACCGAAGCGAGCCCGTCGTTCGAGGCCGGGTGTTCTCTCCGAAAGAACACATTCCGGGCGGCGTGCGTGCTCGAATCGCGCTCGTGGATGCAGCGCCATCGCGGGGAGAAAGCCGTCTTCTCGGCCGCTCGATTGTCTCGACGATCCATTCGATGGTGACGCGTCGGCGTGTCGTCGTCACCCTGTTCTATTGCGTCGCCTTTCCCTACTACTGGTGGGCCGCCGTCTCGAGCGGCCCCACGGGGATACCCGACTACTACAACCAACTCACCGACAGCTTTCTCGCCGGTCACGTCGACATGCTGTACCGGCCGCCGAAGGGGCTCCTCAGGCTCGCGAATCCGTACCTCTCGAGCGAGAACGCCGGCTACCAGCACCAGTACCACGACCTCATCCTCTGGCACGGCCACTTCTACATCGGCTGGGGGGTCACGCCCGTAGTCACGTTGTTCCTGCCGTGGCGCGCCCTCGGCGTCGGGGACATGCCGGTCAGCCTGGCGGCGGTGATCTTCGCCTGTGTCGGGCTGTTCTTCGCCGTGCTCCTCTTCCTTTCCCTGCTCGATCGTTTTCTACCGGGGACGTCGCTTTGGGCGGTCACCGTCGCGCTGGCGGCGCTCGCGCTGTGCAGCGTGGTGCCATTCATGCTCCGCCGACCGGCGGTCTACGAGGTCGAGATCATCTCGGGTTACGCGTTCTTGATGCTGGCCCTCTACCTGCTGGCGAGCGGCTGCCTGCGTTCGCGCCTGGTCGCCTGGCGACTCGGGCTCGGCAGCCTGTGCCTGGGTCTCGCCTTCGGGGCGAGGGCGGTGCTCATCCCGGTGACGCTGCTCGCGGCCGTCCTCGTGTTTGTCGTCGTGCTGCGCGATGCCGCGAACCGGCACACGAAACAGGTGCTCGGTTACGGGGCCCTGATCTTCGTGCCGTTGGGAGTCCTGCTGATCCTCGCGCTGGCGTACAACTACGCCCGGTTCGGATCGCCGTTCCAGTACGGCAACGAGTACAGCCTCGGTGGGGTCTACACGCGCAACCTTCACCTTTTCTCGTTGCGCTACGTGAAACCGGGCCTCACCTACATGGTGTTCAAGCCGATTTACTTCACGCTCAGCTTCCCGTATGTCGGATTGACGAACTTCCCCCTGCCGGCGGGCCTGCCGGCGGGCTACTCCGTCGAAGCCATCGGCGGATTCCTCGACACGACACCTTTCGTCGTCCTGCTCGGCGGGATCGCCTTCGTTGGCCTGCGGGACCGGATGAGCCGCCGATTCCGCGCCGTCCTGCTCGCAGTCACGGCGCTCGGGTTGCTCGGCCTGCTGACAGTGGCGTTCGCCATCTGGGACGTCACCCAGGAGTACGAGGCGGACTACCTGTCGCTCCTCCTCATTCCGGCGCTTCTCGTGTGGTGCGCGCTCCTCGGGGGGCGCGGTTGGGGCGGGAAGGTCATGAAGGCGGTCGGCGCCGTGCTGATCGTCTACAGCTGTGTCGTGGGGTTCGCCCTGTCATTCTCGGGCTACTACGACTCGCTTCTCGTCAACAACCCCCAGACCTTCTGGACGCTGGAGCGGTACACGAGCTTCATCCCGACGACTGTCACGAAGGTCGTCGGCCACCCCGATCTCGTACGCGTCTACTACGCCGGGGGAGGGGGGACGTTTCAGCCCACCCTTCGCGAGACCGGCGTGTTCCGACTCCCGCTGCACGTCGATGTCGTCGCGCCGGACAGCTCGTGGCAGATGAAGCTCGTCCTGGAGGCGGGCTTGCCATGCCGGTGCGCCATTCACGTCACCGTGCGCAACGGGACTGTGATTCTTCACGTGACCGTCGGGGCACATCCGTCGGCGGTCCTCGTGCCGCTCGCGGGAGGGGTGGACCGCATCCGGATCACGGTGGCAGATCGAGAGCTGGCGCTGATCAAGGGTTCGAGCTTCGTCCAGAAGCGGTGAGGGTCTTTCGCTGATTGGTCGATTCCGGCGTCGGTCGGCCCTGTCGGTGGGCCATTTCCCGACAAGACGGTGCCTGACGCTCGAGGACGCCAGCAAGGACCGCGGCGGTGCGCGCGGCTCTGGCCGCGGTGGACGACAATGGCGGTGAAGCGGCAGATTCGGCGGGACCTGGGCGATTCATTGGAACGTGCGTTGCTTCCCGTACGGCTTGGCCGACCGGGATGCACCAAGCCAGCAAGCAGCCTCGAGCAGGCATCGACCGACGGGGAAGAGCGTGGCGGGGCTCGCCCTGGGGACGGGGGCGTGTGTCCTCGTGACGGCGCGCGCGATCGGACTGGGATTCGCGATCGCCGGGTTCGCCGTCACGGGATGTGTCTCGATCTGGTTCATCGCGCGGGCGAACACGCTCGTGCAGAACGAGACCGAACCGTCGATGCGGGGACGGATGATGGGAATCTGGAACACGGCACCGCCGGGGACGTCACCGATCACGAGCCCGATGGTCGGCTAGGTCGCCGATGCCGCCGGTCCCGGTGAGAGTTTCGGACTTGTGGGGGTCGCCTTCTCGTGACCGCGGGCCTCGGTGGGCGGTTGCTCGTCGGCCACGTCGGAGGGCGGCCCGGGACGGGGATGGGACGACCCCTGGCATCGCGGGCGTCGGCGGGTACGGCCGCAGCGGGTAGTCGCCCCTGTCTTGGTGGCCGGATTACCGGCCCGGTATCCGACGGATGAGCGGCGCGGGTTTGCCCGGCGGGCGTCGACGCGGACCTGGGTCCTCCGGCGCCGGAGACCGCGCGACAGGTTCTCCTTCGCGGGAGTGAGTTTCGCTTGCCGGTGCACGACCACGCTTCCCCGCCAGCGATCCTTCGGCCACGCGGCGTGCTCGTGAGCGTCCAGAAGTCACCACGCAGTGTGACAGGTCACCACGAGGAGAAATGCTGTGGAGGTGTTTGTCACGGAAGGTGATGATGGCGCAGCGCAAGTTGGCCAGCCCAGGCTAGCTCAGATTAGGCATCTGAAATGGCCTTAGGCATGTCTGTGCTGGTAGCACCGGTAGGTAGACGATGTCCACGTGCGGAAGTTCACCGCGTCGCAGCGTCGCGCAGAGTGGTGCCACGAAGAGTGGTCAACTGACGGAAACGCGCCGGATCCGGGACATCACCACCTCAATCCGGAGCACCGCAATGCCCGGCGGCTCGGAATGGGCGGCGGGATTGCGGTGGCGATCGCGATCGCGGCAATGGAAGTCGGCGGCATCGGCGGATCCGACGTCGTGTCGTCCGGGGCAATCTCGGACCTGAACCCGCACTTCGTCTTGCCGGCCATTCCGACCACACGGTCCGGTGGGCTCCTGAGCCTGCAAGAGGTCGCCGCAGTGTGGCGGACATCGACGCGGGAGTCGGATGCTACGACGGAGCCGGCCGCCGCCGTGACCACGACCTCGGTCCCGCCGACGACGGTCGCGCCGATGACGACCTCCGTCCCGTCGACGACGGTCGCGCCGACGACGACCTCCGTCCCGTCGACGACGGTCGCGCCGACGACCACCTCCGTCCCGTCGACGACGGTCGCGCCGACGACCACCTCCGTCCCGTCGACGACGGTCGCGCCGACACGGCCGCCGGCCCACTCGTCGACCCGTGCTTCCTCGACGACGGCCCACACGTCGACCACTCACTCGTCGACGCCGAGCTCGTCGACGACCACGACCACCACGCCGGCAGCGACGACCGGTGCGTCCCCCGGCCTTGCGTCGACGAACTGGTCCGGTTACGTGTTGACGGGCGGGGGATACCAGGTTGTGAGCGGCGAGTGGACCGTCCCGACGCTCAACTGCGCCGTCGTTCCGAACGGGGGGACGTCGGACTGGGTCGGCGTCAACGGCTGGGTCGATCCCGCCGACCTGTTCCAGGTGGGGACCTCGTCGACGTGTTCCGGTGGGTCGCAGTCGAACTTCGCCGTGTGGAGCGACGGGGCGCTCAGCTACGCCTGGCAGCAGCAATTCACCGTGAACGCGGGCGACGTGATCTCGGCAGAGGTCCAGCAGTCGTCCTCGGGGACGTGGACGGCGACGGTCACGGACGTGACCTCGGGCCAGAGCGCGACCGCGAGCGAGTCGGCGGTCTACGCCGGGTCCTCCGCCGAGTGGGTCGCCGAGGACTCCAGCGTGCAGGGCAGCTCGAACCTCACCCCGCTCGCCGACTTCGGGATCGTGACGTTCACCAACCTCCGCGTTTCCCCGACGAGCGCGCTCACCTACGCCGACGCGATCGAGATGCTGACATCGGGCGGTTCGGCGGAGGCGATGCCGAGCCAGCCGCAGGGTGCCTCGTTCTCCGTCACCTACGAGTAGACGTTCCGGGGCGGTCAGCATCCGGCAAGGTGGCGATCCCGTCTGACCGCCGTCGCGGCGCCCTTCCCGGATGCCGGAGTGCACGGGGAATGCAATCGGCCGCCAGGCGTGGAGGTATCTGTCGCGCTGATCCGCCGGTTGTGGGCACGTATGAGTGTCACTCGGCGACCGCGTGTTGATCTTCACGGATCCGGGGGGTATGGCGTCCTCACGGGGGGATGAGGGGTGGCGCCTCGGTCGAGGCAGTCGTTAGAACTGGCTGGGTCCGTTGCCGCGGCGCTAACTGTCGCAACGCTCGTCCTGGTGGCGCGCGGCCTGTATCGGCACGCGAGGCCCACCCAGACATACGCGTTCGTTGCCGGGCAGTTTCGGAGTCTGCACGCGGGGGGTCGATTCATTGCGATCGTCCTCGTTGTCCTCGTCCTCTGCTTCGCCTGTCCGTGCAACCGCCTGGCCGCGGCGTCCAGAATGACGCTCGCGACGGTCGGATTCGTCGGTGTCGTGACGCTTGCCGCTGCCGGGGGCTGTCTTCCGGCGCCGGGCCGATCCACGCGATCTCGACGTCGGGACACGAGACGATCGGGCGCTTCGCCCCGGGCGCGGAGTCGAAAGGTGCCCATGACACCAGGGCGGCTGACCGGCAGCCGGCGAATCGCCATGCGCGCCGAACGGCGTCGACTCGAGCCTCGTCGACTTCTCAGGGCCTTCGGAATTCGGTGCCCGCGAGCAGCTCGCCGACGACGACGATCGTTCCGACGACGTCGACCGTCGCCAAGATGACGGCTTCGGTCAGACCGACGCCCGTCCCGCCGAAGCGAAGGGCGGTTCGCTCGCCTACCGATGCCGTGTCGCCGACGACCACGACGACCACACCGGCTGTCGAGACACCGGGCCTCTCGTCAGCTAACTGGTCCGGCTACGTGTTGACCAGCGGCGGATACCGGGCGGTGAGCGGCGAATGGACCGTTCCCACGCTGAATTGCGCTGTCGTGCCGAACGGGGGACCTCGGACTGGGTCGGCGTCAACGGTTGGGTCGACCGTGCCGGTCAGGTCCAGTCCGGCACGTACTCGCTGTGCTCCGCGGGGTCGAAGTCGAACTTCGCCGTTTGGAGCGACGCGGCGCTGGGGTACGCCTGGCAGCAGCAGTTCCAGGTGACCGCCGGCGACGTCATCGACGCAGAGGTTTCGCAGACCGTCTCGGGGTCGTGGGTCGCGACGGTGACGGATCTCACCTCGGGTCAAAGCGCCACCGCCAGCGAGCCCGCTGTTTTCGCCGGGTCCTCCGTGGAATGGATAGCGGAGGATTCGGGGGTAGCGGGCAGCTCGAGCCTCGCCACACTCGCTGACTTCAGCCCGGTGACGTTCTCTGATCTGAGCACCTCGCCGTCGAGCACGCTCTTCTACGCGGACGCGATCGAGATGCAGCACGCCAACGGGTCGGTCGAGGCGTTGCCGAGCCCGCCTCGAGGCGCCTCATTCACGGTTACCGATGAACCGGCGAGTTGACACGATACCGTCGGCTTTCGTGACAGTCCGCTCGATTGCGCCCATTGTCCCGATCGCGATGGCGCACGCTGCTTGGTGGACTGTCATCGACCTAAGCCCGGATGTTCACGCGTTGGAGGGAGGGGGTGCCGAGAGGATCTCGGATCCACTCGACAGGGTCCCGAGCTGACCCCGACCGCCGGAGGCAAACGTGGCCGCGGTCGGGCCGTGGACGCTCTTCATCAACCGGACGGCGCACTTCCGTGTCCACCTCTACGGCAAACACGGAGTTGTCTCGGGAAGCGTCAGTCTCGAGTCTCGCGGGAAGACGCTCTGTGAGCCAACGCTTGTGGACGGTGTCGGCACTGCTCGGTGAGCTCGTCGAAGATCGGACCCGGGAGGCACCAGCTCCTCGTCCACTATGCGGGATCGGGCTTCTACAAGCCGTACAGCCACTTGGTGAACGTCTACCTGCACTAGTTGAGCTTCAGGCCCAGTCGATCGTCGTTCGCGTCGGACCACGCCAGTCCGGTCGAGCCGCCCGCCCGGGCTGTTTCCCTGTGAGTGGCGTGGGCAGATCTGGAACCTCTTGAAGACTTCGACACGCCCGGCCGGAGCAGCGCGCCTCGCGCCGGACCGCCGCGCGCTTAGGTGACGGGCCAGCGCTGCGACCGGCACTCAGTTTCTGGCAGAACCTGGCCTGCCGAGGGGAGAAGGTTGAGGGATAGCGGGTGCCGCGTTGTCGCTCACTCCGGGATGCGCGTCAGCCGTTCCGTCATGACATAACGTCGTAACGGCTGTGGTTCGACCATGTGTCGAATCGGTTGGCAACTGAATGTGCACTGTCACTTGGGTGAGTTGCAGGCGAGCATCGATCTGACCGGAGTCCTGGTTGCCGGGGAGAGCGGGCCAGAGAGCAACCGCGAAGACAGCGTCTCCTCTCACGCTGGGAGACGGGAGACGTCGCGATGGGTCACAGATCACCAAGATGCCGGCGGTTCCTTTTCATCGCCGCCGCGGTTCTGCCAGCTGCGCTTGGAGCCGTGATCGTGATCAGCTCCGCAGGTTCCGTGTCAGCCGACTCCGCCCTGTCCATCACCCAACAGGCGCCCTTTGAAGGCTCGGTGACGACGGTGGTTTCGGCCACCTTCACGGACTCGCTGGCTACTAGTGGAAGTGACGTGAGCTTCAGCCGAGAGTCCAGCCCAGAGTTTTCGGTCAACTCGGCGGGCAAGATCACGACGACCGGCGAGCTCGCCGTCGGCACGTACACGATTTCGGGCACCGATTGGGATGGCTCCGGCGACACGGGGAGCTGGGGCTACATCCTGACGGTCACCGCTGTTCCCATCGCTCAGGACGGTCCCTTCGGTAGTTCCACAACGGCGGCGGCATCGGCGACCTTCACGGGCGCGTTGGTGACGAGCGGCAGCGGTGTGGTCTTCTCTCCCACGTCCAATGCGGAGCTCTCCGTCAGCTCGGCGGGCAAGATCACGACGACCGGCGAGCTCGCCGTTGGCACCGACACGATTGCGGGCACCGACTCCGACGGCTTCGGCGACACGGGCAGCTGGGGTTACATCCTCACGGTCAATCCTGTCACGATCGTCCAAGAAGCTCCCTTTGGCAGCTCGGTTACGACAGGGGAATCGGCTACCTTCACCGACACGCTCGCCACGAACGGTAGTGGCGTGATCTTCTCTCCCGTGTCGAATGCCGAACTCGCCGTTAGCTCGACAGGCAAGGTAACGACGTCCGGCGCCGCACTCGGCGTCGGCACCTACACGATCTCGGGCATGGACTCGGACGGTCTCGGGGACACGGGCAGCTGGTATTACACATTGACCGTCACTGCCGCGCCCGCGGTGACGGTTGGCGGGCCGCCGAAGCTGGGCAAGGTGCAGCCGGGAGTGTTCGTTGCTGCCGTGAAGCCCTGGATCTCCTCTGTAAACCATGAGGTGCACTTCCGGATCCATCTCTACGGCGGTCGAGGCCCGGTCTCGGGGACGGTCAGCCTCGAGTTGAACGGCAAGACGTTCTGCACGCCGACGCTTGTGCGTGGCGTCGGGCACTGCACTGCGAGCTCGTCGAAATTCGAACGCGGGACTGACCTGATTCTCGTCGACTTCCAGGGATCCGGCCCCTACAAGTCGTTGAAACGCCTGGTGAGCGTCGACGTGCGCTAGGAGCGAGTGCTCGGTGAGCAGCTCGCCTCGACGCCAGCCAACCAGCCGCGGAGCATTCCGAGCGTGAGATCCGGACGCTCTGCCTGTGCCATGTGCGAGCAACCCTCCAATACGAAGAACTGCGATCCCGGAATGGCCTCGTGGGCTTCTCGGACCGTGGCCGGTGTGACCTCGTCGAACTCCCCGCAGAAAAGCAGCGTCGGCGCGGCGATCGCGCCGAGGTGCGCCGAGACGTCGAAGTCCTTCAGCGATCCGATCACGTGGAACTCGCTCGGACCGTTCATCGTCAGGTAAACGTCGGGGTTCTTCGCGAGCGCGTCGAACGTCGCCTGCAGCCAGTCGGGCCAGGGCCGGACGCGACAGAGGTGACGGTCGTAGAAGACCATCATCGCCTCTTGGTACTCCTCGTCGTCGGTGGTGCCCTCGCGCTCATGACGGCGCAGTGTCGCCTCGACCTCGACGGGGAGCCCCGCGCGCAGCCGATCGATCTCGTCGAGCCAGTAGGGAACCGAGGCCGGGGACGACTGGACGACGAGCCCGGCGAGACCGCTGGGGCGCTTCGCGGCGTAGGCCATGGCGAGCATGCCGCCCCAGGAGTGGCCGAGGATGTGGCAGCGCTCGAGGCCGAGAGACTGGCGGACCGTGTCGATCTCCTCGAGGTAGAGCCCGATCGTCCACATCGAAGGATCATGCGGCTCGCCGACCGCTGAGTTACCGCAGCCGAGCTGGTCGTAGAAAACGACGCGCCGTCCCTCGGCGAGGTTCTCATAGGGCGCCATGTGGTGCCACGTCGCGCCCGGGCCCCCATGAAGGCACAGCAGCGGCAGCTTTCCACCGACCTCGTCCTCGCCGGCGATCCGGTACCAGGTCCTATAGCCGGCGAAAGGAACGTAGCCCTCCTGGATCGGCGGATCGACGTCGGCAGCTGCAACCATCAGCCCTCCTTTGGTTCCGTCGCAGTCTGTCAACACCGGAGAGCAGATGGGGCGATCGTCACGCGAGGCGGTGATCGTAGGCGACCCGCGGGCTCCGGGGAGCCGGCATCAGCGAACCGAGGGGACGTCGACCGTGAGGCCTCCCGCTCTCGAGAGCACCTCCACGGCGTGCTGACCGTCGTCGAGGCGCCGGACCCGAAGGTCGATGGAGGAGTCGCCGACACGCAGCTGACGCAGGGTCACCTCGTTTATCCAGGCGGGGAGCGCCGGCCGGACGTGGAGGACCCGTGACGCCGCGTCGGCCTCAAGGCCGACGAGCACCGTCACGAGGTGGACGAGCGCCCCCGACGACCACGCCTGGGGGACGTTCGCCCCGAGGTACTGGACCGGGAACCCGCCGGGGTCCCGCGTGAACCCGGCGAAGAGCTCGGGCGGGCGTTGGTAGGTGAACATCGCCGTCGCGTCGAAGATCGCCGCGGCGACCTGCGCCGCCTCGACGTCGAACCCGTAGGCGCGGAAGCCCGCGGCGATGATCGCGTTGTCGTGCGGCCAGACCGACCCGAGCTGGTACGAGAGCGGGTCGTAGGCGACGTGCTCGGCCGAGAGCGTCCGGATGCCCCATCCGCTCCACATGTCGTCGGCGAGGAGACGCCGCACCACCAGCTCCGCGCGTCCCGGGTCGACGGCACCCTGCCACAGCAGCTGCCCGGGATTGGAGGCGACGGACTCGATCGGTCGCTTGTCGCCGTCCAGCCCGAGGTAGTACGTGCCCTCGTTTTCCCACCAGAAGCGCTCCTCGATCTGGTCGGCAAGGCGTTCGGCCTCGGCGCGCAACCGGCGCGCTCCGTCGTCGTCCTCGAACGTCTCCGCGAGGACGCCCGCCCAGGCGCGCTTCGCGGCGACGACGAGGCCCTGGTGCTCGCAAAGGGCGATCGGCAGCTTGGCGGGCGTTCCGTCGGCCGTGAGGATCGCGTCACTGGCGTCCTTCCAGCCCTGGTTGTAGTAGCCGTTCGGCGCGCGTGTCCGGTACTCCTGGAGGCCGTCGCCGTCGATGTCGCCGTCGCGGTCAATCCACTCGAGCGCCCGCTCGACGTGGGGACGGACCGCGGCGAGTTCGTCGGCATCGCCGTGCCAGCGCCAGGCGAGCGCGGCGACGAGGACGAAGAGCGTCGTCGCGTCGTGCGTGCCGTAATACGGGGTGTGCGGGACGAGATGGAGCGCGGCGAGCTCGCCGTGGCGTATCTCGTGCTCGATCTTGCCGGGTTGCATGTCGCGGTCGTCGTCGCAGCTGTCGGCCTGGAGCACGGCGAGCGCGCGCAGGCTGCCGAGCGCGAAGCGCGGCGAGACGGCGAGGGTCTGGAACGAGACGGTGAGAGCGTCGCGTCCGAAGAGCGAGACGAACCAGGGGATCCCGGCGGCGGGAACCCAGGCGTTCGGGTCGTCGTCGGTCGCGGCGGCGGCCAGTTCGTCGTGGCGGTGCAAACGCAGCGCCGCGAGATCCTCGACGGCCTGGCGGAGCGCGGCCGTGACGTTCGGGTTCGAGGTCTCGAAGACCGTCGCCTCGCCGAGCCAGCGCCGGCGAGCCGCTCCGCCGGGGGTGTCGGCCGCGAGGAGCTCGTCGCAGGGACGGACGACTCGGCGCTCTTCGCCGTCGATCACGGGGGTCCACCACAGGCAGAGGTGCCAGGAGCCCTTCGGTTCGAGCGCCAAGCGGAACAGCAACCCGCCGTTCGCGAAGTCCGGGGGCGACCCGGCGTGGTGGACCTCGGCGACGAACGAGCGGTCGAATGTCCCGTTCTGGTATCGAGTCGTGAGGATGCCAGCTTTTTCATCCCAGTCGCCGTGGATCGAACCCCGACGGATCGGCCGGTCGGCCTTCACGTCGAAAAGGTCCGCGAAGTCTGATTCGATGCTCACCTCGAGGTCGACGACTATCCGCTCGCGGCCGTGGTTCGTCACGTCGTAGTCCTCGTGCACGCCCGGGCCGATGGTGCGGTCGAGACGGAGATGGATCGAGTGTTCCCGCAGTTCCTTTCCGTCGGCCCCGACGATCGGCGGGTTGGTGAACTCAAAGCGTGCGGAATGGTCGGCAACCGCGGCCCCGTTGAGAAGCACGGGAGCCTTGCCGCCGAGCTTGAGGCGGTAGCCCGAAACCAGCCTCGTGTCCGCGGCGAAATACCCCTGCTCTTTCGTGCTCGACATCTCCGCCGACATCTCGCAGACGAGGAACTCGTCGTTGAAATGGATCAACACGACGGGCGGACCTACCGATACCTCCACGTCGACTCCTTCTCGCTCGTCTGTTATGGGCGGCGCGTTGTCGCCAGCCCGTGACCACTGTGACGCACGGCATCGGCGCGCGCCGAGCGTAGGGGAGTCGCCGCACCTGTTGACCGCGCGGCGAGGTGTTCGGACGAGGACCGGGGGGGCAGTCGGGGACGGTTCTGGCGAATCGTGCCTGGTCGCCGGGCGGAGCGTTTGATTGCGCTGAAAAGACCGCCCGGCGATGATCGGATACCCAGAAGAGGAGATGCCACGGAAGATGGGTTCGTTCAATCCACCCCGTCGAGTCGGCCGGCGAGGCCGTCGACCGCGGAGGGTCGGCTGGACCGCGACGATCGGTGTGGCAACGATTCTCGCGACCAGCTTCGTGAACCTCGCGTCGATGTCCCCGGGTCTCGCGTCCACGAGGCCGGGTTCGACTCCTCGGATCTCGTCTGAGCCTTCGCATTCTTTGCAGTGGGCGCTTCCTGCGTCACCGGTCGGACGTCAACTCGGCTGGCTCATCGACGTGGCGAGCCATCCGCCGGTCTCGGCCGCTGAGATGCGTGCACATTTCGACGCGACCTTTCTCGGACAGGTGTCGCCAAAGGAGTTCAATGCCGCGCTCGCCAGCCTGCACGTGAACGGCGCGTGGCGCATCGTGACGCTGGACGCCGGGACTGCGGCGGGGGCACTTGACGCGAACGTCGTGTCGGGGGCGACCCGGTTCGGCGTCGAGATCGCCGTCGACTCCAGGGGTCTCGTTGACGGGCTCTTGGCCCAGCCCTCGCCCACATTGCCCGCCCCGCCGACTTCATGGCGGGCGCTCGAGGCAAAGCTGTCGACGCTCGCTCCCGACGTCGGTTTCGAGGCGGCCACACTGTCGCCCAAAGGCGCCTGCACGCCGCTCCGTGCGTTCTTGCCGACGACGGCGAGGCCACTCGGGTCCATGTTCAAGCTGTTCGTCCTGGGCGCCGTCGCGCATGCCGTGAAGCAGGGGGCTCTCGCCTGGGATCAGTCGGTCGCCCTCGAGGCGCATCTCGTGAGCCTGCCGAGCGGGGTACTCCAGGTCGACCCGGCGGGAACGAAGTTCTCGCTCGCGCAATTCGCGGAGATCTTGATCTCGAGTAGCGACAACACCGCGGCGGACCGCCTCGCCGCACTCGTTGGCCGGCAGGCGGTCGAAACCCAGGTGCGTGGGTGGTCGGCCCACTCCTCGCTCGACGCGCCGTTCCTGCGCACCCGGGAGCTGTTCGTCCTCAAATACGCGAACTATCCCCACTACGCCGGCGCCTACCTCGCACTCCCTTCGAAATCCCGCGGCGGTTACCTAACCCGGGTTGTCGACGAGGTGCCGCTGTCGGCGGTCGACATCAGCGCATCGGACCTGAGCACGCCGCGAGCCGTCGACTCGATCGAGTGGTTCGCGTCCCCGTCCGACCTATGCCGCGCCTTCGCCGGTCTCTACGCCGACGCGCACGGGCCCTCGGCGGCGCCGATCGCGGCGGCGATGTCGCTCAACGACGGGGGGCTCGGGCTCTCGCCGAAGCAGTGGCCCGAGGTTTGGTTCAAGGGCGGTTCGGAGGCAGGTGGAGGTTGTCCCGTTCGTCGTGGAATTTGAGGTGGCGGTCCCCCGCCTGACGCCTGCCTTCTGGTAGGTGTTCGGGCGACCACCAAGTCACTCGGACAGCAAGGGGACCACCACCATGAAGA
>JBEKCO010000045.1:0-13542 GCA_050014835.1 Acidimicrobiales bacterium
CGACGACTACGACGCCGCCAAAGCTGACGAGAATATCGAAGGTCCTGCGTCGCATTTGTCACCTCTCGGTCTCGTCGGAGTCTCCGACGAGGCTCAATACCCAGTCGTCGGTTCTGCTGGGCGAGGGTGAGCCTAACGTTCGAGGACCGCTTTCCCGCCGGACGAGCGGAGTGAGCGCAGACACCGGCAGGGGGACCAGACGACACGCCGTCGTTGCTCGCAGTCGATCTCTGGTTGACGACCCAACCGTTGGCGTGTAGCCATCTCCGCAGCCCAGGCGTCGTCGACAGAGGGTGGGGCGGTGGGACGACGAGTGGACGAGCCGTCAACGCGCGCGGATTTTCGAAGACTCGATCCTTTGTGTGTGACCAGGTCTCGTTCGGTTGAAGTCGGCTCTCGCCCTGGACATACGGAGCGCCGAGCAACATCGTGCGGTACGAGAGGCAGTCGAAATTGACTGACAATCAAAAGGTTGATCACTCAGCACCCTTCGTATCCACAGATAGATCCCAGCTCAAACGAAGTATCGACCACTCCACCGTTGCCTTTGCTACTCTGAATGTTGAAATGTAGCCAAGTATGTAGCCAGTAGATCCGGGTGGCCACCGTGACCGCGAGCACCATTCGATCCAAGCGTCGCAGGCAAGGCGACGGTTCGATCTATCGGCGCCAGGCCGACGGCCGATGGGTCGGCTCGGTCCAGCTCCATAGCCAAGACGGCCATCGCCGTCGCAAGGTCGTCTACGGGAAGTCCGAGGCCGAAGTCGTCGGCAAGGTGAGGCAACTCAACTTCGAGATCTCCCGAGGTCTTCCAACACCGAACAGCCGCATCACCGTCGAAGAGTTGCTCCGCCGCTGGCTGAGCGATGTCGTACCGGGGCGGGTCAGCGCTTCGACGCTCCGCAACTACCGGATCGTCTGCGAGCGGCACGTCATTCCCGTTCTCGGCAGCAAGCGGCTCATCGCGCTGACCCCCACGGATGTGCAAGTGCTCCTCAGCCAGAAGCAGGAGTCGAGACTTCCGCGCCCCGTCAGCACAAGAAGGGGAGTGGTCGAGCGATCGACGGCAGGTGGATACTCGCCGTGTACGGTCAAGCTCATCCGTGGCGTGCTCGGCCAGGCCGTCGGCCAGGCCGAGCGCTGGGGGATGGTTGCCCGAAACGTTGTCGCGCTCACCGAAGGACCCCGAGTTGCCCCATCCGAGAGTCGCACCCTGACGCCGCAACAGGCCCGCGCGCTTCTCGACGCCGCGAACGGCGAGCGACTGGAGGCAGCGTTCGTTCTGCTGCTCTGCCTCGGCCTTCGAAAAGGCGAGGTCTTCAGCCTCCGTTGGGCTGACATCGACTTCGACAACAGCGTCGTCACCGTCGGCCCGACCGTTTCTCGAGTGGAGAACAGTCTTGTCGTCGGCTCTCCGAGGACTGCAAAGAGCCGGCGAGAAGCAAATCTCCCACGACAGGTCGTATCGGCGTTGAGCGCGCATCAGGTCCGCCAATCGGCCGAACGACTCCTTGCCCGCGACGCCTGGCACGACAACGGCCTCGTCTTCACTACCGAGACGGGCGGGCCCATCGACCCGACGAACTTCCGCAGGATCTTCGACCGGGTCACGAAGAAGGCGCGTCTGTCCGGTTGGCAGCCCCGCGAGTTGCGTCGCTCTTGTGCCTCGATACTCCGGGCCCAGGGTGTGTCCTCGGAGATCGTCGCGCGGGTTCTCGGCTACTCGTCCACCCGCTTCGTGGACGACCACGGCCAAATCCTCGACCCACAGCCTGAGCAGGTCGCCGAAGCGATGAGCGCGGCCATCTGGGGGGAGTAACCGAGGCCGCAACGCGGCGTCATCGCGCCCGTCGCCAGAGGTGTCGACGTCGACCCGGCGGATCAGTGATCGGCGTCCGATCGTCACGCTCGGGACAATTCCCATGTGATCGACTGGTGGCGGCACACCCGCGACGGACCGAGCGCGGCGCACCGTTCGCGACTGCTCCGGTACGGCATGTACGTCAGAATCGACCCCCGTTAGTTCCATTGAATGCTGTGCGGGCATAGGGCGCTTCATTAGCCCTTGGCACAGACACCGCCACCATCCACCGTCATGCTCACGGCCCGGAGAGATCCTGTTCGGCGTCCTCGGGATCGCGATGCTCGCCTTGCGGGGGAGGCTCGGGTAAACCGCGAGTAGCGGGGTCCGGCAAATCGACCTCGACGACGCCCCCCCCGCAACGTTTTCCAGCGCGCAGGCCGACAGGTACCGGGCGTGCATGCGCTCCCACGGACTGCCCGAGTTCCACAACCCCATCGTCGCCGGTCGCTCAATCACGTTCACGGTCACACCAGACGAACCCGTGCACTCCCCGCAGTACGTCAGGGCGGAGGCCGCTTGCCGAGATCTGTTGCCGGCAGGTCTGCCAGTGCCGGGCCAGGCGCTCACCGTCGCTGATCAGGTCCACTACCTCAAAGCAGTCGCTTGCATGCGTGCTCACGGATTCGAGAACTTCCCGGATCCGAGCTTCACCGATGGGATCGCGCACTCCACACGCCGCCCCCGGGCATCAATCACAACTCGCCGAAGCTCCAAGAAGCGTTTGCGGCTTGCCGGAAGGCTGCTCCGGTCCGGATTGCCGTACAGCGGTTGAGCAACGTCAATCCGGAAGCGGTCCCGTCGATCCGTGTCAACAATCGCCGGGTCGGCGACATCCCCGACCGCGTCCGACCGAGGTCTCCGGCATTCACACCCGCGAAGCGCTCCGATAGGCGACCGTGAAGCCGTACGTCCCGAGGGTCGACGGGACAGAGACACGCACGCCGTCCTGAACCATGATGTCCTTCGCCCACGCGGTGACCGTGCCGGTGGCGCGCATGTTGCTGAACGTTACGTTCGGCGAGAATTGGCCAAGCGTGTCCTCCTTGCCCGTGCGCTCGTTCATCGGTGCTTCAACGATCCATTCCTCTGTCGCAGCGAGTCCGAGTAGCTCTTCTCGGTGCTGTAGGTCTGCCCGGTCGTGGTGTCGGTGAGCGTGATGGACCAGGTCGTGCCGGAAACCTGGTAGATGGTCACCATGCACTCATCGCCGGGAGTGACCGTCAATGGGATCGGAGTGCTTGCAGCCGGAAGGATCTCCCACCAAGCACCGGTCAGTACGGACTTCGTCGCGGCGTCGTATTCCTCGGTGACGCCGGCCTGAATGAGCGAGGAATTCGTCGCGCCGTCGATTCCCACCCATTCCGAAGTGAACGTGTCACCCGTGATGGGCGGAGACTGGGCACGTTGAAGTTCCCGATGACCGCTGTAAACGGACCGCCCTCGAATTCGTATCCCGACCAGTTCGCGGGGTGGTCCGTGCGCGGTGCCGGCGAATACACCGGCAATGACACTGACGCCCTCGCCCTGTGGCGCGACGGCTTCGAGGAATCCGTCACCTGCACGGTGAACTGATAGTACCCGGAAGCC
Source organism: Acidimicrobiales bacterium (assembly GCA_050014835.1). Classification (GTDB taxonomy): domain Bacteria; phylum Actinomycetota; class Acidimicrobiia; order Acidimicrobiales; family Bog-793; genus Bog-793. The sequence goes on from JBEKCO010000045.1 coordinate 3,452, forward strand.
GTCGGATCGCCCTGAAGCCTCCCCCCAGGGGGTGAGGGTGATACCCGGAGGCGGACCCGCGGCTCCGACGACGTGCCACCTGTAGGGAGCAGTCCCTCCCGACGCCACGAGGTCCGCCGAATAAGCAACTCCCACGGTCGCCTTCGCGAGCGACGTCGTTGTGATGCGCAAGGTTGACGTGCTGGCGTGCTGGCCGCTTCAGGGCGTGATACGTCGAGGCGTCAGCGACCCTCGCGTCCGACGGCAAACACCTGTGCGACGAGGCGTGTCGCAGTGGCCCGGTTGTTCGGGGCGATCCGAATGCCGGAACCGGAGCGCGGTACCGCCGGAGCAGGAGGCGCTCCGACGGCGATTGCCGCTAGGACGCTCGCGCTCAGTCCTGCGATCAACGACGACCCGAAGCGAGCACGACCTCGATGGCTCATCACGCCTCCCACTGAGCGCCAGGCGCGAATGATAAGTGGCACTATTTCGCGGCGAGTGCCTTAAGACTTCAACGGCTTCTTCGAGCGTCGTCGACGAAGAAGTCGCGTCTACTAATCCTTGGAGACGGACGGCTCAGCCTGGGCGGGGCTCGGCGCGTCGACATCACGCCGCTCAGGAAGATTGTGGTTGATGGGAGAAATCTGCAGGTACGGGTACGAGCGGATTCGCATCCGCTGCAGGCGGTATTGGACGCAGGTGTGCAGCACGCCGAAGCCGTACTTGATGCTCCTGCGGAGGTTGATCGACGACGCATCGTTCGCGTACCGCGTCGGACAAGAGAGCTCACCGATCCTGGCCCCCGCGACCAACGCCTGGGCGATGATCTGGTTGTCGAACACGAAATCGTTCGAGTTCAGCTCGAGCGGCAAGGCCGCGAGGAGAGCGCGACTGAAAGCTCGGAGTCCCGTGTGGTACTCGGAGAGCCTTTCGCGCATAACCACGTTCTGGAACGTGGTGAGCATGCGATTGGCGACATACTTGTACCGCGGCATTCCCTCGGCGACGGGATCTTGAGCGAGGACTCTGGAGCCGAGGACGAAGTCGTACTGTCCGTAAGCGATCATGGCGGCCATGGCGGGGACGAGAAGCGGGGAGTATTGATAATCCGGGTGGACCATCACGATGATGTCGGCCCCGCGATCGAGCGCCTCCCGATAGCACGTCTTCTGATTGGCGCCGTAACCGCGGACGGAGCTGTGCTGAACAACCGAAAGTCCGAGGGACTCGGCGAGCTCGATCGTGTTGTCCGCGCTGGCGTCGTCAACGAGGATTAGATCGTCGACGATGGAACGGTCGATCTCGTCGGCGGTTCGCTTCAAGGTGAACCCGGCGTTCTGGGCGGGAAGCACGATGGCGATTCGCATGCTGTTGAGCACCGAGTGATGGTAACCGGAGCCGGGCTCCTGCGACGGTCGCCTTGCGGCTGGCTGACCCGCGCCCTCGAGGCGATCGCCGTCCTCGCCTCACCGGGCGTCTGCTACGCGGTGCTGCGCCTGCGGGGGATGGCACCGGTCCAACTTCCCGACCCGAGCATGCACACGACGTACATCGTCGATCCCCGGGACATGTTCACCCGCTATGCGGTGGTGTTCGCCTCGACGGCCCGGTTGCGCGAGGGGGCCCGGGTCGGCTTCCTCGTCCCGGCTCGGGTCGCCTACCTCGCCTTCGGGGCGGTCGGGGGCTTCTTCGCCTTCCGCTACGTCCTCGCGCTCGTCGCCGTCGTGCCGCTCTACCTCCTCCTGTCCCGCACCCACGGCCGCTGGGCGGGCGCCGCTGCCATCGCCGTCGTGATGAGCAACCCGGTCTTCGTCACGGCCTGGGGGACCGACTACCCGGACTCGGCGGCGATCTCGTACCTCACCGGGGGGCTCTGCGCCCTCGTCATGCCGGCCGCCTCCCGCCGCCGTCCCTGGTGGCTCGCCGCGGCGGCGGTGTCGTTCAGTCTCGCGGTCTGGTCGCACGCGGCGGCGGTCCCGCTCGTTGCCGCCACCCTCGTCGCCTACGCCGTCATTCGCGTGGCCCGGGAGCGGTCGCACCTCGTCCGGGACACGGCCGTGCTCGCCGGGATGGCCCTCGCCACGACGGGGCTCCTCGTCGTGGCCTCGGGGTTGCTCCTCGGCGAGTACAACTTCATCAGCCTCACCTGGGAGGCGGCGCGTTACCTTTCGACGCCTGGTCAAGTGGCGGTCTGGCACTCGGCGAACTGGCGCTGGGTCCTCTACGACACCTACCTCCTCGTCCCGCTCGCCGCCCTCGCCGCCTGCGCCGTCGTCTTCGCCCGCCACGGCCGCCGCCTCGGCACCCCGCAGTCCTTCGCCGGGCTCGCCGCGCTCCTCGCTTTCGGCACGGCGGCCTGGCTGCAGTTCGTGGGCAACGTGCAGATGGTCGAGATGTTCTACTTCTCCTCGCTGCTCTGGTCGTTCGTCGCCCTGCTCGTCGCGTTCACGCTCGCCGAGATCGCCGCCCCCTTCGTCGCCGGCGCCGGGGCCCGGGGCAGGCACGCGACGTCCTCCTGGCTGACACCGGCGCGGGCCGTGCGGGCCGTGCGCGCCGTTCTCCCGGCGCTCCTCGTCCTCGGCGTGGCGCTCGTCTACGAGGCCGATCCCCACGTTCCGGTCATGAAGCCCGGTACGTGGGGCTGGCGCGTCGCCCTGATCGTCATCGCCGCGGCGCTCGTCTGGCTCGCCGCCACGCGGCTCGCCTGCCGCCCCCGGGTCCGGCGTCTGACCGCGGGGGTGCTGCGCGACGCCGTCCCCCTCGCTGCGTTCGTCGTCGTCGCCGGCGCGCTGCTCATCCTCACGGTGGCGCACGAGGCGGGGCATCCGCAGCTCCCGAACACGTCGAAGGGCGACATCGTGCCGGCCTACGCCGCCGCGCTCGGCGGGAGCGACACCGCGTACGTCGACGAGTATCAGGTCGTGAGCGAGCTGTCGGCGTTCGTCGGCCACGCCACCTATGCCGGCGAGCAGTTGCTCACCTGGTGGCCCGAGAAGGACACTCGCGCCCTGATCGAGCCGATCGGTATGTTCCACGCCGAGTTCAACGCAGTGACAGGGCCCTTCCCGAATCTCGTCGTGTCGTCCGAGGAAAAGATCGAGTCGCGGCGTCCCGCGGAGGTGTTGCTCATGAGCTTGACCGGAGAGGACTTCTCTAAGGCGGTGACATGGCTCGCGCCGTTCGGGTCCGATGTCGTCCGGAAGGGCGTCCTCTCCGGCGGGGGCTTCCACCTCCACGTCTGGCTCATCGATCTCCGGTGCTATCTTCACAGGCCGCCAGGTGGACGACCCGCGATCTGCGGGACTTCGCCTGGCTGAGCGGTGACGACGTTGCCGAGTTCCGGTGAGGTGAGTCGCCTGGCGCCTCGTCCCCGACGAGGTTGATGGATCACCCTCGCGAGTGTCATGACTGTCTCTGTGGCGCTTGCGGTGTCGGGGCCATTTTCGTCCGCGTTCGCCAGCCGAGGGATGTCCGGCTCAGCCAACAGGGGAGGATCCGCCACCGGCGCGGTTGTGAGCGAAGGGCGTCCTCCGTCGTCTCGGTGCGCGATCGTTCAGCACGTGCCTCGGGAGGCACGGTGAGCCGGTCGGGCTCCGCTACACCGATCGTGTTCGTGCCGAACGCCGCGCCCCCGTTCCGTAAGACGTTCAGTCTCGACACGCCCAGCACGAAAACGCACTGCCTGGTGCGAATGCGGTCGGTGATCGTCGAGCCGAACCTGTGGAACCTCGTCCCCCCGGTTCCCGACGGCGCGTGCGCGCAAGCGGCGGGGACGGCGGAGTCCGGCCCGCCTGCGGAGGGGAGCGTCCCGTGGAGTTACCGGGACCGGGTCCTTTCGATGCGGCTCGACGTGACGAGGAGCTCACGGGGAAACGGCGGCGCCGGCCCGGTCGGCTACCCGGAGATCTACTACGGCTACTCGCCGTACGCGGGGGTCGCGAGCAGTCCGATGCCATCGGACTCCGAACTGCCGTCGACGATCGGCGGGCTGCCCGACGTCGTCCTACGCACCAGCTATACGTCCTCCGGCTACGCCTCGACCGACAGCAACCTCGCCTATGACATGTTCATCACGAGCAATGACCTCGACCCGTCGACGGCGGGCTCCCCGAACTCGTGGTGTGGCACCGGCATCGAGAATCCGCCGGGCTCGGCCGGGTGCCTGACCGCGCCCTCGGACGTCCTCGAGGTCATGATCTGGTTGGCCCACAGCCCGGTCGATTCCAGTTACACGCCGGCGACGAGGACGGACGCCCCGGTGGGCGAGTTCTCGCCGACGATCGGCCTCGGAGCGCGTGCGGCGACGTCGCAGTTCCAGGTCTGGTCCTGCATCTACGGCTCCGTCGACTGCGACGGCCCGGTAAATTACAGTGTCGTGTCGTTCGTCCTCGTCCGCGCCTCAGGCAAGGCCCTGCCGACCGGCCTCGAGAATGGGACCGTCTCGATCCCGTTGCGGGCGTTCCTCACCCGGGCGATCGACATCGCGATCGGCGAGGGGGCGCGGGCCTGTCGGCGAGCAGCTACCTGAACGCGATCGAGCTCGGCGACGAGGTGTCTCCGCTGCCGGGGGACGCGACGGGCCCGGTGGCATTCCAGCTGCAGCTCTCGAGCTATTGCGTCCTATTCGGGTCGGGGCCCCTGGGATCACCGGTTGGCAGCTGCCGCTCCTGAGCCCGGCACCCGGCGGCGCCAGAGCCAGGGCCCGAACCCGAGCGCGAGGATCGCGGCGAGCGCCAGGCCGAAGAGTTCGGGATAGTCGGGATACGCCTGGTAACGGAAGACGACGACGTGGTGGCCGGCGCCGACCCGCACGCCCACGTAGGCGGGGGCGACCATCTCGGTCGGCTCCGGCCGGCCGTCGACCGTCACGGTCCACCCCGGATCGAACGACTCCTTGAGGAGGACGACCGAGGTGCGATTCGCCACGACGCGCGCGGTGACCGTCCCTTCGACGAGGTCGTCGGACTCGTGGACGACCGTTCCGGCCGGGCCTTTCGGCCGCGTCGACGACTCGAGCGTCGGGGCCGCGGCCTTGCGACCCCCGAAGGCGACGACCGGGTAGCGGCCCTCGCCCGCGAGGTCTGAGCGCACGAACGACGCCGAGTCCGCGCCCATGTGCGCTTTGTCCTCGACGAGTGCCGGGCCGTAGGTGTCGACCACCTGGACGTAGCCGTTGTGCGGAAGGAACCAGAGCTGGTAGCGGCCCGCCTGCTTCACGAAGCGCGCCCCCACCGGCGGGGCGTGGCCCGCCGGCACGATGACGAACCGGACGCCGAACAGGGCGAAGTCGGCCGGATCCAGGTCGTCGAAGTACGCCTCCGGGTCGCTCATGAGCGAGGCCGTGCGGTTCGTGAAGCCGATGGCGTCGACGTCGTCGTTCGACAGGTACTCGGCGACCGGCAAGTAGCCGACGCGGAAGCCTTGCCCCCAGTCGGTGAATGCCATGCCGGCGTAGACGCGTCCCCCGCCCATCCGCCTCACGGTCGCGACGAGCTCGTTCACCTGGGCTGCTTCGGCCGAGTTCGACCGTTGGGTCGCGATCAGGCTCGCGTCCAGGCTGTCGTGGCTCGCGATCTCGGTCCACATCGGCGCCGCCGCCCCGACGACGAGTCCGGCGACGACGACCCGGGCCGCGGCGAGACGCCAGCCCCGGCCGAGCGAGATGCCGAGTTCCTTCCTCGACAGGCGCCGCGCGGCAGCTGCGGCGAGCCTCGCGACGGCGACCACGCCGATTCCGGCGAGGAGGACCCCGCTCAGTTGCACGCCGATGACGAAGCGCCGGAAGAAGATGTCCCGGCTCCCCGGCAGGAGGTCGACGAGGAACCCGAGCGACGCCCTCCCGAAAAAGAGCACGAGGCTCGTGGCGAACACCGCGACGAGCGCCCGCGACTTCGGGTCGCGGTGCCATCGCATGGCGCAGGCGACGAGCCCGACCCCGGCGAGGATCGTGATCACCGGGATCCGGCCGTTGTCGAGGATCCGGCCGGTAACGAGCCAGCTCAACACCCCACCGGCGCCGTAGGACCGGACGTCCGGGCCGTGCTGGAGGAACTCGTCGATTGACGCCCAGCCGCGGTAGAGGACCAGTGGGACGACCGCCCACGCCGCGAGGAGGAACCCGCCGACGCCGACGATGAGGGCCCGGCGAGCGCGTTCGAGCAAGTGCGCGGGCCGGACGACGAGCCAGAGGACGAGCGGGATGAAAGCGAGGTAGCCGGTCTCGAAGTGGAACGCGGCGGTCAAGGCGATGAACAGGGCCGCCGGCAGGTACCGGCGGCCCTCGTTCACGGCCTGCCAGGAGAAGCCCCAGGCGAGCGGCAACGTCCACATGCCCCACTCCTGGGTCCAGACCCCGAATCCGCTCCACAGATAGGCGCCCTGCTCGTACCCGACCCCGGTGGCGCTGACGACGAAGGGCGCGGCGAGCGCGGCGAACGCCGACTCCCAGCGTGACCAGCCGAAGAGCCGCCCCGCGCCGTAGACGCTGATCGGCCACGTGACGAGCAAGAGGTAGAGCGTGAGGCTGAAGGCCTGGTTCGCCCCGATGCCGAGCCCGAGCAGCCCGGTGAGCATCACGCCGAGGCTCTGGTAGTGGAGAAGGACCGGGGACCCGAGCCCGAGGTACGGGAACCAGCCGTCGAGGGGGAAATGGCCGGCCCTGAACTGGGCGACGGCGTAGCGCACCAACTCCGCATGGACGGCGGAATCGTTGAGGTGCGGCACGTACCCGAGCTCCGCCCGCAGCTCGACGGCGCTGAAAACCATCGGGGCGAGGACGAGGAGCGCCGGCCCGAATCTCTTGAACCACATGCCACGACCGCCCGCTGGGTCGTCGCTGTCGGCGAACTCGCGGTGGCGCCGCGGCCGGACCCTCGACCGGCTGGAAATTCGAGGCAGATCCGGCCCGGTCACCGGATCAGCCGCATCCCTCAGTCGATCTCCGAGATCTCGCCATCGGCTCCGCGTCGGAACAGCGGCAGCGACCCAAGGGAACGGACGAGATCCGCGTCAGGCCCGAGGGTCTCGCGCCACGCCGTGCCCTCGGTCGCGAGGACGCCGACCGCGATGGGGTTCGCTCCGGCGCGCCGGAGCAGTGCCAGCGCGGCGTGGACGGACGCACCCGTCGAGATGACGTCGTCGACGAGCGCGACGTTCCGGCCGGCGGCGACGTCGAGACGGTTCCGGTCGAAAAGCAGTTGCTGGGTCCCGCCGGTCGTGATCGACCGGACCGGCTCGGCGAGCGCGTCGACGAGATGGATCTTCGGCGTCTTTTGGAGCACCAGGTAATCGTCGATTCCGAGCGAGCGGGACACCTCGATGGCGACCGGTATGCCCATCGTCGCGACCGAGGCGATGACCTGGACACCGAGCGGTTCGAGTTGGTCGGCGAGCTCGCGTCCGGCCCGCTCCGCGAAGCGCACCCCCTGGTCGACGGTGATCAACAGAGCGATCGCCAGATCGTCGGAAACGGCCATCAGTGGCAGTTCCAGCTTCTGAGAACCGATCTGCGTGCGATGAACACCGAGGGGCTCGGTCACATCGAGATCGTGCCCCGCGGGTGCCCGCGATGCAACCTTTAACGAACCGACGGTCCTTCGGCCGTCCTCCGCGCTAGGCCGGCGGCGAGGATCGACCGTGCCGTGGTCACGTCGTTGGCCCGCGGGCCGTCACCCACTCCCGGGACCTCCAGTACGGCCGGCACGCCGTCGAGCTCGGGATGGCTGACGAGCCACCCGAGTGCCTCGGCGCCGATCTCGCCGTCTCCGAGGTTCTCGTGTCGGTCGCGATTCGCTCCGAGTGGCACCTTCGAATCGTTGAGGTGGATACAGGCGAGCCGCCCGAGCCCGATCGTGCGGTCGAGCGCGGCGACGACGGCGTCGGCCTCAGTGGCGTCCCGGTACGGGACGCCCGAGGCGAACAGGTGTTGAGTGTCGAGACACATCCCGAGTTTGTGGTCGCCTCCCGTCGCCGCGATGAGGGCGCCGATCTCGTCGAAGGTCCGCCCGACGGTGCCGCCCGCCCCAGCCGCGTTCTCGAGCAGTAGCGGGCACGGCGAGGCGCCCAAGGCCGCGGCCGCCTCGTCGAGTGCCGAGGTGAGTCGCGCCGAGACGGCGTCGGCCGCCTGCTCGAAGCCGCCGCCCAGGTGGCTGCCGACGTGGACGATAACCCCGGCGGCGCCGAGCGCCGACGCGGCGACGAGGTTCTCGACGAGACAGGCCCGCGACCGCTCAGCGAGCGCGTCGTCGGGTGATGCCAGGTTAATGAGGTAGGTCGCGTGGCAGAACGTCGCCCGAACGGACTGGTCGGATTGCTGCGCGACGCGGTAGGCCTCGAGCTCGGAGGGGGTGTGCGACGGGCTGCGCCACATCCGCGGGCTCTGCGTGAAGATTTGGATGACGTCGGCCCCGAGTTCGTGCCCGCGTTCGAGCGCCTTGGCGAGGCCGCCGGACGAGCTGACGTGCGCGCCGATGAGCACGGAAGGACGGTATCGGATCGCGCTCGCGTAGCCTTGAGGTGTGGCCCGCAAGTTTTTCGTCCGCACGTTCGGCTGCCAGATGAACGAGCACGACTCCGAGCGCATCGCCGCTGAGCTTGTTGCCGCCGGACTCGAGCGGACCGACGACCCAGAACAAGCGGACGTCGTCGTCCTGAACACCTGCTGCATCAGGGAGAACGCCGACACGAAGCTCTACGGGCACCTCGGTCAGCTGAAGTCGCTCGCGGACCGGAGGCCCGGTCTGCAGATCGCGGTCGGTGGGTGTCTCGCGCAAAAGGAGCGCGAGGCGATCCTCGCCCGGGCGCCCCATGTCGCCGTGGTCTTCGGCACCCACAACGTCGGCCGGGTGGCCGAGCTGCTCGACGAGGCACGATCGGCCGAGCACCCGGTGATCGAGATCCTCGAGGCGCCTCTCGACGCCGCCGACGCCTTCCCCCCGGCCCAGCTCGTCCGACCCGACCTGCCGTACGCGGCGTGGGTCACGATCCAGATCGGCTGCGACAATTCCTGCGCGTTCTGCGTCGTCCCCTCGGTGCGCGGCCGCGAACAGAGCCGCCCGTTCGGCGAGCTCGTCGACGAGGTGCGCGGGCTCGCGGCGCGCGGCACGACCGAGGTGACCCTCCTCGGCCAGAACGTGAACTCCTACGGCCGTGACCTCGCCCTCCGGCTGAAGGAGGCGCCGGAATCCCGCGGTGACGAGGTGCGCCTTGCCGGGACGGCGTGGGCCGACGAGGCGCGGCGCGGCCCGCGGCCGCTCTTCGCCGACTTGCTGCGGGAGGTCGGGTCCGTCGAAGGGATCCGCCGGGTCCGGTTCACGAGCCCACATCCCAAGGACCTCCGCCCGGAGACGATCGAGGCGATGGCCGCGACCGCGGCCATCTGCGAGCAGCTCCACCTCCCGCTGCAGTCCGGGAGCGACCGGGTGCTGGCGGCGATGCGTCGCGGCTACACCGTGCGGCGCTACCTCGACCGGCTCGCCCGGGCCCGTGCCGCGATCCCCGACCTCGCCGTGACGACCGACGTCATCGTCGGCTTCCCGGGGGAGACCGACGACGAGTTCAACGAGACGCTCGCCGTCGTCGCCGAGGCCGGCTACGACGGCGCCTTCACGTTCATCTTCTCCCCGAGGGCAGGCACGCGCGCCGCCGAGATGGTGGAGGACTTCGTCGCCCCGGACGTCATCGCCGAGCGGTTCGCCCGGCTGAAGGCGGTCGTCGACCGCTCAGCGCTGCAACGGAACCGGGCCCGCCTGGGGCGTGTCGAGGAGGTCGTCGTCGAGGGTCCCTCGCGCAAAGATGCCCGGGTTCTCGCCGGGAGGACCCGCCAGGGCAAGCTCGTCCACTTCGACCCGGGGGCCGAGCCGATGGCGCGCGGCTCCTACGGGACGGTCCGCATCACCTCGGTCGGCCCGCACCACCTCGCGGGCGATCTCGAATCGCGCGAGGGCCCGGTCGCGTCCGTGCGCTGGCGGCCGTCGATCCCCGTGGCGGCCGATTAAAGAGGTTTTGGTAATACCCTGACATCCGTGGTAGTCATGGGAGACTCTCTCTATGGCGCCAGCTCCTCGTTCGACCGCTGAATCCGCACCGAGACGCGTCGCTCCGCGTCGCGA
>JBEKCO010000046.1:0-13483 GCA_050014835.1 Acidimicrobiales bacterium
GGAACATGCCAACGCAGGTCTCGCGCGCATCGGTGGCGATGGTCAGCTCTGCTTCGCCTTCCTCCGGCACACCGGTCTTTCTTTATGACCGATCTGTCATGGTATTACCGAAAGATCTTTAATCGGGAAGGATCGACACGAGGAAGCGGCCAGCCTCCTCGAGGTGAGCGTGCGGGATCAAGCCGTTACCGCGGCGAAGTCCCCACGGCCGTGTCTGGCGACCTCCCGGTACAATCGGGCCATGGATTTCCGCGTTCTCGGCACGACAGGCGTCCGGGTCAGCCCCCTCTGTCTTGGGGCGATGATGTTCGGCTCGTGGGGCAACACCGATCACGACGAGTGCGTTCGGATGGTGCACCGTGCCCTCGACGCCGGCATCAACTTCATCGACACCGCCGACGTCTACTCGGCGGGTGAGTCCGAAGAGATCGTCGCCAAGGCGCTGGCGGGCAAGCGGCGCGACGACATCGTGCTCGCCACGAAGGTCCACGGCGCGATGGGGGACGACCAGAACAAGCAGGGCAACTCGCGGCGGTGGATCATCGCCGAGTGCGAGGCGAGCCTGCGGCGGCTCGGTACGGACCATATCGACCTCTATCAGATCCACCGCCCCGACGACAGCTGTGCGATCGACGAGACGCTTGGCGCGCTCACCGACCTCGTCCGTGCGGGCAAGATTCGTTACTTCGGCAGCTCGACCTTCCCGGCCCACGAGATCGTCGAGGCGCAGTGGGTCGCCGAGCGGCGCGGCCGCGAGCGGTTCGTCACCGAGCAGCCGCCGTACTCGATCCTCGTCCGTGGCATCGAGCGCGACGTGCTCCCGGTCTGCTCCGAGTACGGCCTGGGCGTCATCTCGTGGGGTCCCCTCGCCGGGGGCTGGCTCTCCGGGTCCTTCGGCGTCGGCAAGCCGAACACGAGCCGGCGGGCGAGCCGGATCCCGGCGCGCTACGACATGTCGCTCCCGGGGAACCAGCGCAAGCTCGAGATCGTCGCGGCGCTCGAAGGACTCGCCGAGGAAGCCGGGCTCAGCCTTGTTGAGCTCGCCATGGGCTTCGTGCTCGAGCACCCGGTGGTGACGGCACCGATCATCGGACCGCGCACACCCGACCATCTCGAGATGCTGCTCGCCACGGCTGAGATCACGCTCGGCGTCGACGTGCTCGACCGGATCGACGAGATCGTGCCTCCGGGCGTGACGCTCCACGCCGACGACGCCGGCTGGCAACCCCCCGCGCTCACTGATTCATCGCAACGGCGGCGCCGTCGCGCCTAAGTCCGTTCATCGGCCGTTTACATCAGGGAAACACAGCCTTCTCACAGAGGCCACAGGGCGGAAATCCGCCTTTCTTAGGCTTTGAGGCGATCGAACCGGCTCGTTGAGCCATCGAACCGGCTCGTTGAGCCGAGGTCAGCCGAGGAGGGCGGATGCTGATTCCCTACCCGCATTGGCTCAATCCGGGCGACAACGCGTGGCAGTTGACCGCTGCGACCCTCGTCGGTTTGATGAGCCTGCCCGGCATCGCCGTCCTCTACGGCGGCATCGTGAAGCGGAAGTGGGCCGTGAACACGATGCTGATGGCTTTCGCCGGGTTTGCGGGTGTGCTCATCGTCTGGGTGCTGTGGGCCTACGAGATGGGCTTCGGCCACCCCTTCAATCTCTGGCACGGGGCCCTCAGCCCCTTCATCGGGCTGCCCGGCTCGATCCTTTCGCACGCCTACGAGGAGGGTCAGGCGAGCATCCCGCTCCTGAAGAGCGTCATGCCGGCGCTGCACTTCCCGACCTCGAGCCTGGCGTACTTCCAGTTCGTGTTCGCCGCGATCACGCCGCTGCTGTTCTTGGGCAGCGTGCTCGGGCGGATGAGCTTCAAGGCCTGGTGCATCTTCGTCCCAGCCTGGACGACGTGCGCCTACACGGTGAACGCGATGCTGCTGTGGGGCGGTGGGTACTGGGCGGCCCGCGGCGCCCTCGACTACTCCGGCGGCTACGTCATCCACCTCGCCGCCGGGGTGTCCGGTTTCGTCGCCGCCTGGGTGATCGGTCCCCGTCTCGCCAAGGACCGGCGCGCTTTCCCGCCGACCAACCTGATGCTCGTCGCGGTCGGCGCCGGGATGCTCTGGCTCGGCTGGAACGGCTTCAACGGCGGTGACTCGTACTTCGCGGGTGCCAACGCCGCGGCCGCCGTGCTCAACACGAACCTGTGCACCGCGACGGCGTTGCTCGTCTGGGTGCTCATCGACATGCACTTCGGACCGAAGAAGCCGAACTTCCTCGGCGCTGTGAACGGGATGATCGTCGGGCTCGTCGCGATCACGCCCGCCGCCGGATACGTCAACGGCTGGGGGGCGCTCTGCATCGGCGCGATCGCGTCGTCCCTCGTCTGGTTCGCCTTCAACGAGCTGTCTCGCCACCGCCCGTTCAGCAAGGTCGACGACGCACTCGGGGTCGTGTTCACGCACGGCTTCGCCGGGCTGTTCGGCGGACTGCTCACGGGAGTGTTCGCCGACCCGAAGATGGTCGTGTACCTCTCGGTGAACGGGAAGTCGTCGGGGGTGGCGGGCGCCTTCTACGGTCACCCGGGGCTCATCTGGGTCCAGTTCCTCGCCGCGTTGACGATCATCGTCTGGGACGGTGCCGTCACGTTCATCCTCTTGAAGCTCATCGGCCTCGTCATCCCGTTGCGGATGAAAGAGAGCGAGCTGAGCATCGGTGACCTCGCGGTGCACGGTGAGTACGTGGACCTCTCGGTCGACGACGAACGATTGCTGCAGATGGTCTCCGACGGGCGGGGATTTTCGCTCACCGGTGAGTCGTTGCCCGTCAGCATGGGGGGCGTCGGGGCACCGCAGGAGCCCCGGGCGATCAACGGGAAGGGGAGCGGGAACGGGAACGAGAACGAGAACGGAAACGAGAGCGGGTGACGGTCCGGTGGACGCGCGCAGCAATCCGTAGGGACCCTCGAAGCCCGTCGTGAGACGGGCGGTGAGGCGGGCCGTCGCGTGAGGCTCGCCGACCGCGGCGCCCAGGATGCGTGGTGGGGACGCATCCTGGGCTCCGCCGCAATTCGAGTGTTTTGACGCCGGCCGGTAGGATTCTGTCGCTCGGCCCATGGCGACCCGGCAACCCGGCGATTCGGCTCCGTGCTGCCGCCTACAGAAAAACGGATCGATGTGAACGAAGCCAAGACCGAACAGGGCCTTTACGACCCGCGCTTTGAGCACGACGCCTGCGGGATCGGCTTCGTCGCGCAGCTCGGGCGGGGCCCGAACCACGAGGTCGTCGAGCTCGCCCTGACCGCGCTGGAGAATCTCGCCCATCGCGGCGCGTTCGGCGCCGACGCGGAGACGGGTGACGGGGCCGGGATCACCGTGCAGATGCCGGACGCGTTCTTCCGCGCCGTCGCCGGGGTCGCGCTCCCACCCGTCGGTTCGTACGCGAGCGGGATCGCCTTTTTGCCCCGCGACCCGGGACGCGTCGCGGAGCTGAAAGACGAAGTCGCGCGCCTCGCCGCCGAGGAGGGACTGGCGGTCCTTTCCTGGCGGGAGGTCCCCGTCTTGCTCGCCGCGGCCGGCGCGACGGCCGGCGCCATGGCCCCCAGCTTCTGGCAGGTCTTCCTCGCCTCCGACCCGACCGGCGGGCGTCCGGGTCTTTCCGGGCTGGAGCTCGAGCGCGTCGTCTACGTACTGCGCAAGCGCGTCGAGCATGCGCACGGCGACTGCTACTTCCCGTCGCTTTCGGCGCGGACCTTCATCTACAAAGGGATGCTCTCCTCGGTGCAGCTGCGCCGGGTGTTCCCCGACCTGTCTGACCCGCGGTTCGCGAGCGGTCTCGCCCTCGTGCACGCCCGCTTCTCGACGAACACGTTCCCGTCCTGGTCGCTCGCCCATCCCTACCGGCTGATCGCCCATAACGGCGAGATCAACACGGTGCAAGGCAACCGCAACTGGATGCGTGCCCGCGAGGCCCAGCTGAGAAGCGACCTTCTGCCCGGCGACATCGACCGGCTGCTGCCGATCGTCACCCCGGGCGCGAGCGACTCGGCGACGTTCGACGAGGTGCTGGAGCTGCTCAACCTCGGCGGGCGGTCGCTGCCGCACGCGCTGTTGATGATGATCCCGGAGGCCTGGGAGAACCACACCGAGATGGACCCGGTGCGCAAGGCCTTCTACCGCTACCACGGCTGCGTCATGGAGCCCTGGGACGGGCCCGCGGCGATGGTGTTCACCGACGGGACGCTCATCGGCGCGACGCTCGACCGCAACGGGCTCCGCCCGGCGCGCTACTGGGTGACCGCCGACGGTCTCGTCGTGATGGCCTCGGAGGTCGGCGTGCTCGACATCGACCCGTCCCGGATCGTGCGCAAGGGCCGCCTGCAGCCGGGGCGAATCTTCCTCGTCGACACCGGGAGCGGCCGGATCGTCGACGACGCCGAGGTGAAAGAGGAGCTCGCGGCGCAGCATCCCTACGCCGAGTGGCTCGCTGACAACCTCGTCCGGATCGACCACCTGCCACACCGCGAGATGCTCGTGCCGATGCACGGCTCGCTCGTGCTCCAGCAGCGCCTCTTCGGGTTCACGGACGAGGAGTTGCGGGTGATCGTCGCCCCGATGGCGCGCACGGGTCTCGAGCCCACGGGCTCGATGGGCTCGGACACGCCGATCGCCGTGCTCTCGGATCGCCCGCGGCTGATGTTCGAGTACTTCTCACAGCTGTTCGCTCAAGTCACGAACCCGCCGCTCGACGCGATCCGCGAGGAGCTCGTCACCTCGCTCTCGGCGACGATCGGCCCCGAGCAGAACCTGCTCGAACCCACGCCGCAATCGGCGCGCCAGATCACCCTCGGGTTCCCGATCATCTCGAACGACGATCTCGCGAAGCTCGTCTACGTGAACGAGCACGGCGAAACGCCGGGGTTCAAGTCCTTCGTCGCCGACGGCCTGTACGAGGTGGCCGGGAAAGGCGCGGCACTGGCCCGGGCGCTCGAGAGGATCTGTGCCGAGGTGATCGCGGCGATCGACACCGGCGCGAACGTCGTCATCCTCTCCGACCGCCACGCCAGCGCCGAGCTCGCGCCGATCCCGTCGCTGCTGCTCGTCTCGGCGGTGCACCAGCACCTTGTGCGCGAGAAGGCCCGCGCCCGCGCCGGGCTGATCGTCGAGTCCGGCGACGCCCGGGAGACGCACCACATGGCGCTGCTCGTGAGCTACGGGGCCGCCGCCGTCAACCCGTACCTCGCGGTCGACTCGGTCGTCGACATGGCGCGACGCGGCGTGATCGAGCTGCCCGAGCGGCGGGCCGTGGCGAACTACGTGAAGGCCGCCGGCAAGGGCGTACTGAAGGTGATGTCGAAGATGGGTATCTCGACGATCGCCTCGTACACCGGCGCCCAGGTCTTCGAGGCGATTGGGCTCGACCAGGCGCTCGTCGACCGCTACTTCACGGGCACGACGAGCAAGCTCGGCGGGGTCGGGCTCGACGTCGTGGCCGAGGAGGTCGCCCGCCGGCACCACTTCGCGTTCGGGAATCGCGCGGGCGAGCTCGCGCACCGCGAGATCGAGATCGGCGGCGACTACCACTGGCGCCGTGACGGCGAGCACCACCTGTTCAACCCGGCGACCGTGTTCAAGCTCCAGGAGGCGACGCGGGAGAACGACTACCGGATCTTCAAGCAGTACACGCACCTCGTCGACGACCAGTCCGAGAAGCTGGCGACGCTGCGCGGGCTGTTGCGGCTGCGAACGGGCGGGGCGGCGCTGCACCCGCCGGTCCCGCTCGACGAGGTCGAACCGGTGGAGTCGATCATCAAGCACTTCGCGACCGGAGCGATGTCCTACGGCTCGATCTCGTCCGAGGCGCACGAGACGCTCGCCGTCGCGATGAACCGCCTCGGGGCCCGGTCGAACTCAGGCGAGGGCGGCGAGGACCCGTCGCGTTACGTGCCCGACCCGAACGGCGACTCGCGCCGGTCGGCGACGAAGCAGGTCGCCTCGGGGCGCTTCGGGGTGACGAGCGAGTACCTGACGAACGCCGACGACCTGCAGATCAAGATGGCCCAGGGGGCCAAGCCGGGCGAGGGCGGCCAGCTGCCCGGCCCGAAGGTCTACCCGTGGATCGCCAAGACCCGGTACTCGACGCCCGGTGTCGGACTGATCTCGCCCCCGCCGCACCACGACATCTACTCGATCGAGGACCTCGCCCAGCTGATCCACGACCTGAAGAACGCCAACAACCGGGCCCGGATCCACGTGAAGCTCGTCGCCGAGGTGGGCGTCGGGACGGTCGCCGCGGGTGTCGCCAAGGCGCACGCCGACGTCGTGCTCATCTCCGGGGAGGACGGCGGCACCGGGGCGTCGCCGCTCACCTCGATCAAGCACGCCGGAGCACCGTGGGAGCTCGGGCTCGCCGAGACCCAGCAGACGCTCGTTCGCAACGCCCTGCGCGACCGGATCGTCGTCCAGGTCGACGGCCAGATGAAGACGGGCCGCGACGTCATCGTCGGCGCGCTGCTGGGTGCCGAGGAGTTCGGCTTCGGGACGGCGCCGCTCGTCGTGCTCGGGTGCGTGATGATGCGCGCCTGCCATCTCGACACGTGCCCGGTCGGGATCGCGACCCAGAACCCTGAGCTGCGCAAGCGCTTCGCCGGGCGCCCGGAGCACGTCGAGAACTTCTTCCGGTTCGTCGCCGCCGAGGTGCGGGAGTACCTCGCCGAGCTCGGCTTCCGCACGCTCGACGAGGCGGTCGGCCACGTCGAGTGCCTCGACGTCGAACCCGCCGTCCGCCACTGGAAGGCGGCCGGACTCGACCTGCGGCCGCTGCTCTGCCGGGTCGAGCCTCAGCTCGGCACCACCGAGCTGCACCGGGTGCGGGCCCAGGACCACGGTCTCGACCGGGCCATCGACAACGAGCTCATCGAGCTCGCGCGGCCAGCCCTCGAGAACGGGCAGCCGGTCCGGATCTCGCTCCCGGTGCGCAACGTCCACCGCACCGTCGGGACGATGCTCGGCGGCGAGGTGACCCGGCGCTACGGCGGCGCGGGACTGCCACCGGGCACGATCGAGATCACGCTCTCGGGATCCGGCGGCCAGAGCCTCGGCGCGTTCATCCCGCGGGGCGTGGACATCATCCTCTACGGCGACACGAACGACTACCTCGCCAAAGGTCTCTCCGGCGGCACCGTCGTCGTCCGCCCGCCCCTCGGCGCCGGCTTCGTCGCCGAGGAGAACATCATCGCCGGCAACGTCTGCGCTTACGGGGCGACCGGAGGCGAACTCTTCATCTCGGGACAGGTCGGCGAGCGCTTCTGCGTCCGCAACTCCGGCGCGACCGCGGTCGTCGAGGGCGTCGGCGACCACGGGTGCGAGTACATGACCGGCGGGCGCGCCGTCGTGCTCGGGCCGACCGGTCGCAACTTCGCCGCGGGAATGTCGGGCGGCGTCGCCTACGTCTACGACCCGGGCGACCTGCTCGACCGGCGGCTGAACCGGCAGATGGTCGACCTCGACGCGCTCGACGACGAGGACCGGGCGTTCCTCGCCGAGGTGATCGGGCGCCACCGGGCGCTCACCGGCTCGCAGCTCGCCGGGCGCATCCTCGACGCCATGCCGGCGGCGCTCGAGAGGTTCAAGAAGGTCATGCCGATCGACTACCGCCGGGTGCTCGAGGCGACCCGCCTGGCGGTCGCCCGCGGCGAGTCGGTCGACGACGCGGTGATGGCGGCCGCCCATGGCTGACCCCCGCGGGTTCATCAAGTTCGAGCGTCAGGGGCCGTTTCGCCGTCCCGTCGACGAGCGCGTCCACGACTGGGGGGAGGTCTACCTGCCGTTCCCCGGCGACCGGCTGCGCGTCCAGGCGGCGCGCTGCATGGACTGCGGGATCCCGTTCTGCCACCAGGGCTGCCCGCTCGGGAACCTCATCCCCGAGTGGAACGACCTCGTCTGGCGCGACGATATGGCGCTCGCCGCCGAACGCCTGCACGCGACGAACAACTTCCCGGAGTTCACGGGGCGGCTGTGCCCCGCCCCCTGCGAAAGTTCGTGCGTCCTCGGCATCAACGCCGACCCGGTGTCGATCAAACAGGTCGAGTTCGAGATCTCCGAGTGGGTGACCGCGGATCTCCGGCCGCAACCGCTGTCACCGGCGACGGGCAAGCGCGTCGCCGTCGTCGGGTCGGGCCCCGCGGGTCTCGCCGCCGCCCAGCAGCTGACCCGGGCCGGTCACGAGGTCACCGTCTACGAGCGGGCCGAGCGCATCGGCGGTCTCGTTCGCTACGGGGTGCCGGCGTTCAAACTCGAGAAGGCGGTGATCGACCGCCGCCTCGCCCAGATGACGGCCGAGGGGACGCGTTTCGTCGTGCGGACCGCGATCGGCGAGGGATCCCTCGGCGAGGTCCCCGGGGCGTCCGCGCCGGACGCCCAGGTCGTCTCCGCGGCACGGCTGCGGGCCACCCACGACGCCGTCGTGCTCGCGGTGGGCTCGACGAAACCGCGCGACCTGCCCGTCCCCGGGCGTGACCTCGCGGGCATCCACTTCGCGATGGACTTTTTGAAGGGCGCCAATCTCGTCTGCGAGGGCGCCCTCGCCGCGCCGCCGATCGACGCGGCGGGACGGCACGTCGTCATCCTCGGAGGCGGCGACACCGGGGCCGACTGCCTGGGCACCGTGCACCGTCAGGGCGCGGCGTCCGTCACCCAGATCGAGATCCTCCCCGAGCCACCGCCCGAACGCGCGCCGGACAACCCCTGGCCGACCTGGCCGCGCACGTTGCACCTCGGGCCCGCCCACGAGGAGGGCGGTCAGCGGCTCTACTCGCTCGCCACCTCGTCGTTCCGCGACGGCGGGGGCGGCGAGGTCGCGGCGCTCGCCGCGGACACGGTGCGTCTCGTCGACGGGCGCTTCGAGCCCGTGGACGGCACGCGCGTCGAGATCGCGACCGACCTCGTGTTGCTGGCGCTCGGATTCGTCGGCCCGGAGCGGAACGGCGTCGTGGGCGAGCTCGACCTCGTCCTCGACGGGCGCCAGAACGTCGCGGTCGACCCGAACTACATGACGAGCGCGGACGGCGTCTTCGCCTGCGGCGACGCGGCGAGGGGCCAGAGCCTGGTCGTCTGGGCGCTCGCCGAGGGCAGGTCCGCCGCCGCCGCGGTCGACGTCTACCTCATGGGTTCGACCGACCTGCCGTCGCCGCTCCGCCCGGGGGCGGTCGCCCTCTCCTGACCGCTCGGCACGGTCGATGCGATGCCGACCGACGCCGAGCGCGGTCCCCGCCATCTGCTATCAACTACGGAGCAAGGCGCGCCGAGCGAGGGGTCGCTATGACGGGTCAGGTCTTCCGGCCGAGGGTGCTTCGCCGGGCCGCCACGGTCGCGGCGACACTGCTCGCCGTGTCGGCGGCTTCCGGGGCCGTCGTGTCCTCGTCGCAGGCGGCGGCGCGCCCGACGGCCGTCCGCGGCCGGCACACCGCGATCCAAAAGGCCGCCATGGCCAACCCCCTCACCTCGCCGGCGATGCGGGCCTACCTCCTCGGCCGGCACGGCGACATCACGGCCGCGATGTACGACCTCGTCAACCACCGGCTCTACCTGTACCGCCCCGGGATCACGGAGCAGACGGCGAGCATCGTGAAAGTCGACATCCTCGCCACGCTGCTCCACGAGGAGCAGGCGACGTCGACCCCGCTCGACGCCGACGACGAATCGATCGCCGCGGGGATGATCGAGGAGAGCGACAACGACGACGCGACGGACCTGTGGAACGAGGTCGGCGGGCCGTCGGCGATCGCGCGCTTCGACTCGGCTGCCGGGCTCACCGACACGACGCCGAACTCCGAGGGCTACTGGGGCGAGACGATGACGACGGCGCTCGATCAGGTCCGTCTCCTCGAGCACGTGGTCCTGCCGAACGGCCTTCTCGACGCGGCGTCGCGCGCCTTCGAGGTCGGGCTGATGGAGAACGTGATCCCGTACGACCGGTGGGGTGTGTGCGCCGGGCCGCCGGCCGGCGTGACGGTCGCCCTGAAGAACGGCTGGGTCCCGATCGTCGACGGCAACTGGCAGATCAACAGCATCGGCTACGTGAACGGCGAGGGCCGGTCCTACTTCGTCGCCGTCCTCACCAACGAGAACCCGACCGAGGGCTACGGGATCGCGACGATCGCGGGGATGTCGCGGATCATCTGGGCCCGGCTCGCGCCGCCGGCGAAGAAGAAGTAGGCGGGCCCTCTAGAGCAGCGCGTCGGTGGCGGGGTCGGCCCGGCCCCCGAAGTGGCGGTCGAGCACCTCCGAGAAGACGGCCTTGCCGGGTGACGCCCGCAGGAAAAGCGTCATCGAGGAGCGCAGCTTTGTGGCGTCGAGCCCGCCGAGGATCTCGGGCGCGTCCACCTTGGCCGTGGCGAGGATCCGGGCGCACCGGATGAGTCTCGGGCCGAGGACGGGGTGGGCGAGGTAGGCCCTCGCCTCGTCGAGCGACGAGATCGCGTAGCGCGCGGACGTGGCGCTGCGCCCGAGGCCGGCGAACTGGGGAAAGACGAACCAGATCCAGTGGCCCGTCTTGCGGCCGGCCGCCAGCTCGCCGACGGCGCGCTCGAAGGTGCCGGCGCTGTCCTGGGCCCGGACGAAGCGTTCGAGGTCGAACGGGTCGGTGCTCGTCACCGTGTCGGGGCGCGCCGGATCGGCGCCAGCGTGTCAGCGGGCGCCTCGCCGGTGAACCGCACGGCGAGCCAGCGGGATCCCGGGTCGGTCCGGACGAGCCGGTGGGGCGTGTGCCGCGGCAGGAACACCCAGTCGTCCGGACCGAGCCGGCAGACCTCCCCCTCGACGTCGAGCTCGGCGCCCCCGTCGAGCAGCACGACCCACTCATCGTGGTCCTCGTCGTAGTCGACTGGCGCGGCGAGCTCGCCGCTCAGGATCTGCTCGACGACGACGCCGTGCAGTCCGAAGACCTCGTCGGCCTGCTCGCCCCGGGGCGGCGCGAGCTGGGGCTCGGCGAGATGACCACGACGGACCGGTGGCACGGGGACGAGGCTACGCCGAGCCCGGGTTCCGGGCGGGCGGTCGGTCACCCCGTTGCGTCCGAGTCGACGCGTATCGTGAGCGGTCCGACCGCCTCGGGTAGATTCCGGGCGAACCCCCAGCGCCGATCCGAGGAGCCAGAGCGTGGACGAGGCGGTTGCGCGCGCCCAGTGGCGAAGACCGCCGGCCGGGTCGCGGGCCCACCGCAGCCGGGCGGACACCCTTCGGTTCTGGCGCCGGAGGCTCGTGCTCCTCGCCGTCGTGGCGCTCATCGTCGTGGGCGTTGTCGCCGCGACGAGCTCCTCACCGAGCCGGGTCGTGGCGTCGGGACGAGGGTCGTCGCCGAAGGTGGCGGTGAAGACGGTGGTCGTCCCGGGCGCGTACCCGGCGCTCGAGTGGCCGAAGGTCGGGCAAGCCGCGGTGGCGGTGCGGGGGGTCGGGATCGTCGGCCGGTCGCCGCGCGAACGGCCGGTCCCGATCGCGAGCCTGACGAAGATGATGACGGCCTACGTCATCCTCCAGGACCACCCGCTCGCGCCGGGAGAGGCGGGGCCGACGATCACGGTGACGAAGGGCGACGTGGCGATCTTCGATATGGAAGAGTCCGAGGGGTACAGCACCGTCAAGGTCGTCCGGGGCGAGTCCCTTTCGGAATACGAGCTCCTCGAGGCGCTCCTCATCCCTTCGGGCGACAATATCGCCGGGATGCTCGCGACCTGGGATGCCGGGAGCATCTGGCGCTTCGTCGAGAAGATGAACGCGACGGCCAAATCCTTGGGCCTTTCCTCGACGCACTACGCCGATGCGAGCGGGGTCAACCCCTTGTCGGTGAGCACGGCGGCCGACCAGGCGAGGCTTGCCGCGGACCTGATGGGCAACGCCGTGGTCCGCAACATCGTGCGCCGCTCGCACGTCGCGTTCCCGGTCGTGAAGGCGATCTGGAACGCCAACCCCGCGGTCGGCGTCGACGGGATCCTCGGTGTGAAGTCCGGCTGGACGCTGCGAGCGAACGGTTGCCTCGTCACAGCCGCGTGGCGCACGGTGCGGCTCCACGGGGTGCTCGTCATCGTCGCGACTCTCGGCCAACCCGACGGGCTGTGGAACGCGGCTCACGTCGACGAGGCGTTGCTCGACACGGCGACGGCGTCGCTCGTCGCCTACCGGGTCGCGGATCCCGGCGCGACCGTCACGACGGTCACGCTCCCGGGGGGCGTCCGCGACGCCGTGCTCGTCGCGCCGACGACGTCGAGCTTCGCCGTCGTCTGGCGGGGGCTGAAGCTCAGCGAGCGGGTCACCGTCGCCGCGGGCCTCGCGCCGCAGGCGCTGGCGAACACGCCGACCGGGTCGATCGTCGGCGAGCTGAGCGTCGTCGCGCCGTGGGGAACCGTCGCCAAGTTCCCGTTGCGGCTCGCCATCACGCCGACGGGTCCGTCCGGACCGACGGCGGGCGGCTGATTTCCGCCTGAACCGGGACACATCCGGCACCGGGCGGGAGCGCTCTCGCCGGCTGGCGGAGAAGGAGCCCGGCGCGGTTACGAGCCCGGGCGGTAGGGGCAGGCGTCGATGCGGTAGACGTCGAGGTAAGCCCGGCCCAGGACGGCGAAGGTCCGGTACGGGACGCGCTCGAACGGCGTGCGGTGGCGGAGCGGTGCGACCGTCACCGCGTAGCAGACCCGCGAGCGCGGGAACATCGCCTCCCAGAAGTCGAGTTCGCGCGACGTCCGCTTTCTCAGGCGGTCCGCCGGCACGCCCGCGTGGTAGCCGACCCAGTCGAGCCCAGCATCGATGCTCGTGGCCGGGACGCTCCGGGCGACGAGGCTGTTCGCCTCGTCCCAGACGGCCGCGTCGCGCGCCAACGCGTTGGCGCAGATGAGAAGTGACAAGGCCCCGAGGCCAACGAGGGGAACCATGCCGCGCCACAGACGGCCAGGCCGGATGGGCCCGTGCAACAAAAGGACCGCGCCGGGCACGAGCAGCACCATGAGGTTTCGATCGAGGACGAGCTGGTTGGCGAGAAACTCCACCATCGAACCGACGATCGTGAGCACGGCGAACACGAGGAGCAGCGGGTCGAGATCGCGCCACCCTGAGACGACGATCGCGGGCAGCAGGGTACCGGCGACAAGGGCGAGGGCGATGAGGACGCCCATCACCGCGCTCGGGATGACCACCCGCTTTCCGATGTCAGCCGAGGAGTAGGCACCTGACGACGCGAGGTAGTTGCCGAGGAACGAGGTGGAGCGGAAGTGCACCACGGTCGCGATGCCGATCGCCGCTCCGAGGGCGGACGACGCCGCGCTGAGACGGGAAGGGCGGCGGATCCGACCGGAGAGGAGCAGCGCGGGTGACAACAGCAAGGCGATCGTCAGGTAGCCCCGCGCCGTGCCGTCCACGCAGGCGAGGAGGCTCAACTTCACGTGGGGACGGTCGTCGTGGGGAAGACCCGTGCGCCAGATCTCGAACGCTCCCATCGCCACGA